>CAUZSN010000136.1:0-6801 GCA_963582345.1 Planctomycetota bacterium
TGCCGGAAGGACTGATTCCATAAAAAAACATCAATGCAATCAAAACGCTAAACGCCAACATGAAATCGACCAACGCCGCACCGATCGCAGAAATGGGTAGTGCTAGCCGCGGAAAGTAGACCTTGGTCACGATCCGTTCGGACTCGACCACACTATTGGCCGCACCCAGCACAGACGATGAAAAATACGTCCACGGAAGCAACCCGGCATACAAAAAAACGGGATAGGGTAATTCGGCCGAGTTCAGGCCTGCCATGCGTCCAAATACAATGGCCAGGACCACCATCATCAACGTTGGCTGCAAGATTGCCCACAAGGCACCAAGCGCGGTTTGCTTGTAGCGGACTTTCACATTTCGCCAAATCAACAAAGATATCAGATCACGGTACTCCCAAAGTTCACCCAAACACAGTCGTCGCCAACCGCATTCGGCCTGGATCAACGTCTCGGGAAGCCGACTTGGAAAGTCCCTACCGTGGTGATCGGCTACGGTCTGCGACTCGAAAACGGTGGTCGGCATAAAACTGACTGATCGATTGAGTCGTTGATGTATCTGGGTGGCAGAACAAACCTTAGGCGAAAAGGCGAGCACTTATACCGGGACGAAAAAATGAGGTCAAGACCTGTCGCGACCTTGTTTTGTGTACGACTTCGCAAACTCCCCTAACACTCCAGCCCAGTCCTCTTGTGACCGTATTCGCAAGTCGAATATAGTTTGCAACTATCCAACAGGAGTATTCGAATGAACCAAGTTGACTGCCCTCTAATCTCAGTGATCATCCCCAGCTACAACTACGGTCGCTTCATTCGACAATGCATTGATAATTGCCTGGCACAGAATGTCACCAAAGAGATCATCGTGATTGACGGCGGCTCAACTGACGGCACAGTTGATTTCTTGCGCGCGTACGGCAATCAGATTCAATGGGTCTCTGAACGCGACCGAGGTCAATCAGACGCGATCAACAAGGGAGTCCGTTTGGCGTGCGGCGAAGTGATCGCATGGCTCAATGCCGACGATTTCTATCCCCACAGCGAGTCTTTGAAGATCGTGGCCGACAATTTTTCCGGCGACCCCGAGGTCGATATAGTTTTTGGCGACGGGAAATGTGTTGACGTGAATGGCGGCACGTTTCGACAAGTGTCGGCTCCACAGACTCTCACTTGGAAGGATCTCCTCTTAGGCCCCGGCTGTTGCGTATTTCAGCCGAGTTTGTTTTTTCGCCGATCACTTTTTTCGGACGCTGGCGGTGTGGATGTTAACCTGTACTATGCCATGGATTTGGACCTCTGGCTGCGTATGCTGCCACTGGCTCGCAAAGTGGTCCGTGTGCCACAAGTCCTGTCCTGCTTGCGAGTCCATCACGACGCAAAGACGTTTTCAGGTCTTCGGCGATCATTTGACGAGGCATACGTTGTCAAGCGGAAATATAGATCCCGCGTAAAGCTGACACTGCACGAGCATTTTCGATTTATGTACGGTTGGATGCGAATCAATGCATATTGGCTTGCGGTTCTGCTGCATTTAAAAAAGGCGACGCCGACCTAACAGCCCGTTGAAAACATTGGCTTTCCGCTTTGTCAACAGGTTTCTAAGCGACGTGCTTCTTTCGCGCCATCCGATACCACTCGACTGTTCGTTTCAGCCCGTCACGCAACTCGACCCTGGACGTCCAATTCAGAAGCTGTTCTGCGCGAGATGTGTCCAGACACCGGCGTGGTTGACCATCGGGCAGCGAATCATCCCACTTGATGTCCCCATTAAACTGTGTAAGTTCTGCAATTAACTCGACAAGCTGACGAATGGAAATTTCAGAACCAGTCCCGAGATTAATCGGCGTGGGATTATCCATTATCTCGGCCGCACGGATAGTTCCCTCGGCCGCGTCGTCAACGTACAAAAACTCTCTGGACGCCGACCCTGTTCCCCAACAGACGATTGAATTGTCATTATTCTCGACAGCGTGTTGGCACTTACGAATCAGGGCTGGGATGACATGAGATGTTTCTGTGTCAAAATTATCATCCGGGCCATACAGATTGACGGGAACGACTACGGAACTCTTCAATCCATATTCCTGGCGGTAAGCGTCGAGCATGACGAACAGTGCTTTTTTCGCGACGCCGTAGGGCGCGTTTGTCTCTTCGGGAAAGCCGTTCCAAAGTTCCTTTTCTTTGAATGGCACTGGCGTAAACTTTGGATAAGCGCACACGGTACCGACTTGCACAAACTTCTGAGTTCCGTAGATGCGTGCAAACTCGATCAGATGCAGCCCCATGGTCATGTTGGCGTAGAAAAAACGGCCCGGATGAGTCCGATTGGCTCCAATGCCCCCGACTTCCGCAGCGAGATGAATCACGATATCGGGCCGAAACGTCTCAAACATGCGTCGCGCGCCACATTCGGTCGTCAGATCGTATTCAGCACGCCGCGGTACGCTAAGGTTTGCACAACCTAGTTGCCGCAGCTTTTGGCAAACGACTCGACCCAAAAAACCGGCTCCGCCGGTTACCGTGACATTTGATTGACTCCAATCGATCATTCCATCGCTCCGGCATCTCCTGTGGGTCAGGCAGCCCCACTTACACCGAGCATGTTCGGTTGGTAACCGGCTTTGAGCAGCGTCTTGTCACATGCAGCGAGTTCCATATCGGCTTCGACCATCATGTGGACCAATTCTTCAAATGTGACCGTCGGTGTCCAACCGAGTTTTTCGCGAGCTTTGGTGGCATCGCCTAAAAGCAGATCAACTTCGGTCGGCCGAAAATAACGTCGGTCGACTTCGACGAAATCACTGTAGTCCAGGTTGACGTGCGCGAAGGCCATTTCAACAAACTCGCGAACGGAATGTGATTCTCCCGTGGCTATGACGTAGTCGTCGGGCTGTTCCTGCTGAAGCATGAGCCACATGGCTTGAACGTAATCTCCCGCGTATCCCCAGTCACGTTTGGCATCAAGATTACCTAAGTAGAGCTTGTCTTGAAGTCCATGTTTAATTCGCCCGACTGCGCGAGTGATCTTGCGGGTGACAAATGTCTCACCACGTCGTGGAGATTCGTGATTGAAAAGAATTCCGTTACTCGAATGAATTCCGTATGCTTCGCGGTAGTTTACCGTGGTCCAATACGCACAAACCTTTGAAATCCCGTAAGGACTGCGCGGATAGAAGCGGGTCTTTTCAGATTGCGGAACCTCATATGCTTTGCCAAACATCTCACTGCTGGAGGCCTGATACATCTTCACGTGGCATCCGGCCTGCCCCTCAAATTCTCGAACGGCATCCAGCAGACGTAACGTGCCGATCGCATTGACGTCAGCCGTGGCGATTGGCAGATCAAAACTGACGCGGACATGCGACTGCGCTCCCAGATGGTAAATTTCATCGGGCTGCACTTCGCCAATCAGTCGCCGTAAATTGTTGCCGTCCGACAAATCTCCGTAATGCAGCCAGATACGTGTGGTCGGTAGATGTGGATCCTGGTACAGGTGCGCAATGCGACTGGTGTTGAAAGTCGAAGCGCGGCGGATTAGACCGTGAACTTCGTACTGCTGATTTAACAGAAATTCGGCCAGATAACTTCCATCTTGGCCCGTGATTCCCGTGATCAACGCAGACTTCTTAGCCATCAATGGTTCCAGTGGCTTGCGTTCATTTTCTGAATATTCGAAGCGATTTACTTGAATTGATGGCGGCTGTCCAGATCAGTTTAATCGAACCCTAAGTTATGTGAAACACCACATTTGATTAATACTTTAGCCGTCTGAAACAGTCGAAGGACGAAATTTGCAGGCCGTCAACCGAGTCGTGACGATCTTGAAAGGCCATGCCACTTCGTTTGGCTGAAGTGTTACAACATTTGAATGTTTTGAAACGTTTCTGGAGAACATGCGGACCCGCCACCCTATCTGTCATCTGGCCGTTCTTGTGCGATAGTACATCCGGCGGCCGTGCCAGTAGATTCCATAAAGCCACGGTCGAGTGAGCACGACCTGGCGCAACCATTCGCGCCAACGTATCCCCTGCGACCCATCTGCGAGTTCACGGAGCTGGATTCGCAATGGACCACATCTTGCGTCAAACCTCAGTTGCCGTGCTGCGGCCGCGGCGGGACTCCCCGGTACGCGATAAAGTGAAGTCAACTGATCAACGAACACGAAGTCTCCCTGTCGACTGTACCTTCTCCACAAATCCCAATCCTCGAGGAAATCCAGCCGTTCGTCGAATCCGCCGCATTGTTTGAACAACAGCCGCCGGAAAAGGACCGTCTGAATTGGCAGAAAATTTTCGCTTGCCAGCAGTTGGTGAGAAAACGGCTGACGATGCGCGACAAACCAGCCCAACTCCTGGTAGCGTAAAGGGCTCTGACTTAACACTACAGTTGGTACTTCATAGGCCACACCGTAGGCAGCGACCGCCGCAGCGTTCTGACTGAGTGCCTTAGACACTTGCGACAAGTGCTGTGGAAAAAGAAGGTCATCGTCGTCAAGGAACTGCACGAATTCGCCCTGTGCTGCTTCCAGACCGACATTGCCAGCAGTGCAGCGACCAACTTTGGACAACGGAAGGTACACAATTCGAGAGCGAGATTGGTCGCGAATCGATTCAATCAACGGCGCCGCTTCTGATGACCCGTCTTCAACGACGACCAACTCGACTCGCTTGTAGTTCTGCTGGAGCACCGATTCGATTGCTTCTCGCAGAAACCCACTACGTCCGGCACAGGTCCGCACGACAACGCTAACAAGTGGCGTACTGAGATTATTCTGTGTTATGCCCTTGGAATGCGTCATGGCTTCCCTTCCAGTCACAGCGCGAATTCCCACGTCATTTCAGTTGCAGCGACGCGCTCAGGCCACCCGACGACTGGCATGCTCGCCGCCCAGCCGGCGATCCGGAGCGAACCCCCACTTTCTAAGCCACCGAATATATGACATCAGGTGCAACCATGCGTCACGCGATAACAGTCGACGGCTGCCGCGCTGCTCCAAGTGGTAGCAATACGTTTCACCATTGCACATGACCTTCCAACCGGCTAAGGCAAGCCGGAGGCACAGATCGACGTCTTCGAAGTATTTTTTGAATGAAACGTCGAGCCGGCCAATCTTTTCGACAGCACAACGCCGAACAAGAAGGAAACAGCCGGACAGCCAGTCGCATTCAAACGACTCGTTGTGATCGCGATCCTGATAGAAATACCTTGCAAGCACGTCATCCGCCCCTGTGAGCCCCAATCGCCTCGCGGCAATTGTCTTCAACGTCTGAAACCGTCTCGCCGGAAATGCATAACTATGATCAGCATGATACAGGCGGCATCCCGCAACACCGCAATCTGGTGTACGATTCATGAACTGCACCATTTTCGCAAGACACTGCTCCTCGGGATCGAAATGTATGTCCGAGTTCATCAACAGAACGTAAGGAGCTGACGCATGCTCAAGGATTCGGTTCAAATTGGCCGCGTAGCCCAAACGTTGACCGTTCCGCACAACTGTGGTCCGCGGAATAACCGACTTCCACGGATGCGCACTCGATTTCGATGCGTTGTCGACAAGGATCAGTCGCATTGAAATTCCGTCGCCTGAGCGGGCCAGCGACGACAGTAAGGGTTCCATAAACTGGTCTTCGTACGTGTAAATCACCCCGATGTCGAGATCTGCTGGATTTTCCCGATCTTCCGGCATTAGCTCTCCTTGTGTGGAAGCTAACTTCTACTCCGCACGACCGAAGACCTCCAAGTTGAAGAGCCACATAATATCTGGTCGTTAGCTCGAATTATTCATCTGCTGCAGGACGATAGCCCACGGTTGCTGCAATCGTCGCACAAACCGGAGGCTAGCGCGTTCCAGCTGATTTGCGCGGTGTTTTGGGAAAAATAGCCGTAACGCCTGTTTCATGTACACATTTTATAGAACGCTGAGCGGCTGATAAATTATCCAGGCTAGACAAAGTCCTTCGGTCAATACTGTGGCCTGGTCGTGACAAGGCCACAACTCGGGTGAATCACAACAACGATGGCGCCGACTCGAGTGAACGGTTTATCTGTAAACTCAACGACTGCAGTACGGGTCTACATCGTGGTTAGCGCGTCTTATGTCCACATTCGATATGCGAGTCAAGCCCATCTTCGACAGTTTGACGTACGGGCAGGTGAATTCGTTGGTCACATACCGTGGGAGATATCGATGAGTTGGAACTGCAGCAGTTCTATCCGAAAATTTTCTTGCCGACGATCGAACAACCCGTGGCTTCTGCGGAATCCGAATGCTGTAGAAGGAGTCACTAATGCAAAGGTGGAAAGTACATATCGGTTCCGGACTTGCTCGGGACTCATCCTTCGTTTACGATCCGCCGCTCTATGGGTTCAACTTCACGAACTATGTCGTGGCGCTTACACCTACTAGCGCTAGAGAATTGTCTGGACAGCGTGAACCGCCGTCCCCGGCTATGGTTGTCGATCCTGTCACTCTTGATGGCGATTCAAATTAGCCCTTGGTGGTATGCAAAACCGGATGGCTGCATCTACCTTTCAATCGCTCGCAGTATGGCGAAGGGCACACAACTCACCGCCTTGGGCAATCCTCACCTAGTGACAACGCCAGGCTATCCGGCATTGATCAGTCCTGCCTTCTTGACGGGTGATCGCCCATTTCTAATGCTCTCAATTTTGCATTGGATGATGGCCACCATTTGTATCGTCGGAGTCTATTATTGGGCTCGTCGACACTCTCCATCGATCGCGATTCTGCTGACGGCTTTGGCAATGGTCAACGCAGCGGTTTGGCTCCATTATCGCAGGACT
>CAUZSN010000137.1:0-6752 GCA_963582345.1 Planctomycetota bacterium
GGCAAGTTGGATCGATGGTTCCTGGATGCTCGAAAGCTGGTCAATCGCATCCGCCGTGGCTCCAGGCAGCAGATGGCCGTAGGTATCGACCGTCAGCGTGATCGTCGAATGCCGCATGACTTGCTGGACGACATTCAACGGCGTTCCTGCAATTGCCAGCCATGCGCCGCAGGTGTGACGCATACTGTGGAAGTCCAATAGTTCCCCAGCGTCATTAACGGGCTCAAGAAAATCGGACTCTTCACGTTGGGCGCGTTTATCAGGATCCCTCTCCTGTTTGAGCCATGCCTTACGCGCGTCAGCCAAATCCGCGCGCAACATCTTGGCTATGCTGGTTTCATGCGGCAAGTTGAAAACAGGCGTCTTTGTTGTCTTATTGGCAATCAGGCTTTGCAAACGGTCGGCAAGATCAGCCCGAACGTATTGCTTTGCAGCCGTCTTGTTCTTGGTGCTGCGCGCCTTCACCGTGATGGCTGGACGATCGGCATGGAGTAGAAGCTGTCCGCGTGTAAGGCTGCGCAACTCTTTGGACCGCAAACCTGTTTCAATCGCAGTTTCGTAAAGCAAGCAACGTTCCTTGCCGGTCATGCCACAACGATTGGGACCATTGTGCAACACATATTCCAGCCATGGCCATTCCTTGGGAAGGAGCATCCTGCGCTCGTGCCGTCGGTCGCTTCGCGGACTCGGCTTCTTTATTCCAGCCAGAGGATCACGTAAAAGTTTGCCACCCTCGGTCAACCACTTGGTGAACGACTTGATCGCTGTAAGCCGTGATTCAACGGTACGAGCCGACTTGTCAGCGTCAATCAGGGACGCGGTGTATTGAACGACCCCGTCCGCTCGAATGTCGCCAAGTATTTCAAAACCTGAATGCGTACAAATCTCGCGGATGAATTTCGACGTTCGACTAATGTGATCCTCGCTACGTCGAGCCGCCTTCATCTTGGCTTCAAAGTCGGCAACGTGCGATTCGATAGTGCGCTTGGCTTGTGATTCAGCCGATTCGGAGACGGAATCGATCACGCCACTGCGCCGCATGGCAGCGTCGGCTTCCCATTTGCGCGCTTGCTTGAGCGCGTCTTTCTTCTCAACGCAATCGGTGACTTTTGAGACCCATTGTCCGCGTTCGTCCTTAAATGACGCATAATACTTGTTGCCTCGTTTGTACGCGCTTGCCATAATGCTCTTTCTTGCAATGTGCTTGGCCGTGTCCGGGTGCGACCGGGTGCGACCGGGTGCGACCGGGTGCGACCGGGCGCGGCCATTCTTGTTACCGCCTGCGTTTGGGCCGACGCACAACTTCCAATTCCAGGTATTCGGCCAGCACGTCAATCGTGTCCAACGTCAGCCCACTTTTCCCGCGAACGAACCTGGACAGTTGCCCCTCGCTGACACCCGAGCCCCGGGCAATACGATACCTCGATTCCGGCGCGGTCATTATCGCCTGACGTAGCTGTTCGCTGATTGACTTGCGTCTTGGCATGTCCTGATTATATCCCGTTGCTTGCGGGCTAGCAAGTAGTGATCTTGGATTCCATAAGATTGTCGCTCAATGCGAAAGCATGCGAGCAAGGCTCAAATTGGCCGTTTACTGCATTGCATCTCCACAGGCGTCCCAGTTCGTTGAATCACCGTTGCGCTCGCCTCTGGCAATTTGTGAAAGCCTCATTTGTGCGCCCCAAGCCTGCTGCGCGTACGCCGCGTCCCCCTGGGAGTCGTCTTAAGTATCTTGGCGAGTCGACGAAGCTCCGACGCTTTTTTGGCTAGCTCGCGTGATTTGGTTGGTGGTGAACACTTCTGGCACCGCCAGTCACCGTCAAATGACTGCCACAGTTCCAGCGAACCGCAATCCGGGCATGGCTCGGGCGGGTCGATCGCGGAATCCCACGGATCACCAGGACGCAACGCGTCGGTCTCTGAATCCGTGACCATGTCACAGTTCGTCCGCAGGAGGGCCAGAAGTTCACTCTTGTGAGCCCTGAGCTGATCGGCCAAGGCCGGCGTCACGACGGATCGCGAGGAGTACCGCAGCCGATCTCCGTGGACCTCCAGCCTGATTCCCAATCGGTGCAAGTCCGTCAACAGGTCGGCAGCGCTCACACTACTTCCTCCCATTCGTCGTTATCCTCTGTGTCCTCAGATCCATGACCAAAATGACCAGGTTCCTCGTCGGTATCGTCCGTACCTCTCTCGAATTGGTCAATTTGGTCATTCTGGTCATCAATTTCGGGGTAATAATTTGAGCCACTTGCCCATGCCTCGACGGCGAAGGGGTTAACCCTAAACCATTTACCTTTCGGGCCGTGGCCTTTACGCGGCGAATCCAAGGGCATGATGTGCCCAGTTTCCACGAGAACCTCAAGCGACGGTTCGATGTCGAGAACCCGTTTAAATGTACCCCGCAGAGGGTGCCAGCAATCGCGCTTGCAGAATTGAGGTTCTTTTTCCCGTTCGATCCATTTCCAGACCCGTCGAGCACCGTCCCAAGCCGGATCAGAGCCTACTAAATCGAATGCCAACAGTGCATGTTCCGCGAGAAGATTACCCAGTGCAATCGCACAGGCCATCGTATCTCTAGCTATCTCGGCGGCTTCAGGTCTCCGATGTGCGTGCTTCGCCACGTGCAGGTTTCCCGCGATCCTCGCAATTGCGCCTGGGAATTTGCCGGCCCAATCAGTGATATGGTCAAACCTACCACCGGGCCGCATGTTGACTTCGACTTCTTTTTGCTTCGATTTCCATAGTTGCCATGCGGTTTCACCGAGACGAAGCACATGCGGGTGTTCCATGCCCTCTTCCGTCACCGTAGGTGCAGTATCCAAGATTGCAATAATCGCGGCACTATATGCTTCGGAAACGTCCTTTGGCACAGGCTTAGGCTCCAGGGTGCGATAACCAAGTCTTGAGATTGGCAAGCCATACAAGAAGCGCGCAAGGAGCCCACGGCCTCGGAATCCCTCTTTTGATGCTAAGCCACGAAGAACATCCGGCTGTGGCGAAATCACAATCGTTAGAGCTGGATGGCGGCAATCAACAGGTGGGCGACACCCGCGATCCACACGAATCGGTGACCCACTGTGTGATTTCAGCCATACATCAAGATTAGGTATGCCATTCGAGTATCTCCCGGCCATTAGATCGAATATCCCACCCTCGTCGGACAGAATTGCCATACGCTCGTTTTGCTCAGCCAACATAGTACCGAGATGCTCCGGCGTAACGTCGTCCGTATATAGCACCGGCCTTGAAGGTATCTTTGGAAGGCCCGCTTCCAATTCCTCGATCTCTTGTTTGATCTCCGCGTACTTGGTTTGATCCTTCTCCCTTGCCGCCTTCTGTCGCAGGGCTTTGATGCGTGCTTCGGCGGTAGCGTGCTCCGATGTGGCACGGTCGATTTCGGCTTGTATCAGGGCGGCATACTTCGCTTCCCAGTCATAGAGAGGCTGATTCATCTGGACCACCACAGCTGTTTTTCGGTGGCCGGAGGGCAAGGCACACACAATCCAAAGGTTGAGTGGCTCGAAATACCCTGGCTCGGGACGTACGCTAAACCGCTTCTGACAGGAAGTTGCCAGCACGCCTAATCCCATGAGCGCCGCTAACTCGCGCGGAGTCTCAGTTGCCAGCGCCACGGCCTCAACCATGTCACCTAGCCAACCACAACCATTAAAAATATTGCTCGACATCGTCGGGACGCGCGTGGTATTCAGCGAAACAGGCGGAGGGACATTTTCTGGCTCGTCATCCGCCGGCGGCGCGCGGGTAATGCAAGTCTCTGCTGGCGGTCGATCCAGTAAACCTGAGATATCTACCTCCGAGCCGGCATTGCCCTCACTTAGCATCTCGCCGATTGGTTCGGTGCCATCCTCAAGAGCCTGCTTGATTTTGTGTTCGGCGTCTTTAAACTGCCAGCCATGCTTTGGGTTACCCTGCATCCACGAAAAGAGTATTCGCGCGGCCAGGTTGAACTCCAGACTAAAACCACGAGCTAGTTTGTTCGCCAGAAAGAACGCGGCGTTGTGACAGTTGCTGGCGCCGCACTGCTGGACCGGTGTGGCATGCACATAGGCCATCGCGCGGTCGCAAGCGTCTTGACTGTCATTAGGCAACACAATGACCGGCTGTGGAGCCGGTTGCTTAGGCTTTTTGCGATACGTCTCGATCAGATAATCGAGTGCCTCCTGTGCCGGCCTGACATCTTCGGGCACACCCTGAAGGATTTCGCCAGTGAATGCGAAATATCGATCGCGGTCGTAGACTTCGATCGCACGTCCCTGGTCGTCCAGCTTTCGCTGAAAGCCTTTGCCATCAGGTATCGCGCCCTTGATCCAGATCTTCACCCCAGTACCACTGGGCGACACCTCGGCATAGCTTGCGAGCTGTTCGATGACGACCAACGCCAAATCATCGATGACCCAGGTTTTAGAATTGCGGCATTTGTCCAGGTCGATGCCGCACAAGCTGTCCTCTGGACTAAATACGAAGCCCAGGCCGGCATGCTTTTCGGGATCGTACGCTGCCTCGGCCACTTCAAAGGTGGCCCAGGTTTGTGGATCGGTTGAACTTGCTTTGCGTACCCCGTCTACTTGGTAAGGCACCTTGCTGCCGTTCTCGTTCTTCCATAGAACCCATTGGTCTCGTTGTTTGAGCGTATCGGGAACTTCCACGGGATTTTGACCTCCATTTCCTGGTAAATCAGACTTCGAAACTTGCTCAACGGGGTGGCGGTCATCGGTCGCCACCCCGTTTTTTTTGGGCGTCCACGAATCGCTGCAATTCGGACACAGCATACCGCTTCGCTCGGTGGATCCGTATCGCCTCGATTTGGCCGCTTGCTTCAAGCGACCAGAGGAGTCGGGGTGAAATCGATAAACAGCGGGCCGCGGCCTTCTCGTTCAAAAGCAGGACAGGCGTGTTGTCGTCAGGGCCGACACTCGCCAGCCCGGTGGGCGTGGTGGTGGTGGTGTGAACACCTTCCTTGTCAGTCGCGGGCACAGGTCACCTCCTGCTGATCGCTCGATTCCCGAATGAAGCTAAGTCTCACGTGGAATTGGTGCTCTAGCTGGCGCCGCATTTCGCGTTCCAGCTCTCGGTTGCCGGATCGCCGCGCCGCAACAATGATTGCGACCAGCGTTGCCGGGCTTTCGGTGTGAGATTCTTGATTCATGGTTTCCCTCGTAACTAACGGAAATAAAAAACAGGGCCTCTAAGAGAATCCTGGGTTCGTTCGGTTTGCAGGCCGAATTTCTTCACCTTGAGCGTCAAGGGCGCAAAAAAAATGCGTGATTTCCCGAGGAAAACCCGCATTAGAAAAATTCAGGATTTTGTCAGTTCGTTCGGCAGTCGCACAATTCGTTCGGTTTTCGCCCTACCGAACAATTCGCGTCAGTCGCGCTGCTGATCGCTTGCCTTTGGTTTCCGACGCCGATCCTTCACCCGTTCGGCTTTGGCTTGTTGCCGGGCACTTTCGAGTTGTTTCCATGTCGCCGTTTCGACTACCGTTGATTTCGCGCACGCCAAGTGCCTCGCCCATTGGGGAGAGTTCCATCCCATCGCTTCGTGGTTTTCCATGATCGTTCCCGCCATCCGTTCATTGACCGTTGCCTTGACGATTGGCCTGGCACCACCTTGCTTGGTGGGCTCGGTTGCCGTTATCGCTTCTTCATCTTCCTTGGCCTCATCATCAATCCGCTGATGTGCATCACCGTCGATTCTATGAGCCGTTTGTTGTCTTCTTGCCATCGCTACTGAACTGTCGCCAGATGTTTGAATCGCTTCACTGTCCGCAATCGGGTTGTTGAGTGCAGTAATGGCAAACACGGAGGCACGGATATAATCCTTCAAAAATACAAAGAAGCAATTCCTATCTGCAACGGGGAAGAAGTCCAACCAATGATTAGCGTAATCCTCGAGATCTTCGTCTGAGCATTCAGGGCAAGCATCACGGATGAATTGTAACAAACGCTTGCCGGCAGCTCTTTTGTCTTTGTCATTAGGTCGTGAGCATTTGGAGGCAACAGTAGTATCTTCTAACGGATATCGCTTTGCTTCCATTGGGAAAACCGCAGTCTCCGACCAGGCTAGATCGAACAAGGCAAACAGCCATCGCGAATCAAGCGGCTCGTGCCGCAACGTCTCCTCTTGGATTCCGTAAACTTTGGCCCAGTCACGCAACAGTGCACCGGTCTCGGCTGCAAGGTTCCAAGCGTCGCTAGCTAGCTGCCAAGCATTGGCATCGTGGATAAAGAAGAACGTTCGATATGAACGACTGTCCCCGTACAGCTCGCTGCGCGGGTATAGCAAGAGTTGCTCGATCGATTCTTGTCTCCGCACATTGCCCCAGCCCTCTGGCTGAAAAGTGAACCACGGAACTAAATTAATAGCATCAGTGAATGAAACTGACTCCGGGTGTTGGATCAACACCACAGGCACTTGATGTCGCGTGTTCACCAATTGCTGGAAAAGCGGCTTTAAAACTGCTAGAGATTCCCGTTCAGCGTCCAATTTGCTGATTCCCGTTCAGCTCCCAAAAGTAGAAAAGGGGCAAGCGGTTGGGATGACCGCGTTTCGAGCCGTCGCTCTAGCCCCAGTGTGAAAACAATACGCCGGCGATGCCACCAATTAGGCGTGCTCGGCGTCGCGAATTTGCCGTCATTATACCGCGAGGCCACGAATCGGTCGACAATTGCGTATTGGGGGCGGTCAGGGGTTGGTTTTGGCGGCTCTTACACTTCTTCTCGGCCCCGCCA
>CAUZSN010000138.1:0-6664 GCA_963582345.1 Planctomycetota bacterium
ACGAGGCGATGGAAACAGGCTCGCCGACCAAGCCATGCTCAAAATTTCGAATTTCCGAGCCATCGCATTATTCCACATTGTTTCCCCGGTAAGCTGACTGAGTTTAAGTTCAACGCCTACCTTTTTCGCATCCTCTTTTAAACTGGTAAAGTATTTTTCCATACCTTTCGTGCTATACGACATTGTTAAACTCAACCGTTTTCCATCCTTGACCAAAATTCCGTCCGACCCGCGGTTTTTCCAGCCGGCTTCGACAAGCAAATCAGCGGCCAGTTTCGGGTCGAATTCAACGACCTCATTGTTTGGGTTTGCCGCGTCACTGTTCGGGTAATATGATTTCAGACGGTCGTATTCGTTATAGGCGAACTTCTCCAGCATCGTCTTACGGTCGAACAAATGACCGATGGCCTTGCGGACACGCATGTCATTCAGGGGTGGCCGCCGCATATTAAATGCCAGTCCCTGGAAACCGGACGGAAATTTTGTAAACACCTTCTGCTTGATCAAATGGCCTTTCGTAATTGCCTCCAAGTTGGCCAAGTCTTCGATCCACCACTTGGCCGTGTACACAGGATAGAAATCCAATTCACCCTTGCAGGCTTTGTCAAATGCCATCCGATGATCGCGGATCACGACAAAACGGATCCTGTCGATGTTGTACAAGCCTGTGTTCATCGGCTTGTCGCCGCCCCAATAATGTTTCCGACGTGTCAACGTTATCGATTCGTTGTTCTTGATATCATCCGGATTCACAGTATACGGCCCGGATGTCACGGTGTACTTAAAATTATACTTGTCCAAATACTCCTTGCCGCTCAGCCAACCGATCTCGTGAGACGGCAGAATCGTCATGCCGGAAAATGCAATGAAATTTCGCCAGTCTTTCTGTTTACATTCGACTTCCAACATGTATTTGGATCTGACGACCGGTTCATTGAATTTTCTCATCGCCTCGCGGTTCATAGGATCGACCAGTGTTTCATCCATGATCAGCTTCCACGTGGCCAGCACGTCGTCAGTGGTCACCGGTTGGCCGTCTGACCAATGGGCTTTGGGATTGATACGGAACGAGAATTTCATTTTGTCTTCAGAAATCTTCCAGTGGCTGGCCAGAGCAGGAGTAAATTCCCGGGTATTGGGATGAAGCCCGCACAGCGATTCATAGGTCAGACCTTGAATGATCGAGTTCAGATAGGTATTCGAACCTGTGCCATAAACTCGCAGATTCTCCGGCCAATTGGGAATGTTGGTCAGCAGGGTTCCGCCTTTCACGAAAGCAGGGTCACCCAACGGGCCGGGGTTCAACGTCGTCCAACCGTTGCCGGAGAATCCAAAGCCACCCAATTCGGCGGACACAGACGGATCGCCTTCGGTCTTTGCAATGTTCACTCTTCGCGTGACGTCCTCGTCGTTCCCGCTGCTCGTTGTATTTGTATCGTTTGACGAGGAGTCAAAGCAGCTGGCCGAAAGAAGACAAATAACCACGGTCGACAGAATTAGAATCAATTCAGTTCGATTGGTCATCTCACCCATCCTAAATGTATTCAGAAAATTCATCTCGATGCGTCATTCAAGACGCTGTGTCCTCGCTCGGGCCAAAAAAGCATGCTTGCACCGACTCACACACCATGATTCTGTCAGACACATCGATTTGCGGCAAGATGTTTCTCTCAACCTTGGCTGACCACCACATTTTCGGATACCATAAACGTAGATTGATCTGCTCATCCAGTCAGTACCCACAATTTATTGCGATTCCGCGTTGATTTTGGAAGATGAGTGTCAGTCATGAAACTAGAACCCCGGCACATCATATCCACTGCAAGATCAAAGCCTAGAAACGTGCTGAGTAGGAATTATGGGAAGATTTAGCAAAGAAAATTATGGTCACAATCAGGATGTGACCTGGAAGGAGTTGAGCCGTGCAACGAGTCATCCTGCTGGGCGCCAGCAATTTGACCTATGCGTTACCACTGCTCTTCGAAAGTCTGAGCTCCACGCTTACACCTCCGCTTGAAATCGTGGCTGCTCACGGACATGGGCGTTCATTCGGAACGTGGAGCCGCGTGCTTTGTCGATCTCTTCCGGGAATTAGCCACAGCCAGCTTTGGAGCGACCTCGACTCATCAAATGTCCAACCGACCAAGACACTGGCTCTGATCACCGATATTGGAAATGATCTCTTGTACGGAGCCGATGTTGAACAGATCATCGTTTGGGTTGATTCCTGCCTAAATCGACTTGACGAACAAAGGGCAGAGATCGTGATGACGGCTTTGCCGATGGTCAGCATCTCGCGACTTTCGGCCTGGCGGTATTATCTGACGCGCGCCATTTTCTTCCCAGCCAGTAGTGTTTCCTGGATAAAAATATTAGATCGCGTTCACTGTCTGAACGAATCGCTCAGAAAAATTGCGGAAGAGCACAAGGCGACCCTGCTCGAACCTGACACCAACTGGTACGGTTTGGACCCAATCCACATCCGGGCAACTCATCGCGTGCGTGCTTGGCGCACCATACTGGCGCCTTGGCCAGTCTTCGACGAACAACCGCCTAATTTGAAACGGTCATCGCCTTTAGCAGCACTCCGATTGTGGACGATGCGACCCGCTGAGCGCCGGATATGTGGCCGCCGCCAAATCGCCGAGCAACCAGTCCTAAGTCGAAATGGCGAAGTCACGCTTTGGCTCTACTAATCTTAACAATCATCCATGAAAAGCCGTTACCGGCGGGGGGCACACTCCCAAATGCCACACCCGCCGGCGAGGAGAAGGAAGACAAAACTTGGACTGCGTTAGCCGCGATTGGACCCGAGGTGTGCCATTCACTGGTCCACAAGATCTTGAAGGCGTGAATAGTTGGATATCATCTGCACACGTTTCCGACGCCGCCGGAAGTCATCGAGCCTCATCGCAAACGCTCCGTACTGAGAGAAATGTTCTAATATGAACATTTCTCTCGGACCGTAAAACGTTTCAGCATTGCGTACAGAGTTTCATCCGAAACCTTACACGAAAATGCTGGACTCAAAGCGACTGTGGCCATCCACTGAGCTAAACTCGGTGGTAACGGCAAGCAATCTTATTCCTACGGCGCAGCTTCGATTGTATTGCCCCGATTTATTGGGGCTGATTGGCGGCACGGACCCCCTGAATGGGGTCACGACGAATATGAGTCTGCTGTAGGTAAACAGGAGAGATAGGCCCAGTATCACAAAACGTGACACAGCTATCTTAGTTGAGGACTTGACGGCCAACTGACGATTAGCCCGAAATTTCTATAAATCCGTAGGCCTTAACGAGAAAACGCTGCTTCCTCTGGAACAACGGTCGTTTTTCTTTAATCACTCCGCAGACAAAGCATGACGTCAATCGCATACGTTTGCGCTGTTCCAGCATAACGTTACGCGACCCTGTTCCAGCCCACATCAATAATCCAGGCTAGCGAAATTTGTACGACTTTCGGTCGAAATCTGTGTTGGCCAGTCTTTGATCGAACTTAGTGTTCGTGAATGTGTAAAACTCTATCAACGTCGTCTGGTCCAAATTGTTCGGACTCACACCAGCAACTTTTTTGGGCCAGGTGAAGTTCTTAATGAGAACGGGCATCAACGAGTTCTTGTCGATATACATGATGCTCTTTCGATAGACTTCGGAGATTGTTTGGCTGGCGTATTCGACGACGAAACACAAACAGTCGGATTTTTCAAACTTCCGACCGTCAATCATTTGGCAGCCAACATAATGCAAATTCCTCAGATCGTGCTTACGATAGGCAATCGCCATTTTGACTATCTCTAAGAGACCGGACTTCGTGATTGGATATCGCGATTCCTTCATAGCCAGCGATCCATTCGGATCCAATTTAATCGCGGGAAACCGACGTTTCCAGCCACCCAATTGAACCAAAATTTTACCGTCGTTTTTTCCGTCAACGTATAGAACCTGGCGTCCTTTACAGCCGACGATCCATTTCATGTAGACACTGAAGGGTGAGTGCCTCATCTTCAGCTCGACAACCTGAGCATCACCTAGATCGCCTCCAACTCGTTCCTGTTTAAAAAATGTTGTCGTGTAATCCGAAAATTTGTTGAGCTTGTGGCTGCTGTTTTCAAGCATCGATAGGAACACCAAGAGCGCCGTCCGTCCGGTCAGGACGTTGGCATCAGATATTTTCGGACTCATCGGCAGACGACTGTAACTCACGGATGGAGGACTTGTGACTGCTATTTCCGATGGATCCTCAGCAATGGGTGAGTCCTCAGTTGTAGTCTCACGCGGCACAAGTGGAATCTCGCGCGGCATAGGTGGAATCTCGCGCGGCATAGGTGGAATCTCGCGCGGCATAGGTACTGGCGGATTAACAGTTGCTTCCGAAGATACTCCGGCCGCCGACCTCGGAAGCGGCGGAATCGCTGACGCCAATTGTGATAACTCAACGATTGTCGTGCCCAACAAAGGATCAGCGTCAACGGAAGTCGGAGCCAAGTTGAGATACACAAAACTAATAACCGCAAACGAAATGATAATGGCCACAAACTTCGGACCGCGGTTGCCTGTTCGAATTGGGTGCTGGCATGCAGGGCGTGTCATACGTTAACATCTCCGGTTTTCGAATAAAAAAACAGGAGACCTAAACACCAAAAGTGACACCTGAAAGACAATCGTCTTCAAGCCCGTGGCAAAATGAGCAAATCTACATTCTGACGGACAAACTGGGCAGCGGTACAAATGCGGTTTGTCGCGCAACTTGTACGTATCGTGACAAACACTGAAAGCCACTAAGCAGGAATTTCTTTTGCAGCTCTCCCATCTTGGCACGGTGGCTGCAATTGGGGATGTCGCACGGCCAGATTGCAATCGATTCTGGTGTCTACTTGCGAGACTTACCGGCTTTCTTCTCGGTCGCCCGTTTCTTGGCGCCGGGTTTTTGAACGACGGGAATCAGCTCGATAGTCACTTGCGTACCCAACAGCGGAATTCGTTCTGTGTGAGCTTCAAACATTAGGCCTTCTTCGCCGGAGGCACTGCTTTCGATCGCCACATCGAGCATGGCTGTCGGAAAATTGGCGACGCAGATCAAATCGCCGCCCTCCGCTTGATAAAAATTCGTACCCGTCTTCTCCACGACGAAAAATCCGCTTCCTGCGAACACCCAATGAGATTTCATTTGCCGCGGCTGACTTCGCTCGTAGAACGATTGAATCGCCTTACGAAATGCTTGGCCCTTATTGAGGGCCAGGAACGCCGCGAGTTGCTTTTTACTCATCCAACCGTACCAAACCAATTCTTGATTCCTCTTATCAAAGCGCAATTCGTTGTCTTCGGGCAATTTGACGTCGTCAGGCAGTCTTTTCATTTCCGTTGCATAGAATCGGTTGATGCTGTGACGAATCCAACTTTGGGCGGGAGCACGGTGCAATTTTCCACTCTGGTCTTTCCATTCAAGAAATATGTCAATCCGCTGTCCTGTCGGGCCTTCAAATTTTGGCGCGAACCTAACTGGCGTTCCTTTTTTCGCTCCCAACGTAAGCAATCCAGTGTGGATGACGAACGCCTTCGCGTCCACGGAAAGAATCGATTCGTGCTCTTTCGTCTGCTTCCGGCAGCACAACATTTCTAGTAGACCTTCACGCAACACGACATTAGCCTTCAACCTCAGTCGATTTCTCTTCAAGTCCAGTAAAACTGTACCCGATTTGTTCAGCGGAACGTATTTGTCGGTCTTGTCATTCAATTGCCGTTGCTTTTGGGAAAATTCGATTGAATCGTTCTGGGCCAAGGCAAGTCCACAGTCCTGGTTCCGGACGATAAAATACGTGTTACAAATCAGTGCGATTGCCCACAACGTGCGAATTTTCAACTGTGACATATTCCGCTAACCCCTAACTTGTCCGACCGCAACTTCACCAAGACGCGGAATAAATCGCACGATTTCCTCTCCATGTGAGCCGGCGTCTCAACAAAGCGGTCTGACTACACTCAGCCACTTCAGCAGATCACTGACGAACTGGTCACGATTGGGTTCAAATTCCAAGGTGTGCTGAGCCTCGGGGTATTCGATCAGTGTTCGATGCGTCGACGCAAGGCATTCGTAATATTGTTTTGTGGCCACATTGTCGATAATGCAATCGTTGCCTGCGAGCATAAGAAGCACCGGACAACGGATTCTGTCCCGCATTTTCAGGCTCAACCGACTTAATTCGCGATCGGCCAGTAAAAACGAAATGGTCACTTGCTTCAACCCTAAGGAGTCCTCACGAATGAACTGCTGCCACTTCGCCTCGCCAGTGAACAACGTCGCGTCGTCCAACGGAACCGGTACAAGTTTTCGGCGAATTCCCACTTTCTTCGCCAACGCCAATTGCAGTTTCTGAAACCACGTGGGACCAATCAGAGCACAGATCCCCGGATACAGCAAAACCAGGACATCGAGCAGCTCTGGTCGCTTTCCTGCAATCACAGCCGCCAATTTGCTACCCCAGCTCACCGCTAATAGAATGACCGGACTGGTCGGGGCTATCTGGTTGCGTTGGTGGCGGACGTCACCTAAAAACTGAACGACATCATTGACCAAGCGCTGTTCGTGAACGGCGTCGCCACGCGACTGTTGATTCAACCCCGCGCCACGACGATCGATGAAGCGAACGTCATAACCGGCTTCA
>CAUZSN010000139.1:0-6650 GCA_963582345.1 Planctomycetota bacterium
CAAGAAGTGCTCGACCAATTGGACGCCGAACATGAAGCTGCCCAGCAAGCGTTTCAAACACTCAACCGCCGTTATCAGTATAGTGAACAGGGAGGAGCTCCGTTGCTGGGGATTGAGGGAATCTGTATTATCTGTCACGGTTCCAGTAATGCTATATCCATTTGCAACGCGCTGAACGTCGCCACGACTTTCGAAGCTCGCCAAATCAATTCGCAAATCGTCGCAGAACTCTCCGAATCGGTAATGGTGTGACTCGGCAGAGCCCAGGTCCCACAACTCGGAAAATTGCTCCAGACAGTTTACCTGCGAAATCCAAAATGCAACCGTCCACAGTCGAACTGACCATGCGACGTCGGGTGCTCGTCGTCCATTGCAATCCGCTATAGCATCCGAAAAGGACTCTTTTGTGAGTAAGATTGCATTTCTATTTCCCGGACAAGGCGCGCAAATGGTCGGGATGGGGAAAGCGCTGGCTGACAATTATCCGGCCGCGCGTAACTTGTTTGATCAAGCCGGCGATATCCTTGGCTATGACTTGGCCAAGATCTGTTTCGAGGGGCCGGCTGAGCAGCTCGATTCAACGATCGTCAGTCAACCCGCCCTGTTTGTCACCAGTCTGGCGGCTTTGGAAAAACTCCGTGCCGATCAGCCCGCTGTTGTCCTGGCCTGTGAGATGGCGGCCGGATTAAGTCTGGGAGAATATACGGCCCTCGCCTTTGCCGGAGTGATGACGTTCGAGGATGGATTACGTCTAGTTCAACGTCGCGGTGAAGCCATGCAGAAGGCTGCAGATCGCACACCTTCCGGAATGGTCAGCATTTTGTTTCTCGATCGCGAGCAGGTTGAAAAGATTTGCTGCGAGGCATCCGATACCGACAAACTGTGGATCGCCAATTACCTTTGTCCAGACAACATTGTGGTCTCAGGAGAAAATTCCGCCTGCGAACGTGCAGCGGAACTGGCCCAACAGGCGGGTGGAAGGGGCGTGCCGCTGGCCGTGGCGGGTGCATTCCACACAAGTTTGATGGATCCCGCGGACGCTCGACTAGCCGAAGCACTGACCAGCGTTCCATTATCGGCGCCCGACATCCCTGTGGTTTCTAACGTTGATTCTTTGCCACATAACTCACCGGATGAAATCAGTGAGCTGTTGGTTCGCCAAGTCGTTAGCCCAGTGCTGTGGGAAGAGTCCATGCGCTTTATGTTGGACCAGAAAATGGATGAGTTTTACGAAATTGGTCCGGGCAGGATTTTACGCGGTTTGTTGAAGCGAATCGATCGTAAAGTCGCGTGCACGACAATTGATGCCTCTTGAGAGGTTTACGGTTTACATTCGGTGGAAAACGCGTTATATGTTCGCTCTTGACGACTTTAGTGGCATACTCAAACTATGTAAGAACTGAAGGCATAGCAAGCCGGTTTGGTATGTTGATTTTTGTCATTCGCTGACGGAGGAAACAAGCGTGGCGACTGAGGAGAAAGTGATTGTAATCGTTGCTGAGCAATTGGGCGTCCCGAAAGAGGAAGTGAGCCGTGACAGCTCCTTCGTCGATGATCTGAAAGCCGATTCGTTGGACATCGTCGAATTGGTGATGGAATTCGAAGACGCATTTGACATCACGATCCCCGATGACGATTACGATAAAATTCGCTCTGTTGGAAATGCGATCGATTACATCGACAACGCTGAAAAGAGCTAGCGGATGACAAGGCGAGTTGTCGTCACCGGGATCTCTGTCGTCACCTCTCTCGGAAACAAGATTTCCGATTTCTGGACGCGCCTGTGTGCCGGGACGAGCGGCATCGGTCGAATTGAACGTTTTGATTGCTCGGAGTTCAAGGTGCGCTTTGGCGGTGAGATCAAGGACTTTGATCCCGTCAAGCAAATTAAAATCGAACAAAAAGAAGTTAGACGCTTAGATCGCTTTTGCCAGTTTGCCCTTGTCGGTGCCCAGAAGGCCGTTGATTGGGCGGGAATCGATTTTACTCAAGGTGATTCGTTTCGCTATGGCGCAGTAATCGGCAGTGGCATCGGTGGTTTGAGTGAGATCGAGACGCAGCATTGCCGACTGTTCGAATTCGGGCCTCGGAAGGTATCCCCCTTCATGATTCCCAAATTGATGGTGAACGCCGCTAGTGGGAATATCTCGGTCCGTTGGAAACTACGCGGTCCGAACAGCGCAGTGGCCACTGCCTGCGCATCGGCCACTAACGCCATTGGCGACGCCTTTAAGCTGATCCAAAACGACATGGCTGATGTCATGTTGACCGGCGGCAGCGAGGCAGCAATGACTCCGATGGGTCTGTCAGGTTTCGCTCGGATGAACGCACTATCCACGCGCAACGAAGAACCCGAACGTGCCAGCCGGCCGTTCGACCGAGAACGTGACGGATTCGTGATGGCCGAAGGAGCCGGCATCGTCCTACTGGAAGAATTCGAACACGCACGCCGCCGTGGAGCTGAGATCTTGGCCGAAGTGATTGGCTATGGAATGACATCCGACGGTTCGCACATGACAGCTCCCGACCCTCAGGGAACGGGCGCCGCGCGGGCGATGAAGTCGGCGCTGGCAGACGCAAGATTGAACCCCGAAGGTATCGACTACATCAATGCCCACGGAACCAGCACGCCTCTGGGCGACGTGGCCGAGACCATTGCCATTAAATCGGTGTTTCATTCGCATGCGAAGAAGCTGGCCGTCTCGAGCACGAAAAGCCAGTTGGGCCATCTGCTGGGAGCATCGGGAGGCGTCGAATTCGCCGTATGTGTGTTGGCCCTTCAAAATCAAATCGCCCCGCCAACGATTAATCTGGACGACCAGGACGATCAATGTGATCTGGATTACGTAGCCAACGAAGCCCGTGAATTGCCTATTCGCCGGATCTTGACGAACAGCTTTGGATTCGGCGGTCACAACGCTTGTTTGGTCCTGATAAAATCCGCCTGAACCGTCAAAGCATGCTCCGAGTCAAGTTCTTTGCGAAAAAGCGTTTCACGTGCGTTCGCTTGCAAATTTGAAGAGATTTCTCTTTCCTGGATAGTTTTACTTCCCTGCCGTCATGAGATTTCGTGTTACAAAAGAACTCTTGCAAAAAATAGACTTCAGTGGCAAGTTATGCCCTGATAATCGACATGAGTGATCAAAATCTTCGCAAACGTGTGGTCATAACCGGTGTCGGAATTTTCAGTCCGATTGGCATCGGTGTTGAGCCCTTTTGGCAAGGATTAGTAACCGGAAAAAGTGGCATACATCCGATCGACGGGATGTCCTGCACTGCACTACCACAAAATGTGGGCAGCGAGGTGAAAGAATTTACCGAATCGTCTGCGAAAAAAGTTTATCTGAAACAACAACGTAAGAGCATCAAGGTAATGTGTCGCGAAGTCCAACTGGGCGTAGCCTCAGCGAAACTTGCTGTGGAGAATTCCGGTCTGGACGTGGAACAGATCGACCGCGGACGTTTGGGCGTGGATTTCGGTGCAAACCAGATGTTTAGTCCACCTCAGGCTCTATTGGATGGATGCAACGCGTGTATTGAAGGAGACGACCGCCGCTTTAATTTCGAGAAATGGGGAACCCGCGGGTTGGGTGGTATGGAACCATTATGGCTACTCAAATATCTACCGAATATGCCCGCCTGTCACATTGCGATTGCCGCAGATGCTCGAGGGCCAAACAACTCATTGACACATGCAGAAGCTTCAGCGAATCTTGCGATGGGTGAAGCCTTTCGCATCATCGTCCGCGGTAGCGCCGACATGATGATCGCCGGCAGCACCGGTTCACGTTTACATCCCACCCATTGCATGCACGCGGTTCTTTGGGACGACTTGGCACATGGGGAAAACCCGCCTGAACAATGGTGTCGCCCCTTCGATCTGCATCGCACTGGCCAAATCCTCGGCGAAGGATCCTGCTCATTCATTTTTGAAGAGGAATCACACGCGAGAAATCGCAACGCGACTATTTTGGGCACGATCCTGGGCACTGGATCCTCGTGCGTGATCGATCGACAGGGACGTGCCAACATTTGTGCGGCTCTGATAATTGCGATGCGGAACGCACTGAGCGACGCTGATCTGAGTCCCGCGGATGTTGGACACGTCAACGCACATGGTCTGGGAACGATACGATGCGACATCAACGAGGCTGCAGCCATCCATAACGTGTTTGGTAAACGCGCTGAAACAGTGCCGGTCACCGCTCTAAAGAGCTGTCTGGGAAATTCTGGCGCGGGCGCCGGAACGCTAGAATTGGCCGGTTCACTGATGGCATTAAAGCACGGCTTTGTGCCCGCCACGTTGAATTACGAATCGCCAGATCCGGCATGCATCCTCAACATCGTGCACACCAAACCGCTGCCAATGACCAACAAAATTGTTCTGAATATCAACGTGACCAGCCAAGGACAGGCCAGTGCACTTGTGGTGTGTGGAGCATGATCCAAGAATCAAACCCGAACTTCCAAAAATAAACTGTCTCGCTGATATAAGATTCCGGCAACAACTCAGCACTGTTCGGAAATTGTGATTGATCGAGAGAGTTTGAAGAAATATCGTTGATGAAACTCCTACACGGCTTTGAAGACCGGAATGCATTTCAGGGAGGCTTCGTCTCAATCGGAAATTTCGACGGCGTCCATCGCGGGCATCAAAGCATAATTTCCACACTGGTCCGGCAAGCGAAATTGGCCGCTAGTCCCGCTGTGGTCTTGACATTCGACCCTCATCCCATTCGTCTGCTGAAGCCAGGTCAAGCCCCGCCCAACCTGAGCGCCTTGCACCAAAAAATGCAACTACTGGAAAAACTGGGGGTTGATTGTGTGATCGCCTATCCAACCGATTGGGACCTTTTACAATTGACTCCGGAACAATTCTTCCAGAAGATCGTACAAAGTCAACTCAAGGCGAAAGGACTAGTTGAAGGGCCGAATTTCTTTTTTGGCCACAACCGCGCAGGTGACATTGCTACGTTACAGTCACTGTGCGACGCAACCGGTCTGACGCTGGAAATCGTGCCGCCGGTTAAAATCGGCAGGACACTGGTATCGTCCAGTTCGGTTCGAGCGTTAATTGCCAAAGGTCAATTGTCTCGCGCGGTTAACTTATTAGGACATCCTTACAGCGTACGAGGCTGTGTACGGGCTGGTGCGGACCGCGGTCGCTCGCTGGGTTTTCCGACAGCCAATCTTACGGATATCGATACTTTGCTACCAAAAAACGGCGTCTATGCCGGCATCGGCTACCACCATCAGCAGTTGTATCCCGCAGCAATCAACGTGGGACCAAATCCGACGTTCGGCGAATCGGACCATAAACTGGAAGTGCACTTGATTAACTTTTCGGGCGACCTTTATGACAAGATGCTCGACGTCGACTTTCTCGATCGCGTGCGAGATACCGTGGCGTTTGAAGACGCCGGCACTTTGCGCAGCCAAATCCACGATGACCTTCAGACCGTCAGGGCACTGGCCAATGGCTGGATCACCCGCTAAGCTGTCCCGAACTTTCTTGAGCAACCGTATCCTGGAATCACATAGATGGAAATCAACTGGGAACCACTCAACGAGATCATCGAAACGAACAGGCGATTCGTGCTGTCCAGCCACGTTCGTCCCGACGCGGATGCGATTGGTTCCGAATTGGGCATGGCCAACTTGCTCGAAGAGTTGGATAAAACTGTTACGATCGTCAATCCGTCGAATGTCCCGTCAAATCTGGCATTTCTGGATCCAGACAAGCGAATCAAGAAACTGGGAGACGGCATCACCATCGACGCAGTGTGTGACAACGATGTTCACATCGTGCTCGACACTAGCGCTTGGGCTCAATTGGTCGACGTTGGACATGCACTGCGAAAGACCAAAGCCGTCAAAGTGGTGATCGACCATCACGTAAGTGCGGACGATCTGGGAGCTCTCGAGTTTAAGAATACCGTAGCCGAAGCGACCGGAGCATTGGTCTTTCAATTCGCGCAACACGCCGGCATCCCGATCCAGAAACAAGTCGCCCATTGGCTGTACTGTGCAATCGCAACCGACACGGGCTGGTTCCGATTCTCCTCAACGACGAGCGAGACTATGAGGATCGCCTCGCAGTTGATTGACTCCGGCGCAAAGCCACACTTAATTTATCAAATGTTGTACGAACGAGACACGGTTGCACGTATTCACTTGACGGGCCACGTGTTGGCCCGCACGAAAGTCGACTGTAACGGCAAGCTGGCCTACATCTGCGTGAAACAGGACGACTTCGCTCAAACCGGCGCCGTGCCGGCGGATACGGAGGATCTGGTTAACGAGTGTCTGCGGATCGCCGGTGCAGAGTGTGCGTTTATCGCCATCGAACAAAAAAACCGGCAAGTTAAGGTCAGCTTTCGAAGTAAAACCGATGTCAATGTCGCCACGATCGCAGAGCAATTCGGCGGAGGAGGCCACAAACAAGCTGCCGGAGCCATTCTGCCCGGCCCCCTCGCCGACGCGCTGCCAAGAGTTTTGACTGCATTTACAACCGCACTCGATCATTGACCAGCCCACCTAAACTTGTTCCGACTCGACTTGCATCACGAGCTCTCCAAAATCAGTGGTCAACTCACTGGAAATTTTTTCCATGGATCGAATAAGCGTGCCCGTTAGTCGGCATTCGTCGT
>CAUZSN010000140.1:0-6638 GCA_963582345.1 Planctomycetota bacterium
CAGGGGTGCTGTCGCTGGAATCAAGTGCAAATCGGCCAGCATGATCGTTGTGTACTAAGTCGAGATCGCATTTGGGCTGACCACCAGGGTCCGACGGCGACGTCTCAATTGTTGGAGGATTTAAATCGCTCCGGTTCGGAGCAATCAGATGATAGATGGCGGGCGTTAGGTCCAAGTTGTAGTCAATGCGAAAATCGCTGGATCGATGTAAGAAGCTGAGCGGTTCGATATCGTTGCCGTCGCTGGTTCCGACGACGAATTGGCCTCCAGCGACGACTGTTCCCGCTCCGTCGAGGAATACAACAGCATCGTCATTTGGGTCGATCACACCATCCCCATTATCGTCGCGTCGAATTCTCCAAATACCTCTGTCTTTGTGATTTGAATTGCTTGCCGCCAGGGGAACCGGTAAAGGACTTGCATTTCGCAATTCGACATACAAGAAGTGCCGCTCTTCGGTCTTATCATTGAACATCGTAGCTGCGTGGTCATCGGTGGGGATTCTTGCTGAGCGAATGGCCAGGACTTCGCTAAAGGTTAATTGCTGGGCCTCGACTCCGGAAACAATCCCTCGATCGGCGGGCGGACCATCTTCAGTATAGGCGTCGTCGTCCAAGTTCCATCCGTCGTGCAGGTCGCGATCGTATTCGAAACGGGTGAAGGAATTATCGCGATCCAACGCATCGACCAAGTTCACTGCAAATTGGGCCATTTCTTGCAACTGGCTGTCACTGTATAATGGCCGCGATCGTGGAACCGCTGTTACCGGATCGATACTCGAGTTCGAACTAATATACGGCAGGGCATCGTCGCCGCCTGCAAGTGTGTACAGCAAAACGTAAATATCTCGGGCCATTGTCTGTCGGTCGCGACGTGCCCAAAACTCACTTTCGCTAGAGTTTGTCGGTGGAAATGCTGGCCGATCCGCCGCAGACGGGACGAGCGTCATTGTTAAATCGACAGGATGCGGCGTCAGTGGACGAAAGATCAGCTGACCTTGGAACGGATTAGCGGTCCCATCAGCATTTCGCCGGACGTCAAGCAACCCGTTGATACTTAACCGCATTTGCCGCTTGAAATCATCACTGTTGCCGACTTCGATCTCGAGCAATCGCCTCAATTGTGGACGAAACGGATCGAGAGCACTGTAGGGCAGCACTACGTCCAGAAAGCCATTTCCGTTAATGTCTTCGCCTGCATCCGGACTACCGCCGTTACCATTCAGGTCCTCGCCAAACTGGGGCGGAAACTCGAGTTTGCCATCTCCATCAGCGTCGGCGGTGACTTCTGTCGAACGCACAACTCCCAGTCCGGGAAAACCATACTGACGACGGTCAAAACTCGTTGTTGTAAACCGCTGACGGACGTCTGGACCGTCTGCGTTTACGGCCGCATTGGTTGAGAAGTTAACCGGAGCTAACTTCAACAGCCGGTCATCGGGTTGTTCTTCGGAATTGTTAATGTCTCCGTTGGTCATGTGCAGGACCGCCATGTGTGCCGGTCCGAAGGTTTCGTCGAAGGGACGCCGGGAAAATTGTGGTTCGACAATGACCTCCAAAGGATCGTCGATTAATGAGTTGTTGACGGTATTGAGCATCAACGCATTGCCGACCGCCGAAAACCAGCGCACGCTGCCCCGTGTGTGATAACCGCGGTACTGAAGCCAAGTGCTGGGATTGCCGTTACTGGCCGTCGTAAATGGGCGGAACAAATTCGTCCGCTTGTAGCCGTTCGGATTCAACCCATTAACTGGCTCGACGAAGCGTCCTGACATACGAAAGTCAAGCGGATGCACGAAGGCCCTGCTGCCGGCAACGGCTTCGCCTTCGTAAGAATTGTTATTGTCGTCGTCAATCCCACTGACGCCAGGTTTCGGAAAATTGTTGGGGTCACCTGAAATGATGCCGTTAAACAAACGCTCTACTTCACCCCAACGGCCGACGTGCAAATCGCTGATGCTGGCACCACTGTATTCGGCCCGACCCATATTCAAGAACCATCCTTCAATGTTCGCCAACTCTTCCCGGCGGTCGGGAACGTGGCCAACTAGCGCCGAGTGGGAAGTGAATTCAGTCGCAGAGATTCCCGCCGGATCGGTGGTCAAGGCCCGCAGTAAATTAATCTCCGCCGGCCCGATTCCCTGATTAGATGTGTGAACGGATCGGACGTCGTCGGAGTTCAGACTGCCCAATTCGCCCGCGTCATCGACTCCATTTATTCCGTCATCATCGAAACCTAATCTTCCCGGCGCACCGTCTATACCCGGGCCGAACCCAAATCGTTCGCCGGATGCACCCAGGTTCAGGTTACCCGCCAAATTTCCGTGTATGTTCAGATTCAACAAACCATCCGCATCGTAGATGGTATACGAGAATAAGGGGATGTATTTCGCACCATCAGCGCTGCGTTCTTGCACAGGGTAGTCCAGATCCATCAAAATCCCCTCGCGACCATTACGCGAATCCCCGTCGTTGTCCACGTCTAACTCATAATTGTTTTGCTCCGCTACCGAGGAGTTCAAAGCGTCTAAAGATGTCCAAACGCCCATCTCGCCAAACTCCCCATCGCCATCAGTATTGGGTGGTTCAAAGGGAAACGGTCCACTGTTGCCCGGAAGGGCACTAATGATCGCAATATCGTACGACGAATTTGACAGAGGCGACAAAAATCGCTTGATGTTATTGTTTTGCCCGTCGACGAAAACATGGTTGAGATGGGGTCGAAACAAACGTCGTTGCGTCAGCGCATTGATATACCAATCCCTAATTACCCCACCACTATTGCGCAGGTTTTCCGGCCGCAGGAATGACGGCACCATCACACGAAACTCGGCGTTTACGTTATTCAGCGCCATGCCGTGGTATCCCAGAAAGTTGTTCCGCGCGTCGGGATAGGTGTAATCGACGCCGGGATCGGGAAGCAGACTGGGGTCAATCACAATTCCGCCATTGGCTGCTGGCGAATCGTTGCAGTTGAGGTAGGGCGAATTAGTGGCATCCAAACTGGTAGGAGTTGGCGCACCCGAACCGGTGTAGGGATGAAAATCACGTCCGAACATTAGCGTGACTAATGAATGCCGTCGGCCCCACAGAGCACTTTGTTTCAGATCGTCTGACGGACCGATGATTAATTGCTCTAACGGCCAATCAAACAGGTTTTCGATATTCTCTGAATCATCGCTACCTTTGGCCGCATCGGCGAAAAACGTGGCATTTGTTTGCTCTTGCGCGGCAAATGTGTAGAAGACAAACCCCAACAGCGACATCAGACCCAACAATCCGATTACGATTAACAGCGTCGAGCCTTGACGCGCGGGCTGCCCCAGCCAGACAGTGGACACTTTAATGCTAAACTGGCTTTGCCCCTGTTGGTTTGCCAATCGGTAATGATTCATCTTACGATCCTCACCGTGCATAAAAAGCCGAGGCCCGGTTCGGCGGTGATATAGGATTGCTTCTACGCCTGCCAAGCAACCTGGCAGAAAACATCGTGATACACGTCAAATCAATTCAAGATGTAAGTCAATGTCAAAATTGGCCATAAAAAACGCGAAAAGGCGCGAAAAACTCGGATGTATCTGATCACAGAAGTTGTCGAAACAACAGTGAATTCACATTGTCACAAACGTTTAGGATCTTCTCTTATTCTCATAACTTTTTTCACTTTTCGTAGCTATAAGAGATTACGGTATTAGGAACTAATCAATCAGTGATTGCACAATAGTCATCTGACGCATTTGATCTGAGCCAACATCCAGATAACGAATCGTGATGCGTATGGCTCGCAACGGTCGCAAATTAAAAACCGTTCGCCAGGCTGGTTCGTCGGCATCGATGCCACTTGGGCCAACAGGATATGTGGTAAGCAAACCATCGTTATTCTTGTCTTCAAAGAAAACGTCACCGTCGTTTGTGGGCCACTTTGGTTCATCAGTGGTATGCGACACACCACCAGCCCCAAAACACTTGTATGCATATACATACCGATTTGGCACAGAAGTAGTTCGTGGAAATACGACTTGACCAGGTTCATACCTTGTACCAAACTCCCAATGGTTTGCACTGACTCCAGGACGATAAGCCATCGCTCGGAACGGCGGTGGTTCGGAACGATCAGCGCCGCTTCCATCAATGTTAACTTTAGGATGCCAGCTGTCGAATACGCGATTGTTTCCTCTGTTTTCAAAACCTCTCGGACCGTAGAAAAAACGACCACATTCCCAACTAACTTCCACCTCGTCGACGGTCTCACCCACCGCAGGCGTTGGCCAGTTCGGCTCGTTCGATCCGGATTTCCCGTCTCCAACTGTGGGAATGCAACGATAGAAAAATCCGTTAAAAGGATTCGACGTCGAAACCACCACGTCGTTTAACACATAGACGTAATTCGGTTGCCAAGTAGCCGCCGGACTGACGTTGGCATTCAACTCTTGCCGATAATCGCCACTGCTATCGCTATGTCCTACATCGACAAAACCACCGTTACCGGTGTTGACTCCATCGTCCCAGACTTCAACGTCGAAACCGTGCACGTTCGCCAATAGCAGATCTTCGGCGCGACGTGGCCCTCCCTGGTAGGCTTCGAAGACGCCATTCGTCATAACCAGCGTTGCGGTGGCTGAGGTGGCCATTGGATTGCTATTGCTGGTGACGGTTGACAATCTTTGAGGATAATGGAAGTTGGGGTGTGACGATTCCTCTAGCGTATATCGACCAAAAAACTTTCCATTGGTGTCATAAGAGGTGAATTCTCGCGGCATGCCACGATACAAGATGTCGATGGCATTGTGGCCGTATCGGTAAAAAGGTTTGCCCAGTGGCGTGAGGCTGGTAGATTCGTTCAACAATGCACCGGTTCCGTTAAACCTCGCTTGACTGCCGTCGAAATAGGCCGAAAAATCAAAATCGTTCCAAAACACTCTTTCCGCTGGATAAATTGATTGATTCGGGTCGTCCGGGTGAGGGATATTTTCGAAAAACATCCGTGGCCCAGACCCACCTGCGTTGCGATCTGTGGGATCTGGAGTGGCACCGGCTAGAGGCAACGGTTCGCGGATTAGCAGGACGCGGCGATATAAGTTTCCACCACGAATAAAGTACGAAATCTCGGCCGCCGTCGAGCTGGCAGTTTCATCGAGCACGGTTCGTCCATCGTCTGCTTCGGGTTGGTTCGGATTAGCCAATAGGTCGCCGATGACAGCGTCATTGGGATCGCCATCAGCTTCGGGTGGCAACAATATGGCTCTACCAAAATATGGTGTCTCATCGGTATTTTTTCGAGTAATCGTCGAACGAACCGTGAATTGCAGGACATCATCCGTATCATCGTTCGGGTTATTGTCGGAAATATACAAGTAACCCTGGCGATTGCTGAATGGCACCAATGACGTGTCCAAATCCTCTCCCAATGCATAGGGAATCACAACACGAAATGTGCGCTTATCCAAATCAGCTCGAATGATAGTGTTCAGTGAGCGTGCCCGTTGATCATTTGCGGCAATGCCACGTTGCGTGCTCATTGAGCCGGCCGCCAGTTGAAAGATGGTGGCGAACATCAACATTACTAACATAACCAACGCCACAGAAACCAACATCTCGACCAGTGTGTACCCCGACAGATGTTTGTTGGTCATCGTCTCTGTCGACTCGCCGTGCCTGCATTTATGAATTGACAAAGAACCAAATCCGAACATATCAATTCGTCGTACGGCTTTCAGGTGGGATTCTCCAGCTAAAGCCGGTACTACGAACTCACAAAATCGGATCGGATAAAACACCCGTTTTGCCTTCATAGTTCTATCTCGTTACAACGACTTCTTTGCGATGGAAAAAACTTCCACGACCCCACGCATAAAAATGGCTTGGCCGCGGTCCAGAGTGGCGTTGCCGTTGGCATCTTCAGAAGGATCATCTAATGTCTCATTTTGGTTCAAGTCTTCGCCAGCCTGTTCAATGATGTCTGATTCCAACAACAGATCGGCCGACGTACCCGTTTCGTTACGAATATCCTGAATGCGATACCAGCGAGCATTTACAGCGTCAAACACAAAGCCGCCTTTTTTCATAAACGGCTGCTCGCCGATCCATCTGACATTGCCGACAGTGCGATTGTCGTCCGAACCGGGAAATCCTTGTTCGCTAGCATTGTCAAGAGTGCCGTCTAAGTCGTCGTCGACGCCCGCCACGCCCGGTTGGCCATCGACGCCGAAACTTCCCTTTGTGAAACTGGCTGGATAGATCTGCTCGTCTTCGGAACTGAAACTGCGGCGAAAGAAAACGACCACATCGACATTCGCTTTACCGTCCGCCTGTTTGCGAACTGTCAGCAACCAACTGTATTGCCGCTGCTGAGTTCGAATCTGGACAAATCCCTCTGGTGTAAACCTGCTCGACAGCTGTTGCCAATCATCCAGAGCGTCGGTCCACGACACAATGTTGCTGTTGGGATCTATCGCCGAAATTGGGCGGACCCGACTGTGGCGCCGCGTGATATCAAACAGGGTAATCTCTGAAATACCGATGGGTGAGACCAATACGCTGGTCAGATCGATATCGGCCGGCATGGTGGCGCTGGTCGTAGAAATCGCTGTCGGTTCTCCATCAGTTTGAAGCACCCAACTATCGGGCAAGACAACGCCG
>CAUZSN010000141.1:0-6442 GCA_963582345.1 Planctomycetota bacterium
GCGGGACTTGTTTTCCGAAAGATGTGCATCGTGTCAAAGGAACGTCCGTCAGAAATTACTCGGAAGTTCCGGTCGCATACGAGGGGTTGTATCTCGGCTGTTCCACAGTCGTCGCTGCTGGCTGGTTCGTTCCAACGGTCGGTTGAGGAACCGGTGACGCTTGCGGAGCGGCCGATGGAGTCTCACTAGCGTGGGCAGCAGTCTTTGCAGCTTCCGTTTGTTCTAGCAGCAGAACTCGTTCTTCCATTTCCTTGCCGGGCTTGAACGTCACCACGTACTTTTCGGCGACGTCCACTCGTTCGCCGGTCCGAGGGTTTCGGGCCTTGCGTGCAGCTCGTTTCTTGACCTCAAAGACACCAAAGTTGCGGAGTTCAATCCTTCGCTCCTCAACTAGAGTTTCCACGATGGCATCAAACGTTTTCTGCACAATCTCCTTGGTCTTCAGTTGAGTAAGGCCAATTTGCTCGGAAATCGCTTTGACAATTTCTTTTTTGGTCACAACTGGAGTCTCCCGCCAGAGATTCCGTGGGGAAAGCTACGCTCTTCCACTGAGCGACGCCAACGTGCCTCAACTGTAATGCTAAACTGAACTTAGTGTCAAGCCGATTATTCAGAGCAACAAGGATCGCCATCGACGAGGCGGTATGCACACTTATGCCAGAGGGAAAATGTCACCTGACAATACGCCCAACGGCAATTGTTGTTGATCGCCTCGCATTCCAAAAGTGAACCGGATGTAGTGATTTAAGTGTATATAATATAAGTGGTTGCAATATCATAATTATTCAAGTCGCTTATTCAACGACACGGCTAGAATCAAATTATTGACTGTCACCGGCACGATAGTCCAATGCGAGCATTGTCACTCAAGTCGTCAACGATCTTATCGGCGACGCGTGACGAGAAAGGCCATGAAAATCTGCCTAACATGAAAAGTTTTCGGAATCGCTACAATTTGGAATAATTTGTCTGCTCCGGCATTAAAGCGTTTCGTCTAGGCAGTTTGAGAACTGGCGTCAGATGTCGATCAGGGATACCTGGGCTTCAATTTTCTGGATAGGGACGAATTGTCCATTGCCTGCACCCGGACAGACTCTATGCACCTCTTTCTACCTCTGCTCGGTTTCAAGATTCGATGTCCAGAACGGCATTGCTTAGGTTGGACCAGATAGATCGTGCACTTTCGATTCTGTGAGTCGAAGGACGTGCAACCGTCCTTCGCATATTCGGTTAGGAAAACACGGTTTTCCACCAGTCGCGAATGGAACAATCAAAAGTCGCCCACACTCTTGTTCAGATATGTGGTAATTTGCTGAATTGCTTCCTCACCGATCCAGACAACACTCGAAGCGCCCGTGCAACAGTTGCTGCAACCTGTATAGGTGAAATGCAGCCCATCTTTGTACCAGGGCTCCTTCAGCATACGTCGAGTTTTCGAAAGTCGTTATCAGTTCACAACATAAGTCGGATCGGTGTGTTTGAGTAATTAGTGATTTTTAATCCCATATGAATTTCCGGCACCTCACTTGTCCTCCGAAATGGTTCGACTGCGACTAAAATGAGGTAGAATCAATGTTAGGGTCTCGGAATCTATCAAAGTAGTTTCCAAGTCGAAAAGCAACCGTATGTCGATGACTATTGTCCCAGTCGAAAAAGTTGGCGGAATTGTTCTGTGCGGTGGAAAAAGTAAGCGCATGGGTCGATCGAAAGCGTCTTTGCTATTCGGTACCGAGACTATGCTTGTGCGCGTTGTCAGAGTCCTGCAACAGGTTGTTTCGCCAATCGCCGTCGTGGCAGCGCCGGGACAAGAGATACCAAGTCTGCCCGACCACGTATTGGTCGCCCGTGATGAACAAGAAGGGCTGGGACCGTTGGGCGGACTAGTTGTCGGTTTGTCGGTTTTGCGCGGTCAAGTTGAGGCAGCCTATGTTTCGTCGTGTGACGTACCATTGCTAAAGCCCCAGTTTGTTCGCTACATGGTTGAAGCTCTGAAAAGTTACGATCTAGCAATTCCGCGCGATGGGAAATACCATCATCCGTTGGCAGCCGTTTACCGCAGCAGTCTGGAAAATCGCGTTCGATCATTGATAGCTGCGGAACGTATGCGACCGATTTACCTAGTTGAGGAATGTGATTCGTGCGAAGTCGACGTTCAAAAATTGCGGTCAGTCGATCCTGGGCTGCAATCGCTTCGGAATACAAACACGCTCGAAGATTACGAAGCGGCCCTGAGCGAAGCAGGATTCAGCGTTCCAAACCCTATTGATTGAAAAATTAGACGCAATTTGGATTCGAATGTCGAGTCAGTTTCCCTTACAGCGTGATGTGCGCATGCGTGGTTTCACGGACCGCGTTGTCGTGCAGGATGCGGTGAATTGGATTGATAGGCACGCAAAGTGCTTGGAGAGTGAGATCGTCGGGCTTGAATACGCTTACGGTCGTGTTCTTGGATCTGCTGTGACAGCTGCAATCGATGTCCCACCGTTCGATCGGGCGGCCATGGACGGTTACGCCCTACGTGGCGAGGAAACCGTTGGGGCCGACAGCTACAATCCGCTTCGGTTCCGCATTTTGGGCGAGTCGATGCCGGGTCAACCGTTCGACGGGCAAGTCGACGTGGCAACTGCAGTGCGGATTATGACTGGCGCTTCCGTTCCATCAGGTGCTGATTCCATCGTTCCGGCTGAGTACGCCAACGAAGGGGACGGTTTTGTCGAGGTTACGTTGGCCATCGCTCGCGGCAGACACGTCGGTCGCCGCGGAGAAGACATCATTCAGAATTCCGAAATCCTAGCAGCCGGTCGACGTCTACGGCCACAGGATATTGGACTGTTGGCTTCGATTGGTATCGACCGCATTGAAGTTGCGCGTCATCCTCGGGTTAGAGTCATCGTCACGGGCAACGAATTAGTGTCACCAGGACGTCCACGCGGAGCGCATCAAATCTTCGAGTCCAATTCCAGTATGCTCAGAGGATTGATCGATAGAGACGACGGTATGGTAACCGAGACAGTCGACGTAGAAGATGATCGCGAAGCTATTCGACACGCCATGGCTGATCCGGCGGCGGATGTTGTGCTTGTGTCGGGTGGTTCGAGCGTTGGCGCAGAGGATCATGCTCCGTTAGTTTTGGCCGAATTGGGTGAATTGGCGATTCATGGGATCGCGATGCGACCGTCCAGTCCCACCGGCATGGGGCGCATCGGCCGCACTATGGTAATTCTGCTTCCGGGCAATCCTGTTTCTTGCCTATGCGCGTACGATTTTTTTGCCGGCCGGGCGATTCGATTATTGGGCGGCCGCAGGGCGGATTGGCCCTACGTCGCGCGACAAGCAAGGGTTGCCAGAAAAATCGTTTCGGCCATTGGGCGAGTTGATTACTGTCGTGTCAGTTTGATGGGCGACGAGATCACCCCGCTCGCGCTCAGCGGCGCATCGATTTTGTCTTCGACAACGCATGCTGACGGGTTCGTCATCATCCCAGCCGAATGTGAAGGATATGGACCCGGGGTGGTAATCAATGTGTATCAATACGATCCGGTTAGTTAGCCGGGTTTTAAAAGCTCACTATGTCTTCATCCGCTAAGCGATCCAAACTGCGACATGCGGCCCGTCAGGACCAATTCCTCGAAGTCATTGACCGCGACACCGCGATGGAGCGGTTCCAGCAACATTTGGACCTGAAACCCTTGGGAGTGGAGACGGTTCGATTGCTGGAAGCGCTCCATCGGATTTTGGCCTCCGATATCGTGGCACAGGTTGATGTACCAGGATTTGATCGCTCAAACGTAGATGGCTTTGCGCTCCAGTCAGCCGACACAACTGGAGCGACGGAAGAGAATCCCCAAACGGTCAAACTGAACGGAGAAGTTCTCTCGCCCGGCATTGAACCTCAGCACGACGTATTATCTGGAACCGCGACAACAATCGCGACTGGCGCGATGGTGCCACGTGGGGCAGATGCCGTCATAATGGTCGAGCATACGGACGTGGACGATACTAGTGACGTGCCAACACTGATCGTTCGCCGAGCGGTAGCTCCCGCACAGCACATCACATTTACGGGAACTGACATCGCTTACGGAGAAACTATCTTACGAAGCGGACAGTTCCTGACGTCCCGTGAGATTGGCGTGTTGGCCGCGGTTGGGTTATTTGAAGTCGCGGTCTACCGACGACCGCGCGTCGCAATCATCTCAACGGGAAATGAAATTATTGCACCAGGTGAGGCGATGAGTCCTGGCGCCGTTTTCGATTCGAACGACGCCATCATAGCCGCCGCTGTCGAAGAACTTGGGGGCCATCCGGTTTCGCTCGGCGTGGTGCCTGACGAATTCAAACGACTGCAGGCAGTCATTGATGAAGCCCTGGAATACGATTTGATTGTGTTGTCGGGCGGAACTTCGAAGGGAGCGGGCGATGTCTCCTATCGTGTCGTTAGTCGATTCGACGATCCAGGCATTATCGTGCATGGCGTGGCGTTGAAACCAGGCAAACCTGTCTGTCTGGCGGTCACCAATGGCAAGCCGGTCGTTATTCTTCCCGGTTTTCCCACCTCGGCGATTTTCACGTTCCACGAGTTCGTGGCTCCGGTGATTCGAACTTACGCCGGATACTCTGCCGAGAAAAAGCAGTCGGTGATGGCGACGCTACCGTTGCGGGTGAATTCCGAGCGTGGACGTACCGAGTACCTATTAGTAGGCCTGACTCGGACCGATTCGGGTTTGGCTGCGTATCCGATGGGAAAGGGTTCCGGATCGGTGACGACATTCAGTTGCGCTGACGGATTTATTACGATCGGTCAACAGACTGAAATCGTCGAGGTTGGCAGTACGGTCTCGGTTCAGCTTCTTGGCCAGAAGTTGGAAACGGCCGACTTGTTCGTCATGGGCAGTCATTGTGTCGGACTGGATATGTTGCTCGGCGAACTACAACGACGCGGACTTTCAATCAAGGTCCTTCACATTGGAAGCACTGGCGGACTGGCCGCTGTGAAGCGGGGCGAATGTGACATTGCCGGGATCCATTTAATGGATCCCCAAACGGGCATGTACAATCGACCGTTTTTAACGCCGGATTTGGAATTACTCACAGGCTACCGCCGTATGCAAGGCATCGTTTATCGGTCAAGCGACATACATTTTGATGGTAAATCAATTCAGCAGGTAGTCGAAATTGCTCTGATCGATCCGATGTGTACAATGGTCAATCGCAATTTTGGTAGCGGCACGCGTATTTTGATCGATCAATTACTCGACGGAAAACAACCGCGCGGCTATGCGGTCCAAGCTAAGTCGCACAACGCAGTCGCCACAGCCATCGTCCAACACCGAGCCGACTGGGGAATGGCCATCGATACCGTCGCACAGCAGTACGGATTGGGCTTTATTCCGTTCCAGGAGGAGCATTACGATTTTGTGGTGCTCAAGAAGCGGTTGGATTGTCTTGCTCTCCGGAAATTTCGTGAACTACTGGGCAAACAGCAAACGCAAAAGCGATTGCAGGAGTTGGGGTTTCGCCTGCAGGCTAAATCGGCGATTTAGAGTTGCGAGGCGGAACTGATTCCGCATATCCGTGCCGACGAATGTGTCGATCACAGCGTCTATGCTTGAACGTTCCGTTGAAGCAATCTATCACGAGGCCAATGTGCCTGAGCCTCGGTGCGAAGTACACCGTGCCGAACGCTGAGATGGTGCCGCTATTCCCAATTCAGCGAGGGAGTACTGACAGTCCAGTGTCACACTCGCTACAGGGATTTTTTGGTCTGCTAATTCCACAATCCAAACTAAACCTTTCACGGGTTGATTGGCGAGAAAACAGTGATTCATTCTTGTTCATCGTCCTGGCGAGGATGAACATTGATTTGAGCTCTGAATGGTTCAGGGTTAAGCAGTTTGGCAATATTTCGCTCGATCGTCAGCGTTTTAGATTTTTTTTCGGCCCGGAACCATACCAAGTGAATTTCAAGTTGCTCATAACTTCTAAAATTCTGGTGGTTGCGGGCCAGTTCGATGAGCCGGTCGGCGATCTTTTCGACGTTCGCGTCGTCCTTTTTGGGATTGAAATCGACGCGCATTGTGATTCGTAGAATCCTTGGCGTGTTCGTGTGCATCTTTCGCTGGCCGCCCTGCACTACCGGAGCGGAGTCGGGAAACTCGGCGCAAATCGTTTTCTGCAGGGGCATAAATGGAGCTATGTGCCTGTTCCAATAAACCCAGGTTGTGGCGGTCATTACGACGGCGAAGGCAAACATGCCGACGACAATTCGTTTGCCCTGAATCCCTGTCGATTGCGATGTTATTACGTGAGAATTCATCGTCAATGTTGTTTTAGCGTTCCGTGATTATGCCAAAGATCTCTGAAGGATCATTCAAGGGTAGTGGAGCGTTTCTAGACCAGGCCACTCGACCAGATCGGTCGACTAGAAAGACGCCCGGTAGCG
>CAUZSN010000142.1:0-6430 GCA_963582345.1 Planctomycetota bacterium
CAGCGATGCGGTTTCTCGGAAGTTGTTTTTTGTGAAGGCAAGACGGTCGAATCGATCCTCGAAGTGTTTCAGGCACTGCATGAAGCGGGTCAGGATAGCTTGGGTACGCGAGTGTCGTCTGAACAAGCAGAAAGTATTCTGTGCCAGTTTCCCGACGCGCACCATAATCCGATCGGTCGCACCATTTGCTTTTTGCGAAAGGACGGACCAGCTGAAGTCGGACGAGTTGTCGTGATTACCGCCGGTACTAGCGATCGTCCAGTGGCGGAAGAAGCGGTCGAGACGCTGCGCTGGATGCGTTGCGGTAGCGAACTGGTCTGCGATGTTGGTGTAGCTGGTCCACATCGGCTTATGGAACGCCGCGAGAAGTTTACCAATGCGGACGTGGTTGTTGTGATCGCCGGCATGGAAGGTGCGCTTCCGTCTGTTGTCGGCGGATTTGTTGATTGCCCAGTGATCGCCGTTCCAACCAGTGTCGGTTACGGAGCTAGCTTTGGCGGAGTGGTAGCGCTGTTGGGAATGTTGAACAGTTGCGCGTCGAATGTGAGCGTCGTCAATATCGATGCCGGATTTAAAGGTGGCTATGTTGCAGGATTGATCGCATGCCGAGTCGCTTCAAGTCATTCCAAACAATGCTGATTGGTTTGCCCATCACACCTTCTGGCATTAGCCGAATTTCGACCAATTGAACGGCGTCACTCTAATACCAAACTCTTGCTCAAGGGGATTTGGAAGTGTCGATAAAATGCGTGATCGAACTACCACAACTTCCGCAGCGATCTGAACGGGCGCATAAGGGAATGTTTGGACGCGTGCTGATTATAGGTGGCAGCCGCGGAATGAGTGGTGCCGTATGTTTGGCGGGACTTGGCGCGTTGCGAGGTGGCGCCGGACTGGTTTTTCTCGCTGTTCCACATGGGATTGTACCCATCGTAGCTGCCGCGGAACTATCCTATTTGACAATTCCAGTGCCAGAAGACAACCACGGTCGGATCGGTCACGGCGCTCGGAAAATGTTGGTCGATGCTGTTGCAAAAAACGATGTTGTAGCACTGGGTCCGGGGTTAGGGATGTCCGATGACTTGATTGAACTGGTCAAGTTTCTTTATTTGAGCGTGGAACAACCAATCGTAGTAGATGCAGATGGTTTGAATGCGCTGGCTTCTAGCTCCGGTGGTGTCGACAAGCGGTCTGGGTCGTTTCCCTGCGTTTTGACACCTCATCCTGGCGAGTTTGCTCGTTTGCTAGGAACTGAAATCAAGACCGTTCAAAACAACCGTGAGCAACTCACCGTCGATTTTGCCAAGAATCATAACTTGGTCCTAGTTCTGAAAGGGCATCGAACAGTGATTTCCGATGGTTCCAGGTTGGCTATCAACACGACCGGGAACAGTGGAATGGCGACCGGTGGCTCGGGCGATGTTTTAACTGGCTTAATTGCTGCATTGATCGGCCAGGGAATGCAGGCCTTTGAAGCCGCACAATTGGGAACGCATTTGCACGGATTGGCCGGAGACTTGGCTGCCGCCGAACATTCGAAGTCCACAATGATCGCGTCCGATCTTCCGAAATATCTTTCACGGGCATGGCAACAGCTTCAATGTTGATCGTCAGTTTATGCAGAGATCGAACAATGTACTCAACAACTTACCGATACCGGACGCGATGGCGGGAAAGACGTCTTTAAGGTCTGATGATCACTGAACTAAACGGTGTCTCATTGTTTTGGTTGAAGCGGATGGGCTCTGTTGTTTTGATTTTTGTGGGGACTCGGAATGCTCCATTGTGGTCGTCGGCCGCTGCGGCTCGCCCCTTTTATGCAGCTGGCCGATAATTCGAAACCACTCATCGTCTCGAATCACAGGCCGTGCTCCCGGTACAGGTCGATGACTACCCTGTACAAGCGGCCATAATTGTATCGGTTCATCAGATACTTGTAGTCGGGACATGGCCGATAGTTCGGTGCGCTATTGTCGTCTTGCGGCTTTAGGTTGCGATTGCAATTTGGTCTGAGCGATGATGGGTGGCACGATTGACTTTTGTGTCCTATTGGCAATGCGGTCGAATGCTTCGATGTCGAGCCACAATCCGGCATAGTGATCACATTCCAAAGTTGACAACTTCTCGTTTCTCAATCTCCGGTTGCTTCACGCATGCTGGACAGTGCAGCGATATTAATTCACTGATGTCGTCTTTGGAGCACAGAGGCGTGACGCAATGATGGCAGAATTTGGCCCGGTTGCTAATGTGAGCCGAAAATACGGGACATGCGGCGTATAGGTTTCACTCGTGCACTTTGAAGCCTGAACCACAATGACTGCAAGTTGCGCTCCCTCGCTGCAGGATGAACATCAGGCAACCCGAGTATTATGATCACGTGGTGTGGCAATCGTGACGACTGTTCCACAACGACAGCAGAAGCAACTTCCGATTTCCTTGTGAGAAATATCGTACGGATGCTTACATTGCAAACAGGCGACGAGGTTTTTCATTTGGTTATATGATCCGTTTCAGTTAACGATCTGGCACCGTTTCGCAGTTTAAAGGAGTTTGCCAAAGTCAAATCAGGACGACTTTGCGATTGGACAAAACATTTCGAATCATTGAATCTGACGTGCGACCTAAATGTGGTTGATTGACGGTAAAAATACTAGACGGTTATCATGGGCCGGCTCTTTCGACTCTTCAAGCTAGTTTCCATGTGTGTCAGCACATGTCGATGTGACATGCGCCAGAAACCCAGCTACCGCATGTAGTCGGGTTTTGACGCGTTGAAAGTACTCATGTTCCGACTCCTTGGTCAATTTGTTGTTCGCTGTTGGCCATTTTTGCTATCCGGCTGGATTGTCTTGCTAGCAGTAATTTGGCTGAAAGCGCCAACCTGGGATGATGTCGTCGAAGATGGCGAATTCGCGTTCCTGCCCAAAGACTGCCCCAGTCGGCTTGGAGAGGAGCTGTTCAAACAGGCGTGGGACGACTCGTTGGCAAGTCGGGTCGTAATTGTTGTCCGCCGTAAGCGACCAGAGAGCGGACTGCTAGAAAAGGATAAGTCGTTTATTGACGAAGTCCTAAAACCTCGAATTGAGGAGATCGCAGAGGAGTTCGGTGGATTGGCGCACGATGCAGAAGAGTCCAGCGACGAGTTGATCATTTCCCGTGTCCGAACGTTTAGCGACAAATCGATTGGCCGGTTGTTGGTGAGTGAAGACAACCGGGCGTCGTTAGTGGTTGTTGAGCTGACGACGGAATTCTTGAATCGAAAAAATGCACCCGTTATTGAACGCATTGAGAGGCTCATCGGTAAGGACCTACATCGCGAACGCAAGATCCCTCCCGGTTTGGAGTTGGCCACTAGCGGTGAAGCAACCGTAGGGCGCGATATGATGCGTGCTAGCGCCGAAAGTGCCGAAGCGACTGAGTTCTGGACGATTGTCTTCATCGTCGTACTGTTGATCATCATTTATCGGGCACCACTGCTAGCGCTAATCCCACTTCTGACTGTGTTTCTTGCTGTGAATGTTTCGTTGGGAACGCTGGCGGTGCTAGAGTCTGCGGGGTTTCTCAAATGGGTTTCAGAGGTACTCAACTCGATCGTGGAATTGATGGGGTTGCAATTTACGTTCGGATTCGGGCTCTTTTCCGGTATTGAAGTTTATGTAACGGTTCTGTCCTATGGGGCTGGCGTCGACTACTGTTTATTCCTGATCGCACGCTACAAAGAGGAATTGGATCAGGGAGTTGGTCTTGACGAGGCGATCGCCAAAACGTTGGCCAAAGTAGGGGCTGCCCTGACGGCCAGCGCCGGTACCGTAATGTGCGGTATCGGGATGATGGTGTTTGCCGAATTCGGAAAGTTCCAACAGGCCGGCGTTGCGATTGCTACGAGCTTGTTCGTCGTGTTGTGTGCCGCGATGACGTTTACACCGACTGTGCTGAGACTGGTCGGCCGCTGGGCCTTCTGGCCGCGTATTCCTTCCGAGCAGCTGTCGGCTACAGCGGGATGGATTTCGGCAACCAGCCTAGTCGGGCGATTGATCGAACAGAACGCTTTGCAGTCGGCGTGGCGACGTTTAGGTGAGCAGCTGCTCGCACGCCCGGGCACAATTTTGGCAATCAGCATTGCCCTGCTGAGTCCCTTTGCGGTCGTCGGTGTTCTGTGCCACAACGCCCTGAGTTACGGGCTGTTGAGTGAACTGCCACCCCATAACCCAAGTGTGACAGGCGCGCGTGCGGTCCAAGCTCATTTTCCTGCTGGCAGCGCCGGACCCGTAACCATTCTTCTCAAGAACAAAAATGTCGATTTTAAGACAGAAGCCGGTATTCAGATCATCGATAATTTGACGAATGAACTGAAACAGCAGCAACAAACATTGAAACTGTCAGATATTCGCAACATTTCCCATCCATTCGGTATCACCGTCACGGCCAACGAAACAGCTGCAAGTGAAATCGAGGTGCCGAAAAAACCAACCGTTATAGAGAGAATGAAAGATCGAATTAGTCGCGATCGAATCGCGCGGCACTACGTCAGTCACAAGCACGAATTGAATGGCCATGTTACTCGGATTGACTTGATTTTTCGAGAGGATCCATTCTCCCGCAACAGTATTTTTCAGTTTGAACGACTCATAGAAGCCATCAAGGAATCAAAGGAGTTGCCGGAGAACAGTGAAGTGTTCGCGATTGGCGCCACGGCCAGCATTCGAGACCTGAAAACCGTGACGGACAGCGACCAGATTCGAATCGATCTGCTGGTTTTGGGCAGCGTGTTCTTGATCCTAATTGCAGTACTGCGAAAGCCGGCCGTTTCTCTGTACCTGATTGTCAGTGTCTTCTTCTGTTATCTGGTGACGTTGGGTGTGACGTTCGCCGTGTTTTGGTATTTGGATCCGGTAGGCGATCCCGCAGGTTTTGCCGGTCTGGATTGGAAAGTTCCCATGTTCCTATTCTGCATCTTGATCGCAGTAGGCGAAGACTACAATATCTTTCTGATGACTCGCATCGAAGAGGAGCAAGCCCGCCACGGTTTGGTAGAAGGTGTCATCGTCGCCTTGCAAAAGACGGGCAACATCATCATGAGTTGCGGAATTATCATGGCGGGCACGTTTTCTTCGCTATTGGCCGGCTCGCTAGTGGGAATGCACCAACTGGGTTTTTCGTTGGCATTCGGAGTGCTTCTGGCAACGTTTGTTGTGATGCCAATACTCGTTCCCGCCTATTTGGTGTTGCTGTTTAGTGGACGGTTGGGTGTATTGGGCAAGTTTCTTGGTGCTGGGGACTATCTGATTTCCAAATCTTCACATTCTCGGTAATAGAGTGGTTTAGGACGGTTGACTTCCCTTTCTGATTCAAGCTCGGTGGCCCGCAAATCAGATTCGTTTTGGCGGGCCAAATTTGCTTGACTTCTTTCACATGGGCAACTAGCCTCAGATTTAGGCCGAATGTCCCGAGCAAGTCGCAGTTTAAACGGCCACCAATTTTGATTCAATTCGATATGCGCAGCCTGCCTTCGTCATGTCCTAACATTTGGTGTTGCTGATGACGGACGAGCCTGTTTCCGAACAACTGAGTTCCGACCAGCCCTCTGCTACGTCGAGTCCGCAGCAGCCGGTCAACCCCGCTTCCGGAACAGTGATAAATCCCGAGCTTCATGGACTTGCGCAAGTCGCGCGCAAGGCACGATTGCGGTCGGAATCGACAATTGCGCTGCGTCTGTTCCCGCATCCAGGTGATGTTGAAGAGGATGAACAGGTTGGCAACCCCGATGGCTTGGAACTGGGACACTTCATCATTAAGGAGCGAATTGGGATCGGGAGCATGGGAGCCGTCTTTCGTGCTGCCGATAAGCGGTTGCAACGAACCGTTGCATTGAAGATTTTTGCTCCTGAGCAATCTCACGATTCGTATTCGGTCCAGCGGTTTCAGAACGAGGCACGCGCTGCGGCTAGGCTGGATCACGAGAACATCGCTCGAGTCCACTATGTCGGCGAAGACCAAGGACTCCATTTCATCGCATTTGAATTCGTAACCGGCACGAATGTCCGTGACCTGATTCATCAGCAAGGACGTCTAAATGCTACCGACGCGGTGAATTACACGTTGCAAATCGCCTCAGCATTGAAGCACACCGCCGCATCCGGAGTGGTCCACCGCGACATCAAGCCGTCGAATATCATCATCACGCAATCTGGCCTCGCAAAACTGGTGGATTGGGGTCTGGCGCGAAAACAAGGACGCGATGCGAGTTCTGATCTGACTTCGGTGGGAACTACCTTGGGGACGTTCGACTACATTTCACCCGAACAAGCCAAAGACCCGCGCGACGTTGACGTTCGTAGCGACATCTATTCGCTGGGTTGTACGCTATATCACATGTTGACTGGCCAACCTCCGTATCCCGAAGGGACGGTGCTGCAAAAGTTGCTGGACC
>CAUZSN010000143.1:0-6427 GCA_963582345.1 Planctomycetota bacterium
CCTTAAGCTCGTCTGGCACGTTCATCGTAGCACAGGCACATATGTCAGTCAAAAAACAACAGACGGATGACATCTGCGCGACAACTTTTAACTGCAATTTCGGCTTAAACGCAATCGATGTGGCTTGGCCGTGTGTCCAGTGCGTTCAGAATTTTTTCGCAAGCCTGGAAACGATTGAGGACGTAAAAGTGGATTCCCGGCACGCCTTGATCAATCAATCCGCGACATTGCCGGACGGCGTGATCAACTCCGATTTCGAACTGAGTCCGTTTATCATCTTGAACAGCTTCCAATTTCGACGCCAGTTGGTCAGGAAATGTGACGCCGCACATCGAGGTAATCCGTCTGATCATAGCGAACTGAGTCATCGGCATTATTCCAGGAATTAATGGCACGCAAATCCCGGCACGCTCGCAACGCTCGCGAAAATTGAAGAAGTTGGCGTTGACGTAGAACAGTTGAGTGAAAACGGCATCGGCTCCAGCATCGACTTTACGCTTCAGATTATCCAGATCCGTTTGCGGTTCGGACGCTTCCTGATGCATCTCGGGGTAACCGGCTACTCCAATGCCGAGATCCGGATGATGTTCGCGAATCAGGCCGACCAGCTCATTCGCAAAGCGCAGTCCCCGTGGGACCGGCCGAAATGTCTCCTGTCCATCTGGCGGGTCCCCACGCAGCGCCATGATGTTTCGCAGCCCGCTGTGCTTTGCGAGGGACAGCCAATCAATGATGTCATCGCATGTGGATACGACGCAGGTCAAGTGAGCCGTCGCGGTTAATTTGTACCGCTTTTGGACTTCAACACATAAATCGATCGTTCTCGTCCGCGTACTACCGTTAGCTTCGTATGCACACGAGACGAACGCCGGCTGGTACGCAGCCAGCCGGGCTAACGTCCGAAACAGGACATCATCACCAGTCGAAGTCTTTGGCGGAAACACCTCGACAGAAAGCGCAAAGTCCTGCTCTCGATAGATGTCTCGAATACACGCGGGTGAACTATTCACATTCGGAGGATTCTGTTTGCTATGACCGAACTGGAGACAACCGTAATACTGCCCGTGAGTACAGACGAAACCAGAAACTGTTTCAAAATTCTCGTCAAAGGGCGTGTTGGCAACCCGGGCACCGTTAAAGTAATTGTAACACTTCAGCCAAGTGAAGTCGGACGGCTGTTTCGCTCAACGATTACGGTTAAATTGTTACAACTAATTCAAACTGCAGAGATTTATTGCTCCACATGCTGAGAATTCATCTATACAACAGTATTCGGAGTCGATAACGGGACCGCGAGTTTTAGTGTGCGAATGTCTTCGAAACAATCGACAATCCTTGATTGCTGATGTCAAATTGCTATGCGATTAAACCGTTGATGAAAGGCCTCCAGTCCCCCTGGCAATTGACTCGGCTGTACGTTGATTGCCGTTGCAGAATATTGCTCATTTTGCTACAAGCTCGCTTTCCTGACGGTGACCGACCAGTGTTGTCACAGAATTCTAATCTCCGACATAAACTCAAATGATACTTAAAGATGTGATCGATGGCGACGCCTTCATTCGACATCCTGACCGATGGATACATCGACCTGCCACGGTCTGCAGAGCAACCCTGACATCGTTAAGGTAATGAGCATGGAACGCTCGGATATTGTCGAATTGATTGTCGAATCGGTTCAGGAAATTGCCGCGATTCAGGTCCCGCCAATCAGACATGAGGTCAGTGATCAGTCTCGCCTGTATGGCAAACATGGTTGTTTTGATTCCCTGGGGCTGGTGTCTGTGATTCTGGGATTGGAGCAAAAAGTCAACGATCGACTGGAAACGACAATCTCCATCGCAGACGAGCGAGCAATGTCACAACAAAATAGCCCTTTCCGCACGGTGGGTAGCTTAGCAGATTACGTCTTATTGCTGATTCAGGATCAACTGCGTCAGGCGGCTTAGACCGACAGATTTTCGGAGCGGCAGATCACCGAACCTGTCAAAAAACCCCTTGATCTGCATAGCACGTTGAATATAATTCGCCTCTCTCTCTGAGCAAGTCTTTCAGAATTTCTCCAATTTCTACCCCAGATTAAAACCACTTCACCTCGACTAAAATGGTTGTCGACAAAGACGGCCGTGGAATACGTTCGCTACCCCGAGGAAGCATGGTTTGTACAACCAGTTGAAGCTAAAGTGCAAAAGGCATCTTAAAACCAGCCTAGGACGAAGATGAAGACACGATCCGAGGAGCTATGGTCGCGTCTGTTTGGGACAGCACGAATGCGCAGCGTTCTAGTGCGCATGGCCGTTGATTTTTCAATGGCCAATGTCGTACTTATCGGCGCGGCAGCGCTGCGATTACTCGTATCTGGAAAAATTTCTATCGACAATCCGGTTGGGACGCTAATTGGCCGAGTCAATTCCATCTATTTCATCCATGCCGGCTGGTTCGCATGTTCGGCCTTGGTGCTGTTTGCTGTCAGCGGAGTCTACAAGCCGGTTCTCAGTTCGCAGTTCCGCAGGAGACTTTGGAACGTTGGCCACGCCAGTGCAGTTGGATTGCTCTTGCACTTGATAGTTGGAGCGATTGCGCCGTCGCGATGGCTATCGACCTTGGAGGTTGCGGTCCCGGCGTGGTGCTTGTTGTGTGTCGCGGTGGCCGGCACTCGGTTTTCCAGAATGTACGTCGGTTCGCGCTATCGCATGATTCCTCGAAACGGAAACGGCGGCGGCAAGATCGAGGATATCCTGGTAGTCGGCGGAGCGGGATATATTGGATCCATGTTGACGCGGCAACTCTTATATGCCGGTTATCGTGTCCGCATTCTAGATTTACAACTGTTTGGCATCGATTCGCTTGCCAATGTGCTGTCACATCCGCGTTTGGAAGTCATGCGAGGGGATTTCCGTAACATCGAGGACGTCGTGCGATCCTTGCACGGCGTTGATGCCGTGGTGCACCTCGCGGCAATCGTTGGAGACCCGGCGTGTGCTCTGGACGGTGAGACAACGATTGCGGTGAATTACGCGGCTGCCAATTTGATATCCCAACTGGCCCAAGCCAATGGCATCTCGCGATTCGTGTTTGCGTCGACATGTAGCGTATATGGAGCGTCGGACGACATTCGTGACGAACATTCCAAGCTGAACCCCGTCTCACTCTATGCGACGACGAAAATCGATGCCGAGCGTGCCTTGATGGAAGCAGCCGACGACGTATTCCAGCCGACGATACTACGGTTCGCTACAGCGTACGGTTGGTCACATCGACCTCGCTTCGATCTGGTAGCCAATCTGCTCAGTGCCCAAGCAGTAACTGATGGGAAAATTAAAATCTTTAATGGCGAACAGTGGCGACCATTCATCCACGCTCGCGATATCGCCAATGCCTGTCTGATGACATTGGAAGCGCCGCTGAATAAAGTCGGAGGGCAGATATTCAACGTCGGCGACGATACTGAGAACTACACTCTTCAGCAATTGGGCCAAATTGTCGCCGAAGCCCATCCCGAAACTACGATCGAAGAGATTCGCAACGACGAGGATCTCAGGAACTACCGGGTCAGTTTCAACAAAATTCGACACGTTCTGGGATTTCGGGCGCGAGTCACCCTGAAAGACGGAATTCAGGAAATTGTCAATGCCGTCCGTTCGGGCCAAGTAGTTGACTGGCGTGATCCTGTCTACAGTAATCTGCGACACCTGGAAGGAGCCGGCTTGAACGTCCTGAAATTCGAACGCGGCGAGAGTAAGGACGTCGACGAGATGCTGGTCACTCGAAGATTTCTGGAAAAAGCCGCGTAGCATAACGGTGATTTCGTAGGACCACGTTCTGAAACCAACGAACACCGGAACCGCCAGCATGCACGTCTTATTTGTTCACAAGAACTTCCCCGCCCAGTTCGGCCACATCGCCAACTACTTGATAAAAAATCAAGGGTTTCAGTGTTCGTTCGTGTGCGAACTACCACCCGGAAATTTCGACGGTATTCAGCGTGTGCAATACCGCCTTGACGGTGGGGCAACCAAGACAGTGCATCACTGCAGCCGAACCTTCGAAAATGCCACCTGGCATTCGCACGCCATCTACGAAGCAATGAAGGCGCATCCGAAAATCCAGCCGGACTTGGTCGTCGGCCACAGCGGATTCGGATCAACCATATTTCTCGAAGAATTGTACGACTGTCCGATTATTAATTACTTCGAATACTTTTATCGCGGACACAATTCGGACCTTGATTTTAGGCATGAGTATCCGGCTAAAGAGCTGGACGTGCTGCGTTCGCACACGCGCAACGCCATGATCCTATTGGATCTTCAGACTTGTACGACCGGATACATTCCGACCGACTGGCAACGCAGCCTGTTTCCGGAGGAGTACCAATATAAACTGGAAACGATTTTTGACGGCATCGACACCAATGTCTGGTACCGCCGTAAAAGCGTCCCCCGACTAATCGGCAACCGCGAGATCCCCCAAAACACACGGATCGTGACGTACGTTTCACGCGGCTTCGAATCGATGCGCGGCTTCGATATTTTTATGAAGATCGCCAAACGAATCTGCGATTCGCGGCCAGACGTTTTGTTTGTGTGCACCGGTTCCGATAGAGTCTGCTACGGTGGCGACTTGAACCGCATAAAGGAAAAGACGTTTCGCGAGCACGTCCTTAACCACGACAACTACGACCTCGACCGATTCATCTTCACCGGGCGTGTTCCACCACGGCAACTCGCCAACATCCTGAGTCTCAGCGATCTGCACATCTATCTGACGGTGCCATTCGTTCTGAGTTGGTCCATGATGAATGCGATGGCGTGCGGCTGCACGGTGCTAGCTTCCGATACGGCGCCCGTGCGGGACGTAATTCAGCATGAACAAAACGGACTGTTGGCCGAGTTCTACGACATCGATCGCTTTACCGAATTCGCGCTGAACGTGCTGAAAGATCCAGCGGTCTACCGTCCGCTGGGAGCCGCTGGGACAGAGACAATTCTGGACAACTTCAGCCTGGACAAGACACTTCCAAAATTGCTTGCGTTGTACGAGCGAACGCTGGGCGTTGCAAGTTGAATTTGTATTGAGTATGCGAATCAATGTGACCAGATTGAATACGCGCACAATTCTCAACAGCGGTGACCACTTTGAGTTGCCCGATTAACGAGCATATCAATCACGGGCTGGTTAGCCCTGGGAAATTTCATCGATGGGAGTTCCAACACAGGCACCCAATGAAAACTGCGATATTTGTCGGCCACAAAATCGAGGTGTGCGGGCTGACACAGCCAAAAGTGCAAATCAACCTTGCCATACGTGTATTGGAAGGTTCCGCTGAACAGCAACTCAATTGTTTCGACAAGTAGGCCAGTCTCTTCAAAACATTCTCGCCGAGCACAATCGACAGGAGTCTCGCCAACTTCGCACTTGCCGCCCGGAAATTCCGCCAGCTCCGCAAGTGGTTCATCGCTGCCGCGAATGCCCACTAGATAGCAGTCGTTTTTCTCAACGACAGCGACACCGATTGCTGTTGGCTGCGTTGTCATCGACCGTTTTGAGAAGACAAGGTCACAACTAGTGAATGGTTCGTTACTCCTGAACGTCGACCGGTGGACCTCCCATGATATGGTAACCACAATCAACGTGAACCGTTTCACCTGTGATACCACTGGCTAAGTCACTAAGTAGAAACGCTCCCGTATTGGCAACTTCGGCTGGTTCGATATTTCTCCGCATCGGTGAGAAGCTCTCATACAGCTTTAGCATCTTCTGGAAATCGCCAACGCCCATCGCACTGATCGTTCTGACCGGACCGGCGCTTAAGGCATTAACGCGAATGTCGTCGCGGCCGAGTTCATTGGCCAAATACGCAACCGCGCTCTCCAGTGCCGCTTTACAGATTCCCATCAGATTGTATCCGGGAACGACTTTCTCGCCGCCCAGGTATGTCAGCGTAAGAATGCTGCCACCGGGATTGAGAATCTGTCGAGCACGCCCCGCGAGACAAATCAGGCTGTAAGCGCTGATTTCCATCGCTTGCGCAAATCCCGTGCGGCTTACGTTATAAACGGGACCGGTCAAGTCCTCAGGAGGCGCAAAAGCAAGACTATGTACCAGGAAATCGATCTTCCCGAACGTCTCTTTTGCGACCGAGAACACGGCATCCAAGTCTTCATCCTGCTGAACGTCACATGGAAGAACAAATCGGCCACCAATCGGTTCGACTAGTTTCCGCACTTTCTTTTCGTTCTTCCGCCGCTCGTCCTTGTCCGGCAAATGGGTGAAACCCATTGTCGCCTGCTCAGCGTCTAAACGCTCCGTGATGTGCCATGCGATCGAACGATCGTTGGCAACTCCGAACACCAGACCTTTTTTTCCTTCAAACAGACCCATATTCTTGTTTCCTCGCGCGCGATTCCGATATCACAAGATACCGAGTTCA
>CAUZSN010000144.1:0-6398 GCA_963582345.1 Planctomycetota bacterium
GGGGTCGTCATTCGGGTTTTCACAAGTAGTGACGGCAAGCACCGCAATCGCCCCCGGCAGACCTTTCGAGGTCAGCGTTGTGCCGTCGATCGGATCAACGGCGATTGCCATGGGGATGGATCCCGCATGCCAAGAGCCTAGTTTTTCATCTGTAAAAATCCCCGGGGCCTCGTCTTTGCGACCTTCGCCAATCCGCACCAGCCCCTTGCAGTCGATAAGTTGAAACATTCCGCGGATGGCATCCGCAGCGGCAGCGTCAGCGTTCTCTTTATCCCCTTTGCCAAACCACTTCCATGCGGACAGTGCAGCATTCTCTGTACAGCGGACAAGGTCTAGATCAATAGCACGTTCCGGATCATGGCGCAGTACGGGCATTTGCATTTGTTCTGTGATAGGCTGTCATAGGTTGCAGTAGGTGCTCAAAACAATTGTGTATAACCAAACAATACTCTGCGGACCTCACTTCAGGCAATCGTGACCTGTGGATCGAGATAAACACTTTGAATCGCTTGTAGCAGTTTGACCCCGTCGGCCATGGGTCGCTGGAACGCTTTTCGACCGCTGATCAGGCCTGTACCTCCAGCTCGTTTGTTAATTACCGCGGTACGAACGGCCTGAGCGAAATCTCCTGCCCCACTGGAAGCACCGCCTGAGTTGATTAAGCCACACCGACCCATGTAACAGTTGGCGACTTGGTAACGACACAGGTCGATCGGATGGTCGGTCGTCAACTGATCGTAGACTAGTGGTGAAGTCTTGCCGAATTTAAGCGCCGAAAATCCACCGTTGTTCTCTGGCTGCTTCTGTTTGATAATATCGGCTTGTAGAGTCACGCCTAAATGATTTGCCTGACCCGTCAGGTCGGCTGACATGTGGAAGTCTTTGTCCGTTTTGAAATCGCTGTTACGCAGATAACACCACAACACAGTCGCCATACCGAGTTCATGAGCGTTCTGGAAGGTTTCTGACACCTCGACGATTTGCCGATTTGACTCGGCCGAGCCAAAGTAGATCGTTGCACCGACCGCTGCCGCGCCCATTTCGTAGGCTTGTTCCACTCGTCCAAACATGATCTGGTCGAACTTGTTCGGGTAGGTCAGTAGTTCGTTATGGTTTACTTTGACGATGAACGGAATTTTGTGCGCGTACTTTCGGGCAACGGCTCCCAAGACGCCGAAGGTGGAAGCCACCGCATTGCAGCCACCCTCGATTGCCAGGTTGACGATGTTTTCGGGGTCAAAGTATGTGGGATTGGGAGCAAAAGATGCCCCTGCCGAGTGCTCTATTCCTTGATCGACCGGCAGTATGGACACGTAGCCGGTATCTTTTAATCGCCCGTGACTGAACAGACGTTTCAGGTTTACCAATACTCGCAAATTGCGATCACTGGGCAAGAAAATGCGATCAACAAAATCAGGCGAGGGCAAATGTAAGGATTTGTTAGGAATTCCCTCGCAATGATGGTTAAGCAAGGACTCGGCCTCATCGCCTAATAGTTCGGCGAGCGTCTCTGTCATGAGTTCTTTCCTTCTAGATCGAAACCGTGATTCCGGTTTCGATGTCGATCCGAATATGTGTGTGTTGCGATATCTTAAAATCTCATTGTATTCTCTGGATCCCGCTGGAAGCAACGAAATCTGATCACAAACTCTGTTCTGTTTGTGATGTGTCATCAGCTGGCGTAAGATGCGTAGTTAGATCCTTATGTATGTCCGCAACGAGTAACAATCAGAATGAGCACGAATAGGCCTTTGGCCACCTTCGATTACGAACCCGGCCAATTTGACGACGTTTTGGAATTTCTAAAGAGGACTCGCAGTGAATTACGCATGCTGCGCATGGTGCGTGTGTGGAGAAATCGGTTGCAGATTTTCGATATCAACGGAGATTTGTTTGAAATTCAGGGACTCGGATTTCTCGATGCCGAGATCATTCCGGTGCTGGATGCCGTTAACACAGCGTACAAGCGTGAACTGATTCACAATGAGACGAGCGAGGACTACAAACAATTCAAAACCGGCCGTCGCTACACATGGGCCAACGATCGAGTAATGTAGGGCACGTCGACGGCCAATTGTCCGACCGTTGGCCTATCCGGGTCCATGCCCGTAAATGTGCTGAATTGGCGTCCTATGGCCCCAAGTAATCTCGTCGATACTGACGCCGAAAACCGACGCAATCCTTTGACGCTCCGTGGGACTAGGCGTCCAACGGCCCAGGATGATTGCCATCAATCGCGTGTTCTCCAAGCCTGAACGTGCTGCCAATTCGTCGATCGAAATCTGCTGCTTGTCGCAGAGTTCGGCCACGCTGGTTGTCATGGTTGCATTCCCTCGTTCATTCCGAATTGCCGGTAGCGGATGTTCCGCGGGTCCATCGTATGGCCCCAACTGACATCGTCGACGGTCACTCCAAACGCTTCGGCAACCTTCTTACGTTCGGCCGGGCTGGGCGTCCAGCGGCCGACGGCAATCGCCTCAATTCGCTCCGGCTGTAGGTTCGCCAGTTCGGCGACGTCCTCTACCGTAAAACCGGTTTCCTCGAACAAAAGATCAACGGTTGTTACTCGTGGCGGCATCGAGATCGGATTCAATTCGGTCAAAAAAGCATGGCATTCGATGAACTGTTGCTCGAAACACGCAACAGTTTGGGAGGGAATTCGGAGATATTTGCACAGATGAATTGATTTTCGATGAATTAGTCCTGCCCTGTGCCAAGTAATCAGATTATGTGATGAGCAGTTCAGATTCACAAGACTGCTTCAACCGGTGGGCGAGCGTGAGTTTTTTGATTGTTCTTAACTCCTTATGTGAAAATACTTTGAGAAAGATAATTCGGAGCCAGGCAGGAAAAGGCTTTTTAGGTTGCCTGTGTTCGCTAAGATTACCTAGTAGAACTCGATTCGAGCCGACGTTCAAAATTTATCGCATAGGAAAGCGTCGATCGAGTTTCTGGATGCCTTGAGTTACCTTCGTGGATGGACGGGTTGAACGGCAATGTGTACGGTTGGTCTCGTTAGAGGTTCCAATACGTGATTTGTCCGAGGCTTTCAGCGCCAGTAATGCCAAGTCGATTGCGAGGTTTCTAGCGGCGACCTTGAATTGTCTTTGATGAAGGTCCGTGCTGGTGGCGCATTGAGTTTCAGTCAGTGCCACTGACGATGTGCCCTCGCTTTTCAAGGTATCCAAATTTTAACCAAATTACACAGTCTCCGTATTGCTTATGATGTGTAATTTTTTAATTTTTTCTTACGTAGTCTACTTATGGGTCGAAATAAAAGTAGTTCAATTTGCGTTGGTCATCTAACCAAAGGTGTTCAACTTCACTAAAGTGACTCTAGGTCAAGTTGCATTCGATCACGGGATTGCGAGAATTAGTTCAAGCTGACATAATTAGCTCCTTAGTAAATGCAACGAGGGGCGTATTTCCTAGGCTGATATAGGGAGTTTGTGCATTCATGGCAGTTGGCACGGTCGACCAAATCACTGATGTGCCTGTGAGTGAAGAGGTTGAACGGAAATTTGAATACCCCGGAATCCCGACGACGTGTGACGGTGCCGAGGCCGTCGTATGGGTCGAAACCAAGATCAGTCAAGGGTCGGGTGCGTACCCGATCACTAGTTCGACCACGATGGGTGGTGGTTTCAATTATGCTGTCCAGAATGGCATACCAAATCTATGGGGTGATCAACTTGTTTTCTTCGAGCCTGAAAGCGAGCACTCGGCAGCGACATTCTGTGAGGGCTTTGCGGCCGCTGGCGGCCGCGCGACCAACTTCACGTCGGGTCAGGGTCTGGTGTTGATGAAGGAAGTCCTGTACACGATTGCTGGCAAACGTTTGCCTGTCGTGTTCAACATCGGGGCACGCGCATTGACCAGCCAGGGACTGAACGTTCATGCGGGGCATGATGACGTGATGAGTGTTGCAGATTGCGGATGGGGTATCCTGTTTGCACGTAATGCTCAAGAAGCGGGCGATTTGTGCTTGATTTCCCGCCGCGCAGCAGAAATCTCGTGCACTCCGTTCTTCAACGTTCAGGACGGCTTTCTGACAACCCATACTGTTGAATCCGTCAAATTGATGGAATCGGATTTCATGAAGGAATTTGTCGGCAATCCGGAAGACCGTCTCTTAAATTTAATGGATACGGCCAACCCGATGATGTCTGGCGTAGTGCAAAATCAGGACTCGTATATGAAGGGGAAAATCGCCCAGCGGTGGTATTACGATCAGGTCGCGCCGGCGCTGGAGGATACATTTGAGTTGTTTTATCGCAAGACTGGCCGGAAGTACGGGTTCCTCGGTGCGTATCGGTGTGAAGATGCCGAATACATTCTTGTCGGAGCCGGTTCCTATATGGAGACCGCTCAAATCACGATCGATTTTCTGCGCGAGGAAAAAGGGATCAAGGCCGGGTGTCTGAACATCTATTGTTTCCGGCCGTTCCCGGCGAAACAAATTGTGGATGTTTTGAAGAACTGTAAAGCATTCACCGTTATTGAAAGAATGGACGACCCACTTTCGACGACTGGCAACCACATCACCCGCGAAATCAAAGCCGCCTTTTGCGATGGGCTGACCGGTCAGAACGGTTTGGAGAAGATTGACCGCATACCGCCCATTTATCACGGGGCGGCTGGATTGGGCAGCCGTGATGTTCGCGCTGGCGACATCATCGCCATATATGACAACATGATTCACGACAGTCAGGATTTCTTCGTAGTTGGTATCAAGCATACTCTGGCCCTGGAAGTCAAAGAAGATCCCGACCTCCGGCCTCCCGGTGCGTTCTCGATGCGAGGTCATTCCGTGGGCGGTTTTGGTTCGGTCACCTCAAATAAAGTCATCGCGACAATCGGCGGCCAAGTCTTCGGCAGGGATGTCCAGGCTTATCCCAAGTACGGCTCCGAGAAGAAAGGATTGCCCACAACCTATTATTTGACGGTTGCCGATTCGCATATCTACTCCCACAGTGAGTTGGAGCACGTCGATCTGGTGGTGTTGAACGACACCGAGGCCCTAGCCAGCGGGCATCCATTAAACGGCACGGTGAAGGGCGGATCGATCTTCATGCAAAGTCATTTCACTGAACCGCGGGATGTGTGGCAGCGAATTCCACAGCAGCAGAAGAAGATTATTCAGGACACGAAACTGCGGGTTTATTTCGCGGACATGGTGAAAATCGCCCGCGAAGTTGCTTCGGTGGCCGATCTGGAAATGCGAATGCAGGGCATCGTGTTGTTGGGGGCTTTCTTGAAGCTGACTCCCTATGCCAAGGAAAGCGGCATGAGGGACGAAGATGTGTACGCGGGTGTCGAAAAAGCGCTGAAGAAGTATTTCGGCAAACGAGGCGAACAGGTTGTCCAGGACAACCTGACATGCGTGAAACGCGGCTATAGCGAAATGCAAGAGATTCCGCAGACGGTCATCCACGCCGGAAACGGACAAGCCGGCTAGTCAACAGGCAGGCCGGGAAGACCACCAGAAATTTTGCGGGGATGTTACAACGATCATGGGTTGTCGCAGTACAGCCCAACAGAAGTTGAAAGGGTATTAGGATGGCGACAGTTGCACAACCGACTTCGATGAACGAGCCGAACAAACGTGATCCTTACAATAATAACAGTTACGGTACGCTAGTTGATTCGGACTATTTGATGGTCGAACTCCCCGTGCTCGACGTCACGGATTTCAATGAACGCATTATTCGCGGTTACGAAGAGGGCTACGGTGAGAAAGAACTTCCGGCCGATCTGTCAGTGGCGCGGTCACTGATCCCTGCCGGTACGGCGACGTTGCGCGACTTTAGCTATGTGGCTCCGGAAATCCCCGAGTTCGTCGCTGAAAACTGTACCGGATGCATGGACTGTGTCACCGAATGTCCCGACACCGCCATTCTGGGAAAGGTGTTGGCTGAATCGAAGCTGGAAGAAAAGCTGAAGACGCAGATCGACAACGAGGAAGATCGAGCTATGTTCTTACGGCAATGGTCCAAACCTCGAAAATACTACGAAGGGCCGAAAAAAAAAGGCAAGGAGGGGGGGCGGTTTGCCATTATCATCGACCCCAGCAAGTGTAAAGGCTGTGCCGAGTGTGTGACTGTTTGCGATGACCTGGCCTTGAAGATGGTGCCGAAGAGCGAAAAGCTTGTCGAAGACATCCGTAAAGGTCACCGGTTCTTTAAAAATTTTGGTCCTTCGGATGAGGAGTACATCAACGACAACCTGCTGATTGACATGATGCTCAAAGAGCAGACTCATATATATGTCGGTGGCGCGGGTTCCTGCGCTGGCTGTGGAGAAGGAACAGCTCTGCGCATGATGTGCTCGGCTACGGGCGCCAAATATAGAGATCAGTGGGGAATTGTTGCAGCAACCGGCTGCAACACCGTGTACAC
>CAUZSN010000145.1:0-6338 GCA_963582345.1 Planctomycetota bacterium
TCGCACAGGAATAGGTCTAACAATCTTAATGTCGAACCTGAAAGCTCGTCGGAACCTTTTGGTGCCCGGGATCGTCGCACCTCTCGACTACATGTATCGGCGATTAGGTTCACAGGAGGTCAAATCCGTTTGGTATCGAAAAGTTCTAAGGCCGCTGAAAGGAATGGTTCAGTTCAGTCTTAAAAAAATTTTTAAACGCAACACGCGGCCTAGGTATTTCGACAAAGAATTCGCGAGGGCCAATGGAAACGAGGGGCAAATTGTTCTAGAAACCGCACCGAATGACGAACTCATTCATCAGCTTGTCATCGCTTTGAATCAGCACTACCAAGAACACACCGCACCATACTGGAACTGCAGTCTTCTAAAATGGCGATTCTTTCACACACACGGACCACGTCATCTCTTGGTCTATGTGGCGGAGTGCCAGCCTATCAATAATTTTCTGATCGTTTCGCTGGGGCCTAGGAATGGTTTAATCGTGGGCCGAATCGTTGCCGCGGTCGCCACTTCAGTTCAGAATTTGTCGAAACTAGTGAATCAGTGCGAACGGGCAATCAAACGGAACGGTGGGAGCGTTTTGCTGACATATTGTGCCGATCCCGGTTTGGAGGCAAAGTTTTCTAAGTTGGGATGGCATCAGATTCCCAATGCTCCCAGCACGTTCATCTACCACGAGAATAGGACGGAACGATTTGAATCCTGTGCATTTATGGGTTTTGCTGGGGACCTTGGTTTCGAGGCCATTCCGGTGGCGGCTTAATGGAGAAATGACCCATGCAGCTCGATCGCGGCGCCTTCATCATCTCGTTCGACTGCGAAGGTAAGTGGGGGATTGCCGACAAAGTAAATGATCGTCATGTTCGCGTCTTGACGAATGAAAATCTCAACAGAGCTTATTGTCGCCTCGTCGCGTTACTAGAAGCATACGACATGAAAGCCACGTTTGCGTTTGTAGGCGGTTTCGTTATGTCGCTTACAGAATATCTCGAACATTCTGACTGGTTTCACGACGTGTTGATTGGTGGAAGGAACTGGCTGAGTCGTTTCAATTACGATATTAGTTCAGGCATCTATGACGGTTGGTTGAACCCGGACGCGTTGGCCATTGTGCGTGCCAGCCAGAATCATGAAATTGGTTCCCATGGATTCACGCACTTACCGTTGTCGGATGCCGTGATCTGTAGGGGGGACTTCTTGCAAGAGATGCAGGGCATCAGAAATGTCGCCGCACTGAAACGAGTTGCGTTTCAGACACTCGTTTATCCAAGAAATAACACGGGCTATTTGCACGAACTTTCCGCGCACAATATCTTGGGTTATCGCGAAAGTTTGTTGAAGCCAGGTTCCAAATATGAGGCCTTGCGAAACACAGCTCGCGAACTCAACGTGTTTCAATCGGCTCAACAGCCAAAGCCAGTACACGATGTTGTCGAGATTCCGTCGGGCTATTTCCTGAATTGGCGTAACCAATTTCGAAAACGGATCCCAATATCAATGACGGTCCAAAGATGGTCACATCTCATTTCCGATGCCATGGAGAATCGTCGAGTTGTCCATCTCTGGTCTCATCCCTGGAACTTTCTGGAAGGGCAGCAGCAGTTCACATTATTCGAGCGAGTTCTACAGGTGGCAGCACGTGCTGTTCACCAGGGCAAGTTGGACAATTTGACTCAACTCGAGTTTTGTCATCTCTTGAGACAACAGTCTGGACAAAGCGATTTGCATTCAATTGCTGCGTGAGGTGGTGTGAGGATCGATGGCAGCGTGGGCAATTTGCAAGTTGATGCTGCGTGCTGTTCACGTTGCATCGTTGACCAGTTTCTGCTACAAGCTCGCGCTTTCATCGCGACTCAGAGTTCACTGCGAGCGGCTCTGTGCGTGAACTCCTGTACTTCGGAGTTCCATAAAACGACAGCTACACGAAAGCCTGCTATCACCGTTTTTTGTGCTTCGGTGTTAGCGGTACACGCTAGGAGCCAGAAGATGGAGAAAATAGATTTTCTGTTGTTGCTGGATGAACTGTTCGAGTTGGATGATGGGATGACAAGGGGCGAGGATGTTATTCAAGAGATTGACGGCTGGAGTTCGCTGACCTTGATTGGCTTGATTGCCCTTATCGACCGTGAGTTTGAAATTCAGCTCGGTCCCGAATCGATTCTGAATTCTCGGACCGTTAACGAATTGATCGCAGTGTTGGGAGATAGTATCACGAGCGGCAAGCAAGCCGCCTAACCAATGCGTGAATCGGATGCGGCCTGATTTCCAGCACGCCGCCGCGGTCCTATCGTAGCGCCAGTCACGGAAAGTATGGCGGTATGGCGATATCTCGATCATTAGGCGTACGCGTTTCCGGTATATCCTCTGCAATCCCGGAACGAACGCTGACGGTTGCGGACGTAGCGCAAATTTTTGGAGCTGTCGAGGCTCGTAAGATTTGTGAAAACACGGGCGTTCAGACGCGTCACATCGTGCCTGATGGGGTCTGTACATCTGATCTTTGTTTTGCTGCAGCTGAGCGTTTGATTGCCGAGATTGAATGGGAGCGAGATAGTATCGATGCGCTGATATTCGTTTCGCAAACACCCGATTATGTTATGCCAGCCACCAGTTGCTCCTTGCATGGTCGGTTGGGACTGTCGAAACAATGTGCAGCGTTTGACATCAATCTTGGTTGCTCTGGCTATGTGTATGGACTTTGGGTCGCGTCGCAGCTACTTGCACCGGGGAATGTGCAGCGTGCACTATTGCTCGTCGGCGATACGGTAAGCCGGATTGTATCACCAGAGGATCGTTCAGCAGCTCCGTTATTTGGAGATGCCGGAACCGCGACAGCGCTGGAATGTGATCCGGATGCTGCGCCAATTGTCTTTAGTTTGGGAACCGATGGCAGCGGTCAGGATCATCTAATTGTGCCTGCCGGCTGTTTTCGGAAACCGCATACGAGTGAGACTTCAAAGCGATCTGAACGCGAGAAAGGCAACATTCGCAGCGACGAAGACCTGTACATGAATGGGGCTGAAGTGTTTATGTTCACGCTGTGTGAAGTGCCCGCCCTGGTCAAGAGCACGCTGAAGGCAGCTAATTGGACGCTTGAAAGTGTTGATGGAGTGATCATGCACCAGGCAAATGCATTCATGCTGAATCATTTGGCCAACCGTCTGCATATCCCGACCGACAAATTCGTACTTGCCTTAGAAGCTTTCGGAAACACCAGTGCCGCTTCGATTCCACTAGCCATCACACATACTTGGAGCAATCGGTCACCCAACCAACAATTGCGATTGTTATTGACCGGATTTGGAGTGGGTTGGTCTTGGGCTGGAGCGGCCATGACTTGCGATAAGATGACGCTACCGGAATTGGTCGTTGTACCCGATAACGCCTTGAGTGAAGAGCAAAGGAATGCTGCGTGAAGTTCAATCCGATGGATCTGACTGATCGCACGATTCTCGTGACTGGTGCTTCGTCTGGCATCGGGCGTGAAACATCGATATTGCTCAGCCGCCTACGGGCTAGGCTGATCCTTGTGGCGCGGAATACGGATCAGTTGCGCAAGACGGAGTCAGAGCTGGAAGGATCGTCGCATAGTATCGAGACCTACGATTTATCCACCGTGTCTGAGATCCCAATATGGTTGAAATCACTGGCTTCAGAAATAGGACCGCTCGACGGATTGGTACATTGTGCTGGCATTCAAATAAACGAGCCAATCAGGTACTTAAAAGTGGAAGACGTCGACAAGGTGATGCAGATCAACTTCGCCTCTGCCATTCATTTGGCCAAAGGGTTTCGGCAAAAGAAAGTCTGCTCGTCGCCGAGCAGCGTCGTCTTTCTGTCATCTGTTATGGGTTTGGTCGGACAACCGGGAGCTTCAATCTATGCTGCCAGCAAAGGAGCTTTAGTTGCTCTGACTAAGTCGCTGGCTATGGAACTTGCATCCGAAGGCATTCGCGTTAATTGTGTGGCACCCGGCTGTGTTCAGACACGGATATTCGAGCGGCTTCTGGAACCGATTCCAGCTGATCAAGTTGCTGCGATCAAAGCCATGCATCCCTTGGGAATTGGTAGCCCGGTGGATGTGGCTAACGCGATTGCATTCTTAGTAGCAGACACAGGCCGTTGGATCACGGGATCAACATTGGTCGTCGATGGCGGTTATACAGCGCACTAACTAAGACGATATCGCAAAGTTAGTTAGAGTCGTATCGGTGAACTTGATTAATAATCAATGTCTAGAAGCTCATGCGCAAACGAATCACTGAAACTGTCAGACGACCCCGGCTAGCCTACATTACCACTCATGCAGTGAGTGCCGACAAACTAATGTCTGGCCAATTGGCCTATCTGCGTCAGAAGGGATTCGACATCGTCGTGATCGCTGCACCGAGTGATTCACTGACGATCGTTGCAGAGCGAGAAGGCGTTGATACCATCGCTGTCCCCATGGAACGCGAAATGCAACCGTGGCATGATTTTATCGCGTTGCTCAGAGTGTATCAGATTCTGCGACGGAGTAAGCCTGATATCGCAGTCGCTGGAACTCCGAAAGCGGGTTTTGTAGGAACCCTTGCGGCATTTCTGGCTCGCGTGCCAGTCCGCTTCTACATGTTGCGTGGTTTGCGACTAGAGTCAATGACAGGAATCAAACGAAGTATTTTGACTCTAACCGAGCGAATCGCGTCGTGCTGCGCTCATCGAGTAATTTGTGTCAGTTATAGCCTCCGCAAAGCCTATTTAGACCGGCGGCTAACTTCGGAAGCTAAGACGCTTGTTTTGCACGCGGGTTCTTCGAATGGGATTGACGCAGAGAGGTTCCGTTTGTCGGATGATCGACGTGCACAGGTCGATGAATTACGTGCAGAACTAACCATTCCTCGCGAAGCACCGGTCATTGGTTACATCGGGCGACTAACGCGGGATAAGGGAATCGAGGAATTGTTTACAGTATTCAATTGTTTGAGCCTCGATTTTCCATCGCTGCGATTGCTGCTGGTGGGTGAATTCGAGCAAGGCGATCCCCTGTCTGAGAACTGCATCAAGCAACTAAACCGTCATCCTCGTATCATCCTGACCGGTGAGGTTCCAGATGCAGCCATGTATTACGGACTGCTGGATGTGTTTGTCTTTCCGTCGTATCGCGAAGGATTCCCGAACGTTCTCTTGGAGGCAGCAGCAGCAGGATTGCCCGTGGTAGGGTTTCAAGCGACCGGCACAGTCGATGCGATTATGGACGGTGTTACGGGTGCGCTGGTGCCGAAAAAAGACGTCGCCAGGTTGGCATCGGCTATTAAGACGTACTTACAGGACGCAGGACTAAGACAGCGTCACGGCGAAGCAGGTCGCGCTCGTGTGGTGTCGCAATTTTGCAGAGAAAAAATCTGGGAAGCCTTGTATGAAACTTACGTGAGTTCGTTACCCGACAATCATCGGCTCGTGCTTTCTGCAATATCGGACAACGAAGTCATGGAACCGTTGTCTGCTCGGGCCGCTTGATGGTCGTCACGGAGGGACTAGCGCACATGTTGTCCAATTCTTGTGGGCGATTTGGTAAACGTTTGGTTGATCTGATGGTTGCGGTACCCGCACTGTTAGTGCTCTTACCGATTTTTGGACTGATCGCCGTACTGGTTCGTTTAGAATCGTGTGGCCCGGTGTTTTTTGTGCAACAGCGATTGGGAAAAAAAGGTCGCATCTTTTTTACCTATAAGTTTCGTACGATGTTCGACGAAGAACGAACCCGACACGAAGAAATTGTTGGCAAGACGGACGAAGTGACCAGTGTCGGTTACTGGTTGCGGCGATTCAAAGTTGACGAACTACCACAACTGATCAATGTGATTAAAGGCGACATGTCACTGGTCGGCCCTCGTCCCGCATTGCCCGCTCAGTTGGAGGAATACAATGACTTGGGTCGTCAGCGGCTGCGGGTTCGTCCCGGTCTAACCGGTCTGGCCCAGGTCAACGGCAACATTCATCTAACTTGGCCAGAACGATGGACGTATGATGCTACCTACGTCCAACGGCAATCATTCGCACTCGATTTTGGCATCCTTTTGCGTACCGTCGCTGTGATCGTGATTGGTGAGGAGAAGTTTCTGAAGCGACCGAATGTGGAGAGTCCGGCGTGATGCAGATAAAGCCGATAAACGCGAAAAATTCAACGATTTGCGATGGGTTGAGAATTGTGTTAGCCGGCAGCGTCGGCAGTACGCGACAAACTTTGGCAGGCCTGATCCGCAATCAAGCCAACGTCGTTGGTGCGTTGGAGCTCGGTCGGGACAAGTCCAAACAGGTCAGTGGTTATCAATGTCTGAGCGATATCGCTGTAACTGCCG
>CAUZSN010000146.1:0-6319 GCA_963582345.1 Planctomycetota bacterium
AAGTGTGATGTAAGCATAATCGGCTCATCTACCTTGAGCCAGCGGGAGCGATCTGAGCAGTGGCAAGACTTCGATTAGAACCTGTCCTCGTAGCAACATTATTACTAACCGCCCTCATTCTGCGCTGCGGTGCGTTGTTGATTTTCAGCAGTCACCTGCAGGAAGATCGCGATGCTTATCTGACAATCGCAGGGCAACTTGCCCAAGGTCGTGGCTATTGCGATCCGATCACACAACGCGCAACCGCTTTCCGTCCACCCGTTTACACAATCATTTTGGTCCCGATTACACGGCTAGCGCATCCCGAAATGGGTATTGCACTGCTGCACGCAGTTTTAGGAACCGCGACGGTTTTCTTGACGCTGACTCTTGGACGACGGCTTGGATTCAAATGGTGTGCATACTTAGCAGCTTTGTTGGTCGCCGTCGATCCGCTATTGTTGCAGTACACAACATTTCCCATGACCGAGACGATTTTCACATTTCTCGTGACCCTGCTGCTGGCTGTAGTAATTGAGAAAGAGAATACACGGGATAGGTCCGACTTGTGTGATGCGCCGGGGATCGATCGCGGACTGATCAGGCCGTTCCGACCAACGAAACCTATCCTATTTTGTCTACGGCGGGAATTCGGCATTGGAGTCATTTTTGGCCTTTGTGCACTCTGCCGACCCACAATTTGGGCATTTGGTTTAATGACGGCTTTCTGGTGGTGCTGCCGTGTGGCGAGGGAGAACAAACCGGACAGGATCAATTTGAGCGCAACACCGGGCGCCGACCGCAGATTGGCCGGACCGGTCCGGCAAGTCAGTTATGTCCAGTTTTTTCTCGCAAAGATACCTTGGTCGATGCTTTTGGCTACAACACTGACCGTGTCACCTTGGCTGGTGAGAAACTTTGTTGTGATGGGCACTCCCATTCTAACGACCACCCACGGCGGCTATACATTGTTGCTGGGAAACAATCCCGTCTTCTACCGTGAAGTCGTCAGAAAACCTTGGGGAACCGTCTGGGACGATGCCAGTCCAGATGCGACTCACCAGACCTGGTACCAGGCCGTGGCAAAGCAGATGGAACAAGAGCTTCCTATCACAGCGAGCGAAATCGACCGCGACCGATGGACGTATCGACGGGCTTGGCAGAACATCAAGAACGAACCCAGTCTTTTCATCCGTGCATGTTGTCTCCGATTCCGGCGTTTTTGGCACGTCGCACCATTGGGACGATCGGCCAAGTCGGTACCTGTCATGGCGCAACATGCTGTGCGACTGTTCTACGTCTTTGTTACCATCGGATTTCTCCTGGGAATAGTACGGTTGAAATGGGCTGAATCGTCTCGCTGGTTGCCACTGGCGCTGCTGTTGACCAGTTTTACGTTGGTTCATCTATTTTTTTGGTCCAATATGCGAATGCGAGCCCCGCTGATTCCTGTCATTGCATTACTTGCAGCTTATGGTTTTGGTGGCTGGTTCTGCAAGAAACGAGATGTCAGATTCAGCGAACGAAAGCTCAAAGTCGGTGACTGAACGTATCTTTAAACTTAATAAGTACTTACAAACCGGCGGTGTCTTCAAACACGCATCCGCACCCATTATTGACACCCAAGCGAAAACCTACCTATAATCCCCGCCCAGTTTCGGCAATTCGGTGCGCTAAATTCATTCACAGTAGCGTATTTCGATGATGGCAGATATGGTCCCAATTTGTCGCGCCGCCGAAAAATGACGCAACTAACTTTTGTAAATGAACGAGACGAACACATCGACCAAATGTTCTGACAAATCCACGCTTCCAACATTCACTTCCAATGCGCTACGCACTTCGGGAGAGCCCGTGTTGGGCCTGACGACCGTCCTATATAATCGGATTCTGTCCGCTACATTCGCCGCCATCATCATCGTGACGGCTGTCTGTTTCATGCGCAGCGATCTTCGCGGTCAAACCCGCATCGAGGGTCCGACGGACCGCGATCCCATTGCCGTCGTGGCCGATTTTTCCCGCGAATGGAAGGATGAGGACGGTCGGGACGTGGCCGCGCTACGTGGCCGATGTCAAATCGTTCAGGGTGACGCGACACTTCGCGCACAGAAAATGGTCGTCTGGCGGACGAGCGATGATGGTTTCAATCGTCTGGTCGTCTATCTGGAAGATGACGTTCAACTGGAACGTCCCGGTCGGACGCTTAGTCAATCGTCTTTGTTCATTCATCTGGTCACGCGGGCTGGGGTCACATTTGAGGTCCGTCAGCGACTGGCGAGGGATTCCGGTGCCGTTGATGCGCTGTTTCGGCGCGCTGCCTACCGTAGAAATGTAGTTCAAAAGGGTTTTCTGACGCAAACTCAGTTGGTACGTCCTCCTGATAGCAGCACCCAGGCCGAATGGCGCAGTCTGCAAGTCCAATCATCTTCGGACCAACTGCGACGAATTCGGATTTCGCCGCGCAGCGCGGTCCCCTATCACTTCAAGAGCGAAATGTCGACAACCACCACGCCACCTGAGCAAATCTCGATTCTGACCGGAGGCGTAAATCTGTTAATCGACGGCGGCGACCAATTGGAAACCGTGGACCTGACCGCCGACAACATCGTCATTTGGACGGAACCAGTCAACGCCGAAGAGTTCAAGGACAAGGGCGAGACATTGCAGTCCGGCGAAGCTTCATTTCAGGTCTACTTGGAAGGCAACATCTTCGTGCGGCAAGGTCAGAACGTGACCCGCGCATCGCATGCGTTTTATGACGCCCGAGAAGACCGGGCACTTCTGCGGAACGCCGAAATTAAGGCATACATCCCCGCACTGAAGGGCAACCTACGTATACGCGCAGATCAAATTCGTCAACTGTCGCAAAAGTCGTTTCACGCTCAACGTGCGTGGATTACGACCAGTAAATTCGGCAAACCCGGGTATCGCTTGCAGGCCAGTGACGTGTTCCTGGAGCATCGCTATGCGAATCCCTGGCTCGGTTCGCATCCAGGCACAATCGATCCAATGACTGGCGCGCTCATCGTCGAAGAGATCCCGTGGGTCACAACGCTAAACAACACATTCTTGATCAACGATTTTCCACTTATGTTTGCTCCGCATTTGAGTGGTCCGGCCGAGGACCCAAATATTCCACTGCGAAAACTCACGGTCGAACATGACCACATTTTTGGTGGACAGGTGAAGACGACCTGGAACATCTTCAAACTGCTCGGTCGCGATGCTCCCCAAGGCGTCGACTGGAATTTGCAATTGGACTATCTAACCGACAAGGGACCGGCCATTGGTACATCAAGCGAATATCAGGGGGCCGACCTGCTTGGGATTCCCGGAACGTACTCGGGAAAAGCCTTGGGCTATTACATCCACGACGATGGAACAGACAACCTTGGTCAAGACCGACGCAATCTTGTGCCCAAAAAAACTGACCGGCGACGTGCCCTGTTGCGGTTCCGAAATAACTTACCCGATAACTTGACCCTGTTCAGCGAAATCGGTTTTATCTCAGACCGCAACTTTTTGGAACAGTACTACGAAAGGGAATTTGACGAGGGTAAAGATAATGAAACACTGTTGTACTTGAAACAACAGAGTGACGTTTGGGCTTGGACCCTACTCGTACGGCCGCAAATAAACGATTTCTCCAACACAACAGAATGGTATCCGCGTGGCGATTCGTACGTGCTTTCGCAGCCGTTATTTGGCGGTCTGGTCACTTGGAGCACTCATACGTCGGTCGGCCTGGGCAAGCTGCGGCCCGGCGATGCGCCCTCCGATCCCGCTGATGTGTTTACGCCGTTGCCGTTCATCGCCAATGTGGGTGGCGGAGTACTAATGTCGCGCCACGAACTGAATCTTCCGTTGAACGTTGGTCCGATTCATTTGGTTCCGTATCTGCTTGGAGAAGGCGCTTTTTGGAGTGAAGGTCTGAATGGAAACGATGTCGATCGATTCATTGGCAGTACGGGCGTTCGCAGCAGCATTATGTTTTGGAAAGTCTTTCCACATGTGTGCAGCCGAATCTTCAACCTGAACGGTTTAGCACACAAGATGATCTTCGAAGCGGACTACTCGTTGATTGATTCGACCCAGAGTTTGGCAAATATTGCTCAGTATAATGAATTTGACGACAATGCTCAGGAACGATTTCGAGAACGATTTCCTATCAACACGTTCGGGGGAGTAGTACCGACGGTGTACGAACCACGATTTTACGCTGTCCGTAACGGCACAGGGTCGAGCGTGACCGCGCCCTATTACGAACTGATCGATGATCAGCAGGTTTTTCGGCTGCGCTGGCGTCAACGCTTGCAAACGAAAGTCGGTCCACCCGAACGGTTACGAATCAAAGATTGGATGACGCTCGATCTAGAAGCTTCCTACTTCCCCGACCCAACACGCGACAACTTCGGTGAGCCGTTCGGACTGCTTGGTGGCCGTTACCGTTGGTACATTGGCGACCGCACCAGCCTGCTGGCTGACGCTTACTACGATCTGTTCGACGACGCTCCGCAATTGTGGAATGCCGGGGTCGTGAGTCAACGCGGCACACGCGGCAGCGTCTACGCAGGTCTGCGGCAGGTCAAAGGCACCGGAATCAACAGCAGTATCCTGACTGCCAGCTGTAGCTATGCAATGAGTTCCAAATGGATCTCGACGTTGGGCACGGCATACGATCTGGGCGAACATCGCAACCGCGGACAATCTTTGACGATTACCCGAGTCGGTGCCGATTTTCTGATCCACGTCGGAGCTAATCTCGACGCAAGCAAAGGCAACACCGGCATCGCCGTTTCCATCGAACCTCGCTTTGGTCCCTTTGATGCGTCGTCCACGCAGTTGAGTTCGTTACTCGGGACACAGTAAAGGAATGAACTGCTCCGGGACTGAACACCGCCTATTTCTCTTCTTTCCAGTCAGTGCTTTTGGCGGTTCAATGACAATGCCTGTTTAATACGGTGGAGGTAGCTTCTACCGTCAATTGAGACGCAGGTCTTTGCATTTGAGACGTCAGTAAACTGTAGATAACAATGAAATCACGCCTGTTCTGGATCATACTCTGCATGGTGGTGGCGACGTCGGTGATTTTTCTCTGGGGCACCGACGTGCCGCTGGGAGTTGCCGGCAATCCCAATGATCCCGATCAGCCGCATGAATGGACATGGGAACGGATTCGCATTCCTGACGCAAACATGGGCGATCTGCTGGCCGGTTGGGCATTTGCCGGGATTGGCATATTCGTATATGCCGGGTTCGCCTTCCTGGGCGCAAAACGATTGATCTATTGTTCTCACATGGAAACGGCGGGATGGCTGTGTGGGTTGGTGATTGTCGGCTTTGTGTGGCTTTGGATCGTACAGGAAAGTTGTCCGGACGGACATCGCATGTCGAAAGCCGTATGGGTGGTGTACTATCCGGGCTCGTCGGGTTATTTCACCGAAGCTCGTTACTACATGAAAGACGTCGATTCGTTTCTTGAGACTTACGAAGACCGAATGACAACAGGAGACGTTCTGCACGTTGGCACACATCCACCCGGTCTGTTTCTTTTCTATCGTGGGTTGGCGTGGATCTGCCACAATTTTCCGGGACTACGCACGTTTCTGTCGCATACTCAGCCATATTCGGTTGACAGGGCCTTCGACAATCTTGAAGAGACCAGCCGACGAACTTCAACTCCCCTTCTCGCGTCAGACCGCGCGATTATTTGGCTGGCAGCGTTAATGACACAATTCGTCGCTGCTGGGACGGTAATTCCGCTCTTCTTGTTGTTGCGCCGAGATTACTCGCGCGAAACAAGTTGGCTTGCGGTTACGCTATGGCCGCTGATGCCCGCATTGGCAGTGTTTCTTCCAAAATCTGACATCTTATTTCCATTTCTGGGAATGGCCTTTCTATACGTCTGGCTGGAAGCTTGGCGACGGCAGTCTGTGTTGTGGTCGTTGGTGGCCGGTCTTTTGTTGTGGTTTGGCATGTTCTTTAGCCTAGCCATACTTCCGACCGCGGTGCTGGCTGGAATGCTGACTCTTTGGGAGTTTCATTCGGCCGGAAAGGATCAACAATCTGAATACGCTGTGCGTCAAGCAATTGTTGTAGCGGGGTCAGCTGTTGCCAGTTTCGTGTGTGTCGTCTTGGGCCTGCGGTTTGTGTACCAAGTGAATTTGTTCAACGTTTGGATCTGGAATTATCACAATCATGCGGGGTTCTACGATCAGTTCCCTCGCACTTATTGGAAGTGGCTGCTCGTTAACCCTTTGGAACTGATGGTTGCTGTCGGTTTGCCGATGTTCGTTTTGGTCGCGACGTCTTACTGCAAATTAATCAAAGGAGATACTTC
>CAUZSN010000147.1:0-6308 GCA_963582345.1 Planctomycetota bacterium
GCGACGGACGCGAGCGACGATCGCACGCGAACGTGGTTTGCAGCCGCTGGCAGACTTGCTCTTCAAGCAAGAGACGCTTTCTCAGGCTCGGCAGAAGATTCTTCAACCTTACGTGAATCCGAGGCTAAAAGTGCCTGACACCGCAACCGCCCTGGCGGGAGCGATGGATATCGTCGCTGAACATTGGGCCGAAAATCCTGAAACTCGAGCATGGCTGGCCGACAAGGCAATGAAGTTCGGCAAAGTCGCTTCAAAAGTGAAACGTGGCAAAAAGACCGCTGAGGGCGCAGATAAATTCGAACAGTATTTCGAGCGAGAAGAATCTGTTAGCCGCATTCCGTCTCACCGGTTGATGGCGATGCTGCGAGGATCCTCAGAAGGGATCTTGCGAGTTGGTTTGCAATTGGATGAGTCACGTGAGTTGTCGGAACTGAAACGCCAGCTTGTTCATAATCGTCAATTTGAGTTTCACCGCGATCTGCTCGACGGTGCTGAAGATTGCTTCACGCGTCTGTTATTGCCCGCAACCGAATCGACCGTCTTGCAACAGTTGAAAGAACAGGCTGATGAAGACGCGATCTCCGTGTTTGGCAAAAATCTGCATGAGCTATTAATGGCGGCTCCGGCAGGTCCCCGAGTCACGATCGGTATTGATCCGGGATTTCGAACTGGATGTAAAGTTGCCGTCGTTGATGGCACAGGGCAATTCCTGGCCAACGCGACGATTTATCCCACGCCCCCCAGGAGCGACACGAAAGCAGCCGGAGATGCGTTACTGAAGTTGATCAGTCAACACGAGGTCGAATTAATTGCAATCGGCAATGGCACCGGTTCTCGTGAGACCGACGCATTCGTCGGAGATCTCATCAAAGAAAACAGTCTGAAGATCACCAAGGTGATGGTCAGTGAGTCGGGTGCATCGATCTATTCGGCAAGTGATATTGCGGTGAAAGAGTTTCCCGATCTGGACATCACGGTTCGAGGGGCAATCAGCATTGCGCGTCGACTTCAGGACCCGCTTGCAGAACTGGTCAAAACCGACCCCAAGTCGATCGGTGTCGGGCAGTATCAGCACGATGTGAACCAGACTCAGCTGCGCAAATGCCTCGACCGAGTTGTCGAATCCTGCGTCAACAATGTTGGTGTCGACTTGAACATGGCCAGTGCTCCATTGCTTTCCTACGTTGCAGGCATCGGACCGAAGATCGCCGAAAACATGGTTGACTATCGAAACGCAAACGGCCGATTCACCAGCCGCAAGCAATTGGTATCGGTTCCCAAGCTCGGCAAGAAAGCGTTTGAACAAGCAGCCGGCTTTTTACGAATTCGCGGTGCCGATCATCCGCTCGACAATTCCGCCGTTCATCCCGAGTGCTACGACTTGGTTGGAAAAATGGCCAGCACGCTCAATTCAGACCTGGCGACCGTCGTCGGCAACGCCTCGCTTAGTCAGAAATTGAATGCAGAAGATTTTGTTGACAGCCAGTTTGGCGTTCCAACGATCAAAGACATCATTGCCGAGCTTGCCAAGCCAGGCCGCGACCCTCGCAGCCAATTTCGAGTGGTCAAATTCAATGACCAGGTCAACAAGATGGAAGATCTGAAAGAGAATATGGTTCTGGAGGGAGTGATCACCAACGTCACTCACTTCGGCGCCTTCGTCGACATTGGCGTTCATCAAGACGCCTTGATTCATGTCTCCCAGTTATCCACTCAATTCGTTTCCGACCCCAATGAAGTTGTGTCCGTTGGCGATTTGGTGAAAGTTAAGATTCTGGAAATTGATGTCCCCCGAAAACGAATATCTGCCACGCGACAATTTTAAATACCAACGAACCATCGGGTGTGACTAAAAGAATGGGTGTGACTAGATGAATGGGTGCCATACTCCATGCTTGCGTGGGCATGCTTACGCGAGCGTAAGGCATGGCACCCGTCAATTCACTATGAGCTTTGATGCTAGAGCCATCGAGCTTAGTTTCGAAAATGAGCTACGTCCCGTTGTTCCACACCGAAACGTATCGTGAGCAGACATTCAAATTCTCTAAAGGCTTATGTGGCACGCTCGCATCTGAGCACTGACGATACTAATGGAAGCAATCGCGGCGGTTTCTGTTCTAAGTGGGCGGTCGCCCAGATGAGCTAATACGAAACCGTTTTGACGAAACAACTCTCGTTCATTTTCTGTCCAACCCCGCTCGGAACCAACGGCCAACACAACCGATTGTTTCTTGTGGGAGGCCTCCCACAAGCCTGTTGTCGCTTCGTAATTGTCCAAGCAAATTCTGTGGGCCGTGGAATTCGTTGATTCGATACAGTCGCTTAGGCTGACTCCGAATTTGACAGTGGGAAAGCGGGTCGAAAACGCCTGCTCGACTCCCGCGCGAACGAGTCGTTTCCATTCATCAGCCGTCCACAATTTGGAGGAAGCGTAAGAAGGCTCCGCTCGCTGTGTAGCTGCAAAATAAATACTGCGAACGCCAAGGCTAGTGGCTTCTTGCAATATTGTTCGGCTGGTCTGAGGCCTGGAAAGCCCAACGATTAAATCGATTGGCAACAGAGCAGGTGGTTCTTTGCCCCAAGCGATGTCAAAAACTACTTCATGTTCATTCATTGACCGAAGGATCGCTTTTCCACGAGGTCCGTTAACAAGGCCCACGTCGGTTGAATCACCCACCTCCCGGCGCAGCACGGTCAAGATGTGTTTTACTCGGCGGTCATCTCGACGAAACGGGGCATCAATCTCATGGTTTTCGAACAGGATGATATTCATGATTAGGGTGCTGGTGCTCAAAGAAAAGAAAAAGGCAGCGCGGCTGAATCTAATGCCATTCGTTCCTGGAGCCATTTAAGGGTTCCCTGAACCTCTTAGGGGTTTCACGAGCGATGTGGCGGGGCCGTCGATCTGCAGAAAAAAGAACTGCGCAATAACACTTGCCCCATTATTGCAGAAACGGATTTGTACTCCGCTCAGCACCAATGGTTGATGGTTCCGAGTGGCCGCAGACAAACTGGTATTCGTCGTCGAGCGTCATGATCTTCTGAGCAATACTATCGAGTAGTGATTGATGATTGCCTCCGGGCAAATCCGTCCTACCGATTGAGCCTTTAAAAAGGACGTCTCCCATCAGGATGATTTTGTTTGCGTGATTGATAAAGACAACGTGCCCGGGCGCGTGGCCTGGACAATGCCGGACTTCAAACTCGTGTGCGCCGATGTTTAAAGAATCGCCTTCTTTCAACCAGCGGTCTGGATTGGCGTTAAACATTCCAGTCAAACCATAGCCTGCGGCGGTCGTCTCTATTTTGTCTAGCAACATTTTGTCGGCTTGATGCGGGCCGATGATTTCGACGTCGAATTGTTTCTTGGCGGCTTCGGCTCCACCAGCGTGATCCAAGTGGCCGTGCGTTAGCCAAACGGCTTTGATCTTTACTCCCAGTTCTTCGACGGCGGCTGCGATCTTTTCAACTTCTCCGCCTGGGTCGACCACCACGGCGGCTTTGGTCTGGTCGTCATAGACGATGGAGCAATTCTGTTGGTATTCGGTAACTGGGACGATGGAGATTTGTAACACGTTGCGTTTCTCTTTTGTTAATGCATCAAGATTTGCTGATGGATCAATGTAGCAAACTGGCCAGTTGTCCGAAGGGCTACGGATGCTTGAATTTGGGCTTCAGCACAGGATCTCGGGTGCCATGGTTCACGCTTGCGTGACCATGTTCGGAAGGGGCATTCATCCAAGTGTACATCACCGTGGTGCAACTCTGACAAAAAACAGGCATGCTCATGCTGCGCGTGAGCATGGCACCCACAATCAACTACCCACCCACAATCAATCGTGAGCATGCTCTACCGCATTAGTTTCGAATTCAACTGATCATCCAATAGGGTCAATGTTGGCACGGATGTTCTGTCAATGGAAAGTGGTTCGTCGATTCCGGTCTCCCAAGCCCTCGCGCTTGACCAGAAATAGTCACAAGGCTTGGACACAAGTCCGCGAGTAACCGGATTTTGATGGATGTAATTCACTTTTTCGTGGATGTCTCGAACCGATCAAAGGTTTCTGTCATAACCTCCACCCCGCTGCCAAAAACGATGAGACTTCTTGCCGGTGGGTTGTAAGTCTTCTATCTTCGTCAAGAATTCGGGCGCATGCTTTTTTAACCAGATGACCGCACGTTTGGAAACGGATTGTTTCATCGTTTTCAAGATAGCTGCGATCTTGGTTTCTCGGTGTGGATGGAGGACGATGTGGATGTGTTCCGGCATGATTACCCACGCCCAAAGGTCAAACGGATTCTGATCTCGCGAGAGCGCAATTGCTTTGACCATCCATTGGCAGCTGCGATTTTTCGTTAACAGTGGCAGACGTTTGAAGGTAGAAAAGGTAAGGAAGTGAGAGTCACCAGGTGTGTCAAACGTCTTTCGCGTTTTTCGGTGAAGATGAGGCATGGATATATTGTTTGGTTAAAGGCATGCTCACGCAAGCGTGAGACATGGCACCCGTTCATCCCTTTTTTTCACACGCCCTCTCTTTTGAAGGCGCTAAGTTTTCAGTTGGGAGCAGGCATTCCCGGTAATTGATTGTGGGTGCCATGCGCACACGCAGCATGAATGTTTCGGTATGGGGTTCTTTGAGTCCTTGTCCACTCGCCTTTTTAACTGATTCCAACATGGTCACGCAAGCGTGAACCGTGGCACCCACAAGACGGTGCGGCGCTTTAGCTACCAGTTTTGACAACGGCGAGTTCCAATAGCTCCTTTAGCCGCGTCGGATCTGTCGTGGAGACTTTAGCAACGAAGCCACGTTTGTGTGCAAATCGAACTTCGTCGTGTGATTCGATTTGCGAAAAGTTCAAGCGCTGACTGTCGTCGTAACGCGTCAATCCGTATCCGTTGCCCCGCCGATCAGGATAGACCAACGCCTGAATTTCATTCTCTTTTCCTTCGCTCTCGATGAACGCGTAAATCCCAAACGAAGGATCATCTGAAATCGTGTCACTTTTTTCCAGGAACAAAGCTTGAATTGGTTCGCCATCTGTTGCAAACGTCCAGTACTGACCGTGCTCTTTCAGGTAGTCCAGTCGCTGTCGCAGAGACCGCAAGTAGTTGACAATGTCTTCACCCACCATGCACATGACTTGGTAGATAGGACTTTCTGGATTGAGTTCTTTATGGTTTGCGAATCGGTTAAGCAAAGTAATGTCGAGCGGAGAATTTAGTTCGCCCAATGCCGTACGGGGAATCCCCATCAACTTGGCGGCTTCGTTTGGCCCTAAAGTATCGAGCCATTCTGCCGGACGAAGCCAGGCACAGAACGACAACGCGTCTTCGTAAAGTCCCATGCTTTGGAGCACAAGCGATAGAGCGCAAAGTGGCGGAGCATCGCGAGGGAACTGGTGATGGTCATAGTTGTTTAGTTCTGGATCGTGAGCACCGCCGACGTCGACCACGCAGACCGATGGATTAGCCAAATCCTCCTCTGTTGGATCACGTCGCTGGATCGGAACACCATGCAAATGTGCCAGCAGACTACAGGCAAGGAAATCGTCTTTGTGGGCACCGCCCGGATGGGTCACTATCAGCTGAATGGTCATGAAGTCGCGCTATGTAGATTTGGGATCAAGTTTGAATCAGTGAGCACAACAACATACCCCCAAAACGGATGGATGGAACCTGTAGCTCACGTCCGCGTATGACCAACCAGAATGACCGAATGTTGAATTTCAGGACGCGTGTGCTTTCGCTTTTGGCCCCTCCGCGTGACGTCAACCAGAGTCCAACACAACCGGCAAGTGGCCAAGCACCTCGACTGCGTAATGGTTCAAACTGGTTGATTCGCCACAGCTGCATCTTCACGACAGGGGCAGTGCCAGAGGGGCCGGGTCGAACGAATCATCCACTGATAGCAAACAAGGCGATCTGGACGACTCCAGTGGCGACTGTGACTTTTTCTTCTTCACCGATTGGTCCGCAGACCGGTTGCGGGACGGCGAACCGATTCCATCGTTTAAGTTAGTCTTTCATGAATGTTAAACGGATATCGACACTCGATATTCGTCTTTTCTCGCTGCCAGAGGTACGTACTGGTTTGTGCTCTCGTAGATCTCAACGACTCTCTCGATGTTGGCAAAGACCTTCTCGAAGGCGTCGCCGTACCGTTCGACCAATTCGAGCGTGCTGGGCTGGGTCAATTGCCAGACAATGAAGGAGTTTTCGAGAATGGCCCAACTATGGGGATATTCATTGATATCGTAGATCACTTTGCAACCATGACGATTCCACGGGTGGCTTCTCGTTTTGGGAT
>CAUZSN010000148.1:0-6276 GCA_963582345.1 Planctomycetota bacterium
AGAACTTGGGCTTCTTTCGCTTGTAGATTGGCTGCACAAGTGTGGTCGCGCTCAACTCACTTTGCCAATAGCTTTGCGAATCTCTTGCAGGCATTCTTTCATTCGAGCGAGGTGTGTTCTGAACTGAATTACGCAAATTCGGATGACATAACGACCGTCGAGGATTGTGGGTGTCAAGTAAACACGGCGGTTGCGATTGATTTTCTCTCGTAGATCCTCATTCAGTCGTGTCAATTGTGGTTCGTCGAGGCCTTGACGCAAAAGGCGAAATGCGACGATCGACAGCTGCGGCTCAGCTACGATTTCCAATTCGTCATCAATCTCATTGTTGATACTGCGAAGTTGTTCCACAGCCCAGCGGGTCAGATCCAGCTTTTCATTCAGATTATTACGGAAAGGTTCGATGCCGTGCATTTTGATCGGCAGCCAAGTGCGCAACCCGCGAAAGTCACGCGAAAGCTCCGGCGAGATCTGGCAGAAGTCGACAAAGTCAGGTTCATCTTGCATGGGCGGCATGTATTCGCCGGTCAAACTATGAGCTTGCTTCAGGTGGTCTAAATTCCGAACGAGCAAACATCCGTTGCCAAAGGGCAGAAACAGTCCTTTATGAGGATCGAGCGCAATGGAATCCGCTCGCTCGATTCCCTTCATCAACCGCTGACCGCGTTCGGTCAGCATGAAGAACCCTCCGTAGGCGGCGTCGACGTGGAGCCACAGGCCCTCTTGGTCTGCTAAATCGGCGAGGGCATCCAGAGCGTCCACCGCACCGGTATTGACGGTTCCGGCATGGCCGACGATGGCGAACGGCGTACGGCCCAGCGCGCGGTCGGCCGCGATCTGTTCTGCCAGCAGATCGACACGCACTCGGAATTGTGAGTCCACAGCAATCTCGCATACGTTTTTCGTCGGAAATCCTGCAAGCATCGCTGCCTTTTGCACAGAGTAGTGAGCTTGGTTCGACGTGTATAACAAACCCGATTGAAAATCGTCCGGAAGTCGACACCTTCGTGCAGTGACGAGTCCGGACCAATTCGCCAGCGAACCACCTGTTGTCAGAAATCCACCTCCCTGCTTTGGGTATCCCACAATGTCGCAGAACCAACGGATCACGGTTGTTTCAATCTGGGCAAGTGCCGGCGCCGCGATCCACACTCCCACGTACCGGTTGATGACGCCTGCAATCAAATCGGCCACAGCCGATTGTGGAAGTCCACCCCCAGGCACGAATGCCATGTATCCCGGGCTAGCAGTATTATAAGTTGTTGCCAGATAACGGCCGAAGAATTTTTGAAAAATGTCAGCCGCATCCGAGCCATCTGTTGGCAGCGGCTCGATGACCGAGCGGGCAAGGTCAGCGGCTCCGTCCGAGTTCCACGCGTGTTGTTCGGGAAGAGAATCAATGTGGGCGACAATGTGTTCCATTGCCAGATCTACGAGCTGCCGAAATTGCCAGCCCGAAAGTTCCAGCCGTAGGTCGCAGTCGCGGTCGGAAATCATCGCAGTGTTGGTTTGTGTATTTTTCAATTGGTGGCTGTCTTGTCTGTATCGGGCGGAGACCCACACAAATCATACATGTTATACGGTCCGTAGGCGAAGCCGACTCGAATCACTTTGGCCTCTGAATATTCCGGATCAATACGCGTGGAGCGTGGTCACGAGTGTCCTTCAAACGTCCGACGATTGGACCTATGCAACTGGTGAGGAAGACTTGCTAATCCCGCAGCTTCGTTCGAACTGCCACATTACGATTGGTAGGGATCAATTGGCTGGGAGGGGGGCGTGGTAGGAGGCGTTGGGTTTTCGGAACTCTTACGTTGATATTGTTCGAATGAGTGGACGAGCGAGTCCAGAAACCGTGGAACGTTCGGTGCGGACAAGTACACACGGCTGGAAACAGTCGAGCGAGGGAAAAATGTGGTAATGAAATCAAACGAAAATTCTGTCGCCGTATGTCCGATCATCACGGCATTGGCGTAAACGCCGGACATGTTCTCGTCGGAAAATTTTAATTGCTCATACAATTCCTGTGCAGATGACTGCACTTGTTGCGACGGTTGAGGCGAGCGGGCCAGATCGTGAGGAATAACCGGTTCGCCAAAGCGTTTTTTGTAGTTCTCTACGTTTTCACGCAGCGCCCCAATCAAGCGCGGAATCACTGCGGGCGGCAGCACGACGCGTGCCGCCACTTGATGCGGTTTGGTCATGCGCAGCAGGAAGTCGACGACGAATTCGTGGGGGCCGTTCAGTATCACAGCACCGGTACTGAACACACCGCAAGCCACCTTTTCCGGAACCAGCGCACTGACCTGCGAATGCTGCACCTGCTGACTTTGCGGCCCTGAAGAATCGGTAGGCGAGTCGTCAGACGCGTCTTCCGAGTTGGGTGTTTGATCAGCGATCATGTCGTCGGCTGGAGCACTCGTCTGCGCACGTCCGTTTCCAGGACGCCGAACGCCTGTTCGTGACGCTGTAAAGCCATTGACAACGCACTCAGCAGACGCTTGGCTGTAAAATGGTTCATGATGATCCGCTGCGACACACTCACTACCTGATTGCCCGGAGCATAAGGGTTGGGATTCAAACCTAAGTCCAGAATCAACTCTTCCGGCGTGCTTGAAACACGACAGAAGTTCGCGTAGCCGGCGGAGACTGCGGCATCATCGACGGATATAGTCTGCTGGACCTGTTGGTCATCGGACGTCTGAGCATCGGTGGTCGGACTTCCAGATTGATCGCTTTGAGCAGTCTTTTGTGGCGCATCGAAATCGGTTTGTTTTTCGTCAGTCTTTTTCGCCACTGAAGGTTCTCCTTGATTGCATTCTTGCATTTAAATACGACGAGTCGACAGATGAAGCAGCAGTCGAAAAGTCAAACACCCTACATGGCGTATCCGATAAGGGTATATAGGAAAGCTGATCCGGAATCAACATTGAAATGACACGGCGACGCGGGATGCGGGCAAGCTTTCAAACTAGGGTGATTTCGAAAAGTGTAGCGGTTGTGTCGATTTGAGATTTGCCATTTCTGCGGTACGACTATAACTGTGATTCAGCGACTTCAATTGCCTTTAACAGCCCTTTGGCTTTGCTCAGAGTTTCGACATATTCACTTTCGGGAACGCTATCGGCAACGATACCGGCACCCGCCTGGATGAAGGCGGTCTGGCCTTGCATTACCAATGTTCTTAAGGCAATGCAGGTATCCATGTTTCCTGTAAAGTCGATGTAACCGACTGCGCCGGCGTAGGGGCCGCGGCGGTGTCGCTCCAATTGGTCTATAATCTGCATGGCCCGGACTTTCGGAGCTCCGGATACCGTTCCGGCCGGCAATCCGGCGCGCAGTGCATCCAGCGCCGTCTTATCATGTGGTAACTGACCAGTAACGTTTGACGTGATATGCATGACATGGCTATAACGTTCGACCGTCATCACGTCACTCAGTTGCACCGAACCATATTTGGCCACTCGGCCGATGTCGTTGCGGGCCAGATCGACTAACATCACATGCTCGGCCCGTTCTTTGGGATCTTCCAGCAAATCTCTGGCCAAACGTTCGTCTTCCGCTTCCGTTTTTCCTCGTCTTCGAGTTCCCGCCAAAGGACGGATTGTCGTCAGTCCGTCTTCAACGCGGACCATGATTTCGGGCGAACTGCCGACAAGGTTTACGACCGGTGTTTTCAGCAGGAACATGAAGGGGCTCGGATTTACCACTCGCAGGGCACGGTAGATGTCCAGCGGTCGTGCGTGCGTCTTAACTTGCAGTCGCTGACTTATCACCACTTGAAAGATGTCGCCGGCACGAATGTATTCCTTGCACGTCTGGACGGCCGCTTGGAAGTCTTCCTTGGAAAAATCCGATTCCCAATCGCGTTTGGGCTCGCCATCGATCGCGATGTCGGTCAGCTGGAAATCGGTGCCATCTTGTTGAAGCTGTCGACAGATGTCGTTCACCCGATCGCACGCCTTTGCATACTCTGCCTTTAAATCACCGCCCTTAGTTTTGGCGTGTGCAACAACAAGCACGGTTTTATTGATTTGGTCGAAAATCACCATGCGGTCGTAAAGCGCGAATGACAAATCCGGGAGCTTTCGGTCGTCTTCCGGTGCGTGCGGCAAATTCTCAGAATATCGCACGATGTCGTAGCCCGCATAACCAACCGCGCCGCCACAAAACCTCGGTAAATCGGAAACATGAGCGGCCCGATAACCGTCTAACAGTGTTTCCAACTCCTTCAATGGATCATCCGCAGTATACCGGCGTTCGGTGTTGTGTTCCGTCACGACCACATCATGTCCATATGCTTCAAGTCGCATAAAGGGATTCGAGCCCATGAAGCTGTATCGGCCGATCTTTTCGCCGCCAATTACACTCTCAAACAGAAATGAACAGGTGCCCGACTGGACCTTGCAGTAGGCGCTGACCGGCGTCAGTGTGTCACTGACCAATTGCCGGTAGACGGGAACGAGGTCGGACTGCTGGGCTAGTTGCAAGAATGTCTGAAATGTAGGACAGTGTTTCATTTGAGGTCAGCAAGCCAAACTAGATGATTCAAGTGACAGATCCATAATAGCAGCCTTGGCTTACGTCGCAAAGGTGTATTCTCGATTCGCTTGATAGCCATAGGGTGGAAGCTAAAACTGCTCCGCCGATTCCCGCTATGTTCTTGCTACCTACGATTGTTATAATTGAGCAGGTATCGAGCCAAAGACGCCGTCGTATGGCTATTTTGAATTAGTTTACGCACATGTTTGTATTCATTCAGAATCAGATGGGTGTCGTTGTATGAAGAAATGCCGTCGTTGTTCCAAACTCGCCACACTGCACATTACCGAGATTCGTGACGGTGATACCCACGAGTTGCACCTCTGTGAGAGTTGCGCTCATGATTATCTAACGCCTTCCGAGTCGTCGCATTCCGAGGATGAGGCCGCCGCCTTTTCGCTGAAACTGACAGACAAAATGCAGCTTGAAGAACTTGACCAAATCATCTGCCCGAGTTGCGGCACGTCCTTTCGTGAATTTCGTAGTCAAGGCCGATTGGGATGCCCTCATGATTACGTTGCCTTTGAAGCCGAACTACTACCGTTATTGGAGAACATTCATGGTGAGACGCAGCATTGTGGAAAATTACCATGTCGGGCACCGGATGGCAGCCAACAACAGTATCGGCTGATTAAACTTCGTAATGAATTACGTACTGCCGTGGAACAAGAAGAATATGAAGATGCTGCTCGCTTGCGCGATGAGATTGAAGTGCTGAAGTCTGATCCGAACGACGAGACGGATTGAATAGCGAAGCCGCGGCAGCGTAAGAACGCACAGTTTACACAGCACTAGCCTAGGAGACAGATCGTGGATCTGGAAGCCCTCACATTAACCAGCGGAGAATGGTTGCGTGGGACCGGACCAGACTCGGACATAGTCGTATCCAGCCGTATTCGACTTGCGCGCAACTTGGCCCAATTCCCCTTCACGAACCAAGCTGACGATACCGTTCGGAAAGAGATAGAAGATTTGCTGCGTCGGACGGTCGAAGGCCTGTCGACCAGCAGAAAACTCTCGTACGTCAGCGTTAATTCACTTGAGCATCTGGACAGACAGTTTTTAGTCGAGCGACAACTAATCAGTCGCGAACATGCTGAGAGCCAGGGGTCTCGAGGCGTCGGGATTAGCGCCGAGGAAAACGTCAGCCTGATGATCAATGAGGAAGACCACCTGCGTATTCAAGTTCTCAGCAGCGGTCTGGCCCTGGATGAAATCTGGGACGAGATTAGCATGATTGATGACGCGATAGAAAAGCACGTGACCTATGCGTTTAGTGAACAATTGGGTTATTTGACCGCATGCCCGACGAACGTTGGGACGGGAATCCGGGTCAGCGTCATGCTGCATCTGCCGGCACTGGTTCTAACGAGGGAAATCCAGAAGGTTTTCGCGGCCCTGCAAAAAATTAATCTTGCTGTCCGTGGATTGTACGGCGAAGGCAGTCAGGCCATGGGAGACTTTTATCAGATGTCAAACCAGGTCACGTTAGGTAAAAGCGAAGAGCAACTGATTGATAATCTGAAAGAGGTTGTGCCCAATATCATCGCGTACGAACGGCGCGCGCGGAATGCACTGGTGAAAGAAAACCGTCAAAACTTGCACGACCAAATCTCACGTGCCTATGGGATTCTTCAGAACGCACAGACGATCAGCTCTGAAGAAACAATGCATCTTCTGTCGAGCGTTCGAATGGGAATCAACCTTGGTTTGATCGACGATTTGGAAATTCCG
>CAUZSN010000149.1:0-6224 GCA_963582345.1 Planctomycetota bacterium
CCATTCATGGGGTCCATACGGCAATCAGCCTTAATGAATTCGGGAACTACGAACGAGTCTACCCTATAAGATAGGATAACCGGATGTCAGCCGATCCGACAAGTTATATCAAGTGGCCAGCGGCCTGCCGTTTCTGTAGCCGGACAGCTCGATATTCTTTGACTCTAAGGTTTTGTTTGGACATGGTTTTGACCATACCAATAAACGGCACTTTCGGACGACCTTTCTAGGCCGTCTGAAAACAATAAACTGAATCACGAGAACGAATCCGACACGAAATCCTATAACTGAATTACTCGATTTCAATGGCACGTAACGTGCAAAACATGCGGGAGCTTGAAGTTGCCAAACAGGCGGCCCGTGCCGGCGGCGAGATTGTGAAACGGTACTTTCACGATGGTGTCGTCATGCGCGCAAACGAACAATCCTATAACCTGGTTTCAGACGCGGACGTGGAATCCGAGCAGGCTATCGTCGATGTAATTCGACAATCGTTTCCCAATCACGCCGTGCTGGGCGAAGAGTCGCATCGTGACGACACCGACGCCGAGCACTTATGGGTAATTGATCCACTCGACGGGACGAACAACTTTGCCCACCACATCCCTCATTTCGCGATTTCCATTGCCTACTACTGTGGCGGTCAACCCGCCTGTAGCCTTGTCTACAACCCAATACGTGATGACTGGTACCAGGCCGTTCGCGATCAGGGGGCTTTCTACAACAGCGAGCGAGCGAGCGTTGCCGACCACGATCGGCTGGATCAAACGTTGGTTGGCGTTGGCTTTTATTACGACCGCGGCGCATTGATGGAAGCCACGCTGAAAGCCATTGGCGATCTGTTTCGAAGTCAGATTCACGGAATTCGACGGTTCGGCACGGCGTCGCTGGATTTGTGTCAGGTCGGGATCGGCATGTATGGCGCCTTTTTCGAATACGAGCTGTCTCCTTGGGACTTCGCGGCAGGCAGCTTATTCGTCCAGGAAGCCGGCGGACGCGTAACGACGTGTTGTGGCGAGCCGTTGCCGCTTGCTAAAATGAGCGTGCTGGCGACAAACAATCGATTACATGAAGCAGTGCTTCAAGTCGTGCGCTCTCAGTTACCGACTCCTTGAACCAGTTCATGCGGCATCAATGTTTGATTCGACGTCGGGAAGCAATCGTTGTCGCAGGCGGATTTTTGAGAAGCGAATACCGCATGCATCGTAGAAATAAAGCAGGTTATGGTCGCTGGCCCAAATAGCTCCAAGCCGCACGCTGCGGGGGCCGCACATCGAAAATTGAAGGCCGCAACGTCGACCGCGGCGCATCAACCCCATTTCAGTCATCGAGAATTGGTCTCGGATAAGGTTTTCTTTCTCGCAAAGCGTCTTATGCACATAGATTCGCAGATCGTTCAGAGAGCCGATTCTATTGACGTATTCACCCATAGGTTGCCTGTCCTGAAAATTTTAAGATCGACGTGTAAACTAAGGTCGAAGAAAAAGAGACGCACACCCATCGCCGCTTCCACTTTCAATCGCTTCACGGACCAATCCGGAAGTCAACCGCTTTTTCTCAACGGATGCTTGTTAAGTTGCACAATCCAGGTCGACTTGTCCGAGCCCAATCGGATATCGGCGCATCCCAACACGTATCTCTTATTTCCTTTCTCGTCGCTGACTCATCGCTAATTCGCGCGCTACCCTTGAATCCTGACCAACGAGACTTTTTCGAATTCTCTGCAGTTCGCTCCGAAGCCAAACCATTCCACTGGCGCGGATTGAAACGAATCGAATGCATGCGCGTGAGTTACCGCCCCTCGTGACGTCTCATAAAGCCGGCACAACCAGCATCAATGCGACCAAAATGCGATGAGTTGAGAAAAGCTGGCTTGGTCTATCCGATAAATTCCGGTTCGACCAAATTGGAAATCACTCCGGCTTCGAAGCCGCGCTGAAGCAAAGTCGCGACCGCTTCGCGACCTCGGCGACCAAAATCAATCGTCCACTCGTTGACGTACATACCGACGAATGTGTCCGCCTTGCCACGATCTAGATTTCTCCCAAACTGCAACGCATACTCCAACGCTTCCTCGCGATGCTCTAGACCGTACAAGATGCTTTGTTTTAGAAGCCTTGTGACTTCTTGCATCGCGGTGTGGCCCAGATTTTTTCGAATAGCGTTCGCTCCCAACGGCAGCGGTAAGCCGGTCTGTTCGGTCCACCACTTTCCCAAATCGACGATCAAACTTAAACCTTGACTGTCGTACGTAAGTTGTCCTTCATGAATGATCAATCCCGCATCGGCACTACCGGTCGCAACAATGTCCAACAACTGATCGAACGGATGCACTTCGTAGGTAAAGTCATCGCCCAGCAGTAATTTCAACGCCAGAAATGCAGTGGTCAACGTGCCAGGCACCGCGATGTTTTTCCCTCGCAATCCACCGATTGAACCTGGTTGGCGAGCTACGAGCATGGGGCCGTAATTGTCGCCCATGCTAGCACCACAAGCACACAGCGCGTACTGGTCAGAAATGTAAGCATATCCGTGCAGGCTGACGGCGGTCAGCTCCAGTTCGCCATTGAGTGCCCGACGGTTAAGCGTCTCGATGTCCTGCAGCGTGTGCGTGAACGTGTAACTACCGGTCTTGATTTTATCATTTGCCAACGCGTGGAACATGAACGCGTCGTCCGGGTCAGGACTGTGGCCAACATTGATATGATTCGTTTTTTCTGTCATTCCGACATGCGCTCCCACGGTTTTTCAGTAATACATTCCTTGAAGCATCTTAGGCACATGAACTACTATTGGCCACTGATGTGTTCTTCCCGCCAGTCTGAGTTGTATATGCGTTGCTTCAATGGTCCTGTTAACCATTCGCGACATCTCGCGGCAATTTGACTCCGATCCGGTTTTTATGAACGTCAATTTCGACGTCCGTGCCGGAGACAAAATCGGTCTGGTCGGCCCGAATGGAACCGGAAAAACCACACTGTTGAACATTCTGTCCGGGATCGAACAGCCAGATCACGGGACGGTTGAACAGCCACAGACGACCGATGTTGCATTGCTGCAACAGGAAGTCAACTTCCAGAAAGGTCAGACACTGTTCGACGAGGCGAAAATGGGCTTGGCTCACTTGTATCGCCTGCAGTCAGAAGCAACCGAATTAGCTGAGCGGATAGCATCAGAAATGAACGCTGATAATGTCCGGCGACTCAACAAGCACTACGACCAATTACAGCACGAACTTCATCGACTGGATGCGTACAACATCGATCATCGCGTCGACGAGGTATTGCAAGGACTAGGTTTCAACCAAGACGACTACGACCGACTGCTGGAGCACTTCAGCGGAGGTCAACAAAACCGAGTCTTGCTGGCGCGGTTGTTGCTCCGAGCTCCGGACATCTTGTTGCTGGACGAACCGACAAATCATCTCGACATCGCCGCCACAGAATGGCTTGAAGATTACCTGAATCGCAGCACACACGCAATCATTTTGGTGACTCATGACCGTTACTTTCTAGACCGCGTTACGAACCGAATTCTGGAATTGTATGACGGTACCGTGACCGACTATTGCGGCAGTTTTTCCGCCTACTGGAAGCAACGCCAAGAACGAAACAAAGTCCTACAACGAACATATAAAAAGCAACAAGCGTTCATCGCCAAGACTCGAGACTTCATCCGCCGCAACAAGTATGGACAAAAACACGCTCAAGCCGCAGACCGTGAGAAGAAGCTCGAACGTTTGGAGCATATGGAGTTGCCTCGACAGATTTCCGTTCCGCCCATGAGCTTTGGCCAACCCAACCGAACCGGCGATTGGGTCATCGAAGCGGTCAACGTCTCAAAAGATTTCGGTGTTGGCACACCGTTGTTCACGGACTTTTCGCACCGCATTCATCGAGGCGAGCGAGTTGCGGTCATCGGTCCGAACGGCAGCGGCAAAACGACCTTGTTGCGCACTCTGATCGGTGACTTGAAACCGGATACCGGTTCCGTGCGCCTGGGAACCGGTGTCGAAGTGGCGTATTTCGACCAACAGTTAGAAAGCGTCAACCCAGAAATGGATGCCGTCGAAGCCGTGCGTCCGTCGGGCGAATTGTCCATGACACCAGCCGTGATTCGCGATTTGTTAGCCCGGTTCGGACTTTACGGTGACATTGTGTTTCAAAAAGTTGGCCGTATGAGTGGCGGGGAAAAGAACAAAGTAGCGCTCGCGCGTCTGGCCGCATTAAACGCAAACCTGTTGGTACTCGATGAACCAACGAATCACCTGGACCTTTGGGCTCGTGCGTCATTAGAAGTGGCGATGAAATCATTCGCCGGTACCCTATTGTTCGTCAGCCACGATCGCTATTTCATCAATCATGTCGCAACGCATGTCATCGTGTTGAAAGCGTCTCGCTGGCAGTTCTACGAAGGGAACTATTCGGACTATTTGAAATTCGTCGACAACCAATTGCGAGAGAATTCCAAAACCGACTCAGGTACGACAAGTAGCACTTCTGAACATTCGGACGCTGTCGGGCCAAATCGCACTCAGTATCCGCTACGAAAGCGGAAGTTCCCTTACCGCAAGGTCAACGACCTAGAAGCAGAAGTTGCTCAGAAGGAAAAACTGTTGGAGAAACTTCAAGCCCAATTGACCGATCCGGAAACTCACCGCAACGGCCAATGCGTCAAGGAAACGCTGACGGCGTTTGAAGAAACCAAGTCCGAGCTCGAAACGTTGTATGAACACTGGGAAGAAGCGTTCGAATTGAATTGACGGGATGATTGGAAACACAGGGCCGCTCAATTTTGAAACCTGTGTGGTGTAGCAACACGAGGTTGACAGTTTCCGTTGCAACTACATCATCAACGTAGTCTTGGCAGAGGACCTTTGGTGAGGAGCTCTTTGCGCAATTCATCACGTTCTTGTGCTACCTACGATTGACCTTCCACTGTAAGTGTTGCGGAACCTTTACAGGGCTCATTGTTCTTCCCAAATATCCGATCTTTGACTGCTTTGCTCGCTGTGTTGGGAATACGTTTTCTTGCCGCGTTGGTTTTCAGAGCGTGTGACCGATTGTATGATGGCCGCTAAACACCGGATCGTTGGCACCATTTCTGTAAGTCGTCCTCATGTCGCGCAAAGAACCTATCCTGGAGGTTTACCAAAGCGGAGTGCTGACTGTGGTTGGATTCGGCGGTCGTGTGCTTTTGGATCAGGTCGACCTGACCGGTTGCCGTGAAGAGATCATGAATCTCATCAAACAACATGGTTGCCAGACTTTGGCTTTTGATGTGACGGGAGTGAAGTTGATACCCAGTGGGTTGCTGGGACTGTTAGATTCAATCCGTGAACAGGGTGTCGAAGTGCATATCTATAATCCATCCGATGACACTCGCGAAGTATTAAAAGTCACCAAGTTGGACAAAATCATGCCGATCCACAACATGGAACTTTGAATCTGAAACGCTAGTTTTGAAGTTCTGCCTATCGGACGGTTTCGGCAGGGTGTTATTCGAAAATACCTGTATTTCAAGTCTCGAACTGTTGTGTGAAAGCACGCCCTTGAAACACCGTTCGAGCGAGATTTTGGCCTTGCGACTAGCACATGCAACTTCAAGAATCACAAGTGAAAGTTATCAGCCAAGCTCAGTGCTGCTTCTGAATCGCCGTCTGTTGTGAACGAATATACATAGTAATCTGTTTCGAAGCTTGAAGATTTAATTTCGTTATGATGACATCATTCTCAGGTCACTGCATGACCATCATGTTGCACGACAGGCCGCCGGCGGCGGGAATGTAGTCGTGGCGGACGTAGTCCATGACCTACGGTCGGCGCTGAAACGCCAGCCCAACGTGCGGACGGCACGCTTCATACGTTTGATCCACGCCTGTGGCAAGTCGTCGGGAGAAATCTCTTCTAGCAACTGGATCGGGTTGTGAGCCAGTGCCGACCAACGCACGGGATCGATCTCCCGAAAGATATTGGTGACCTCCGGCTGCCAGCTCCACCACAAATTACTGGACAGTTCGGAAAGTTTCTCCTGCAACATTTTTTGATCACCCATAGAAGCCCATCTTTGCAATATTGTCTGAGAGCAATAGAGATTGCATCCTGGTAAGGAAAATCGCGACGGAATATTTACCGTGGAGCATCCTGAAGTTCTGCACTGAGTCGAGTTGGAAGAGGTCGGACTTTTCGGCAGAACAACCAAGCGAGTTTAATCGAAGGAGCGTT
>CAUZSN010000150.1:0-6210 GCA_963582345.1 Planctomycetota bacterium
TTGAGAAGTTCCCATTGCCATCGAATTTCCATCGACTTTAACAGCCGGATGAATACAATTTGGACCACACCCATTCCCAATCGACAACAACGATGGTTTGTCAGCGAATGCTCCGGATTCCGGCTAATCTCGTGATCGCAATTAGTCTCGGCATCGTCGATTCGAGGTTATGTGTACATGCCGAAGAGCCTGTATCTCGCGGTACCAACCAAAGATCAAACGGACGATTCCTATGATGACACTGGGCGGGTTGCAGTTCTGGGGCGATGTTTACTACTTTCACGATTGGCGAATTCAACAGAATGTCTTGACAGGCCATTATCGATTACTGGACGGAAAGGATTTGCGACATGCCTCCGGGACGTTGAACGAATGCAGGGCATTCCTAGACTCTGTCCGCAAAGAGAAAAAACTGCCGCCTATGTCTGGAAAATCAGTGCTTCTGTTGCATGGTATCATTCGCTCGTCGAAATCGATGACCAAGATGCGGCAAGCTTTTGAAAAAGAGGGCTATAAAGTTTTCAGCTTCGATTACCCTAGCACCCGCGTCGATATTCAGGACTCGGCCGAATACTTACATCGGGCGATTTTGGCGCTGGGCGGAATTGAGGAAATTAATTTCGTGGTGCATAGCATGGGTGGACTAGTTGTTCGCGCGTATCTTTCAAAGCACTGTGACAAACGCATCAAGCGAATGGTGATGCTCGGTGTGCCCAACCTTGGGGCATGTATGGCCGACCAGTTTAAGGCAAACGCGATTTATCGAGTCATGTTCGGTCCTGCCGGGCAGCAGCTGGGACGCGATCCAGACGGACTAATTGCGAAACTGCCGACACCGGATTTTGAATTTGCCGTCATTGCCGGCGCGCGTGGTATGGTGAACGGATTCAACCCGCTAATTCCAGGCGATGACGACGGGACTGTCAGTGTGACCAGTGCGCGGCTTCAGGGCGCGGCCGACTCGGTAGCCGTCCATGTGTTACATTCCGTGTTGATGAAATCTGATCAAGTGATCGACTATTCGATCCGTTTCATAAAAACCGGTCGCCTGCGCAAAACAGGAAAACCAGAGCCGATTCCGAAGATGACCCCACAATTCAAAGTGCCATCCGATGCCAAACGGACTTGATCGCTACAGTCGACAGACTCTCTTTACCGGCCTGGGCGAGGAGGGGCAAAGACGCTTGTTGTCGAGCAAAGTCCTGCTGTGCGGATGTGGTGCATTGGGTTCGGTGTTGGCGGAAACATTGACACGCTCGGGCGTCGGGCATTTGCGAATCGTCGATCGCGATTTCGTGGAACTCAGCAATCTACAGCGACAAGCGTTATTTGACGAACAAGACGTCGCCGAACACTTGCCCAAAGCCATCGCTGGCGCTAAAAAACTGAGACGCATCAACAGCGACGTCACGGTCGAGGCGATCGTAGCAGACATTGACCACACCAATATTTTGCAGCTCGTGGAGGGCGTCGATTTAATCCTTGATGGAACTGACAATTTCGAAATCCGGTTTCTGATCAACGATACGTCGCTGGAAAGCGGCATTCCTTGGGTGTACGCTGGGTGCATCGGCAGTCATGGCCAGATTATGACCATTTTCCCCGGTGAAACTGCATGCCTGCGCTGTCTCCTTGGGGCCGTTCCCGAGCCGGGAACCACGGAAACATGCGACACGGCCGGGATTCTTGGTCCGACGGTCAACGTAATTGCTTCACTGCAAGCGATCGATGCCATGAAAATCCTGACAGGCCAGCGAGATTTAGTCTCGACAACCCTGACGATTATCGACGTTTGGGACGGAACGCAGCGGCAAATGAACGTCAAAGACTTGCGCGAACGTGCTGACTGTCCGGCCTGTCAACAAGGTGAACGAGTTTGGTTATCTGGCAAGAAAGCCTCACAAACGATCGTTCTGTGTGGCCGCAACGCTGTTCAAGTGTCGCCTCAGCAGACAGCTAACCTTTCGCTGGATGCACTAGCCGAAAAGCTGGAGGGGTCTGGAAAAGTTGACCGGAATCCGTATCTGCTGCGTTTGGAGTTAAGTGAACCCACCTGCGAATTGACGGTCTTTCGCGATGGGCGCGCCATCGTCAAGGGAACCGAAGACCTTGGCGTTGCGAAGGCGGTCTACGCCCGCTACATTGGCTCTTGAAGCAGCGTCGACAAATGCTTTTCGACGCAAATCTTGAAAGTTGTGTGTATTCATCAAGCACACAATCGCTCCGGTTGTATTATTTCCTCACTAGTAGCGACTGACTTGAATTAGTGAGTTTGACAAGCGGTTGCTTCAACCTAAGTTTGTGCTGAAACAGGATTAAGGACGGTGGAAAAGAGCACAGGTTTTCCAAGTTCCTTGAGATTGGACGGATGGCTTGTGTGGGGGACACGCTATACTCGTGCCGTCCAAGGCTAAATCGCAGCACAAAAATCCCGAGGTGATCCGAGTTTGTTAGTCGGCTGCAAAGTTTTCCGACAGCAGCGGCACTGGAGGAAAAATTGATAAGTCGTACGGATATCGGCGGCACGACCAATGGCGAATTTTGGCCGTACACCATTGGTCAGTTGCCTCCGAATCTCTACAGCAGATTGTAAATTGTCAAAGTCGCTACGAGCTCTCCAATTCCGGCGACCTCTGATTCCCGTGTTCGAAAACGCTTGAAGTCGTAGGCGCTGTTTTTTTGCGCCAAGATGAGGTGTCGAAAGCGTGTCAGTGGCTTGTGGGTGGATGAATGTTTTTAGCCCAGCGAGTTTCATTTCACTAACACGGCGTCGCACCAGTCAGCATAATCCCAGATATCACCGAATTGGCTGAATGCAACGCTTAGAGTCAGATTTTTTGCACCGGTCACGTCGATTGGTTTGATTGACTGAGCAGGACTTTTCCCGGTCAGCAGTTTGCTCGTCCAATGTCGTTCGCCGTCAACGTCAATGGCGAAAACGACGGTGCCCTTACCACCTGTCACATCGTCAATTCCGACGACCGCGTGAAAGCGGCGATAACGGCCGTCCAGGCTGTAACTGACTTTGCTCTTGCTGTGCATCCCCAATCCTTTGGCATATTCCCTGCCGCGCAAGCGAAGCGGGCCTCCCGCCACATTTCGGTCATTCTGCATCTGCCAAGCAGCCGACAGAAACGGTGTGAACCGATAATCATTACGTGTCAGGTCCGACAAATAGACAACTCGGCCGCCAAGAAACTGAATGGTCACAATCGCCGAAAGTGGAACTATCAACGGTGTGCCGAACAGGGCCTTCATGGACAGCACTTTATTCTGCTTGAGCTGCAACTTGTGGACGGTCAGTCGAGAGCCATCCACGAGCGTCAATAGCGAACGCTGTCCCTTGGTTTGTGGAAAACTGATCAATTTCGGATTGAAACCGATGGCGCGGATTCCGTGACGAGGAATCGAGACTTTTCCGACTGCAGTTTCCAGCAGAACGTTGCCTACATCCAATTCTAGCAGTTCTCCGGTGACTCGATCTCCATTCTTCAGATCTAAGACGTCGTTTTCTTCCTGACGGTTGATCAACGACCGAATCACTTGATCACGAACTGTGCCGTTCTGGGGCAGCTGAATCACAGTGGCGCGGATCGTTTCCAGCGGAATCTTCACCGGTGCCAAATTCCGAAATGACGACCAGCGTGCGATGATCCGTTCGTGATCAATTTCTGTGGGTTCGGCCACGAGACGGTCTCCGTTCGCCAACAGGACAACTGAACCGCGTTGGATCGGTTGTACGGACCGTCCGTTGAAACGAAGATGCAGCAGGTCACTGGTGCGAAACCGTCGCGATTGTTTCGATTCAATTACCAGTTTGTCGTCCGTCAGTTGCAGTAGAGCTCCGGAAGTCATGCCACTGTCCGCATCCATAACAGTGACGACATCAGCACTGAAAACGGAAGTGACCGCGCAGACGGTAACGATAGCCACGATAGGCCAGCGGATGAAAGCTCGGGGATTCATCGTCCGACGGCGCTTGGAGAGTGTGCGGAAATGGGTCGCGAGCAATGTTGGAATGTTCGAGAATTGAGAGAACTGGCAGTGCATCGTCGTCATCGGTTAAAGATTGGCAGGTAGCTGTTCGGCATCTGTAGGATGATACAGGCCATGGCTGTGCCGTATTCACGGCTGATGGAGTCATGCCAGCTTCCGTCCACCTGCCGCGAGACCAATAACTCATTGCGGATCGCCGGGTACCACTTCTGCCAAAACTTGCCGCCAGCCTGCCACATGGCTTGGACTGCGTAATAGTGACCATAAAAGTAATGCTCCTCGACACGATTGACCGCGTTCTGGGGCAAAAAACGCATCAAGTAATTCAAACCGGCTTCGATTTCACGGCCTTCATAGACGCCTGCGCTATACAAGGCCGCCACTCCGGCGGCCGACCGCGGAAACTTACTGTCACGTTGGAACAATTGATACCGAAACCCTCCGTCCCGATTCTGGCAACGTTGCACGTAGTCGATGCACCTGTCGACTGTTTGCTTGGGAACGTACATTCCACAGTTTCGTGCGGCTCGCAGCGCCATGATTTGGCAGATAGTCACCGAAATATCGGCTTCTTTGGGTTCAGGATGGTAACGCCAACCGCCTTCTTTGTTTTGAGTGTTGACGATCAATTTGACAGCCCTTTCCAAGTCTAGCCGCGCGGCCTTGCAAGGGCACATGCCGTAGACCTCGGCCAGAAATAGTGTCGCAAATCCGTGACCGTACATTGGACCGTAAGACTGACTGTTCGACACATCGATTAGGCCATTCGGTTTCGTCGCTTTCAAAATGAAGCCAACGGCCAGTTCGACATTCTTGCCGAATTTTCCGCGACCGGGGGTGTGTCCGGCAGCCAGAAACGCCATTCCAGCAAGCGACGTTACGGCAACGTTGCGTTGGTATTGTCGTCCTGAACCAAACGATCCGTCTTCATGTTGTCGATTGGCCATCCAGGTCAATGCTGTGTCGATCGCCTTCTGAGTTTCGGGCGTAACCAATTCGAGTCCGCTAGTTTCGACTCGACGAGGAAGTGTCGGTTGTGCTCTGAGTCTCTGAGAACTTTGTAACCACGTGCTGCCGATCAGCACGAACAAGACTAGGACCGTGGCAAACGGATGTCGGTTCATGAGAGGTTGTCGATTTAGGGGACTCGGCAGGTCGCCGCAGTGAGTTTTTGTAGGGAGACCTACATGTTTACCATAATTCGCGTCTGCGGTCATGGGCGGACGACGAAAGGGTATTGCAACATTGGCGTCTGGACCGGCGGTGGACCCTGAAAGGGTCTTATGCTGTCGATGGCGGCGCGGCCTTCCTTCAACGTCCGAGCTTGAGTGCGCTGAATACTATATCCAGTAGGACGATGATCGGTATCTGGACCGGTGTGATGATCGGGAAATGGATCGTGAAATCTGTAAGAACCTCGTTCGACACGTGGATGTCTGGGAAGGGCACTCGGCAAACGGGTGTGGCTAGCCGAAACACAGCCGACAACCAGCGGCAAGACGGCCAGAAAGCACGTCAAAGACAGAATCGATTTCATTCGAACGATTCTCTGGCATTGCGCATGACACAAACCAACATTGTAGTCATATGGTTGTTTGCTGGACAGGCCGGTTTCTGACTCTGATGTGGGGACAGGACGGCGGCTCCAAAGCGGTGACGAGTTGGAATTTGGAAGACTGACGAGGTGGTGACCAATACTTAAGAGGATGAGCAACATTTTAAATAGTGTTGATCATTATGTTTCAAATTAAATGTCCGCTTTTGAGTGCCACATTTGGTTGTAAGTGGGATATTGTAGGACCGCAATGATGGCAGAGACATCTTCGTTCGCTATGGTTGACTGTGTCAGCTTACTAGATTTCTGTGCTGCCTTTTCTCGGCGCGTGGTACGACGAATTGTCCCAGAAGTCGACCGTTGCTCGGAACCACGATTTCAGGTGGTACTTCCAGCCATTGTGCGATCGATTGACGAGGAGTGCCAATTGCAGGGCGATGTATTTCGGGCAATGACGTACGGTGTATCCCGGCAGCGGATGGGCTTACTACACACTTGGCCGGTTCCCACCAGATTTCTAGCAGTGGAGTTGAGTCTTCCGATTGCTGGAAAGACCGATGACGTCCAGATAGTGTTGGAGGTAATTTCGTTGTCGAGGCGTTGTGAGGCTTATCGACTTTGGCGTAGTAACCACACCCAGGCAGTTTTCACCGGGACGT
>CAUZSN010000151.1:0-6189 GCA_963582345.1 Planctomycetota bacterium
AGGTTCCCTCAAAGTTACTAGCTTCCCTTGTTGCGCTGTAATTTAAATTTCATTTGGAAAGTCAATGACACGGAAATATTTCGTTGAATCCTTTCGTACGCATTTCACATCACTTCAAACAATAGGTCAGGTTGTGCACCAGGAAAATTGAATGGATCGGAGCGTGTTTGAAGATTCGGTAGATAAGCGGACTGATGACGCGATTGGCACGAGTGACCGCTGGTGATCACTGTCTGAGGAATCACCGGAATCGGAGCCACTGGTATAGGAATCAATTGCACACGATGTCCATTTTCTGTTGGATTGGCGGAACCGTCAGTTAAACGACCGAAGTTCCGGCATGGATAGCAGTTGCTCAAGCCGGCTTACACGGTTGTGGATAATCCGGGCTAAGCAGTTTCGGCATGAATAGCCAGATCCACTTCGCAAGTGGCCGGCGCATTTGGCGAGTTCGTCTGGGCGGACAACAGCTTCCGCTGGCAACATTCGCCCAGATGGATCATTAATTCAAGTGCTAACAGGTCAGCCCGTGCCATCACGTGCCGTGTGCTCCTGTTGCCTAGACCGCCGACCAAGCTCTCGACTCGCTTCAAGTGTAATTGCAGTGCTTCGCGCGGGCTCACTCCAGCGACAACCAGCAACTCCGCCAGCTTGGCGATCTCACTACCTAAGTTGCCCGAGCCCATAATGACATAGGTTCGTAGCAATTCGTGGTAGTAGCCGTTGATTTCATTGGGAAGCTGAATTCTCGACTGGGGAGTATCCGCTTGGCTTGCAGTCGACAGAGATGGATAGCCGTCAGTTTGTATCGTAGCAAACTCGGTCTGCTCCGAAGCGGGTCGCGCCAAAATTTCTAGTTCTTGGATAATCTGTCGTTGTTGTTTCAGCAGATGCTCGGCTTCGTCTCGTTCACGGACTAGGCGCCGATGATTAGCTGTCGCCAAACGACGGTGCTCGCGTGACTGTTCCACTCTAGACACGGCACGTTTGATCATCGGCACCAGCGCCAATGATTCCCACAGATTCGGTGTTACCAGCAGTTCGCAGTCTTTGTGGCACAGTTCGGTCCAGCGTTCGTCATTGATGCTAGATGCAACCAAGACAATTGGCTCGTCGCACCCACTGGCTCGGATGGCGCGGAGTAGTCTAAGTGCGTCACCGTCACATTCCGAAGGTATGGATGATGTCAGACCAGCGGTTGGAGAAAGGGCATCACTAATCAAGACACAGTCGAAACTCTCATCGCGAAGTAGAGTCAGTGCCTCGTTTGAAGATGATACCCACCGAAACTGAGGTTCTAGACATCCCTCGGCGTCAAGTTGCAGCATGATACTGACCCAAGACGGTTCCTGCGGACCGACGCATAACAACCGCAGCCGTGGCGGTAACCGGGATTGCAGCTTGTCCTGGTTCGTCCAGATGTGATCAGATGTGCTGTTGGTTTCGTTCGCTGCCATCAATTGGGCAAACCCGGTATCGATTCGCCAGTGCAGCCGCATGTGATGTGGAATGCATTGGTTTTGGTTGTGATTGACGTGATTCGAGAGAGAGGCTGGTTGATCGTGGATTGAAGGGGAAGCGTATATACGACTGAAACAGCCTTTATGTCAAGATGTAAGGATCGTGATTTGCTCACTAATCCAGCCGAAACCAGGTCAATTTTACCAAGATGTCACACTTTAGCTGTCCTACGGCTGTTGGCTGGAGTCTTATCCCCAACGAAGGATTCTTAGCGGGTGAATTCGGATAGGAGCTGTATCCTAGAACAATGGTGGCCGGCCCAATTTTCTGCGAACGACGGCCCACTGACCGGCGCACATGACCCAATGAGTCGTGTGCATGCCAACGACAGCTCCGATGGTCGGTCAGAAGTGATGGAGCGATTCCGGGGCCGGTTGGCGGAGGTCATCGTCACTCAGTTTTTCCAACACTGACAGCGCGTCGGCTCGCTGCTCTTCGAATAAACTCAGATACTCATTTTTGAATGGAACGTTTCAACGTTATCAAGCTGCGAAGTCTTCTTCGTATGGTTTTCGGAAAATCCGTCAGGCAGTGTGGGCATCGAGTCGTGACATACCTGTTCGACCATTCTGTTCTCGGAACTGATCAAATGTCCCAATTGCCAAGCTAATATGGTTTGCACAATTAACTGGCCGAACCAACAACTCGGTGTCCGACAGGTTCTCGAGATATGTTTTCTAAATCATATTGGTGGATGTTCTTGCAGAGTGAATAGTCTCTTTGTTTTTTTTCGGATTATTCAATCGGTAGTTTGGAAATCTGTAACTCAATCGGTATGTTGGTGATCAACGTCGGCGCCTCGTAAATCAGGTGATAGTTGATCGGTTTATCTACCAATGACTCGAATTGGTATTCCACGATGATGGCTCCATTGGACTGTCGACCTGTATAGAGACCATCGTAGTCAACACTTCGACCGTCCTTTGTCTGCAAGTAAACTTGGTTGTGATATATCCACGTTCGGTGTGATTCGAATTCCGGTCCGCCGAAGTCATAACTCACGCCCACTTGTAGTCGTGCTTGCACCTGGCCCTTTGGACCCCTTGAAAAATTGGCTTTTTTCAGAACAACTGTGACGCCGCCGCGCCTGCGGGCGACCCCTTGAGCATTCGGTAAATCAGTGAATGCAATTCGTTCGGTTCCGGCAGCGATTTGCATTACGAACGTTCCCCGTAAATTCAGGCGCAGGGGCACCGAGGAGACCGGAACCGTGAAATTTAACTCTGGACGGAGTTGCGTTTCCCCTGTACCCAGAGGTATCTCATAGCTCGCCTCGGGATTCTGTGGTTTCAGCGGAACTCTGTCATCTGTCGTCGCTGAGATATCCGCTGCCGAGTATTTCAAAACCAGCGGTCGCAGACGTGGTTCCGCGGTCAGCAATACGGGTACTCTCAACAGCCGGTGTCCGTCATCACCGAAGATCATCCGGACACGGGCTGGCTTCGCTTCGATCCGGAAGGCACCGGAATACGAAACCACGTTTTTGTCTCCGTTGCCGTCGGCAGAACCTAGTTCCAGCTTCAACCCGTTCGAGTTAGTGTGGAAGTTGTATTGCAAGTTCGCTCGCGAGACTAGATTGTCCATCACTCGCCAAAACGGCTGCCGCTGGTAATCGATTGTCACCGACATGTCAAGAACGCGGGGGGTAAGACCGGATTTGTCAATTGAGTTGTCTGACTGAGTCTGAATCTGTTCGAGCACGCGATTGAGCTGGAACTTTCCCTGCAATGTGACTTGACTGGATAGGACCGACCGGCGAGCCTTCCGCTGTTCTACCTTGATACGGATTCGTCGGACTGCCGCGCGAACAGAAACAGTCGGCGTCAATTTCGGAGTAGGCAGAAACGGTAGAATCGTCGGTCCCAAATGTAGCAGCTCTTGCTCGGCACGCGTTCGAACGCTTCTCAAATCGTCATTGAGCCTGTTCAACAGATTTTCGACCTGTCGCTGAAACTCCGCCGATTTGTTGTGTTTTGGCAACTGCCCAGCAATCCGGGTGGACTGTAGAGTCACAAAAACCGAACTGACGGTTGCAATCAGTGCCAACACAAAAACCCGCCTAGCGGTCTCCATTACGCATCTCCGGGACACATTGCTGTCTCAACGTATTTTAGCAGAAACAAGAAACATTCGATTTACTGGCTCGTGCGTCGGACTAGTGAATCATGTGCGAAACGAGTTTTTCCACAAGACCTAGTTTATTTGCAATCAACTCTTTTTCCTAATCCGGCGAAGTCGGCACGCCGGCTGGTTTGGACCCTATCGTTGAGGTAGTGCGAATGGCCTTTGCGTCCGATTCGTAAAGTGTGGTGTGCGATGAAGAATTGTCTTGTTAGCGTTTATGCGGCTGTTGTACTATCGCTCTCGCCGGCTGACTCGAAAGTGTAGTCCTGATTCCGTTTCGCAAGCTCCTCATCGATTCAATCTCCGCCACGCGGGATGACACATCGAGCGATTTCGAGACCGTGATGTGCGGCGCCATCTCACGGTTTGTAGTTCCGAAAGTCAGACTGATTCTGGTGAAAGCGTCCTCGATCAATTCGGCCAAGACGACCGCCATGCTGGAACTAAGAATCAGCGGCGAGTATCCACGTAAGCAGACCAAACGGATGAAAAACTCAAAATCAGGATTGCTGGTGAACTGACCAATAGCCCCTTGGGAACCGCAAAGGTTTGATCTGAGTTTCGGCAGAGTCAGACAACAAATTTCTCTTGCGTGGTGCGGTTCGGGCAACAAGGACTCAACAAGCGAGGCGATGATCTGCCGGGTGAGCGGATCATTTTCTGGGATTGCGCCTTTCGGAAGCAGCGGAATAGTACGTCCTTGGAACATTTGCGATAAATCAGCCGCTGCGTCGCCCATCGTGCTTTTCGTGTCCGGTGCAACCATCTAGAATGACAGCACACTTTAGTTCATAGATAGTTCGAATTATGACCAGTCTGACCGTTGAGAATTATTTGAAGGCGATTCTACAAATCAGCATTCGCTTCGATACGGACTGGGTGTCGACAGGACAATTGGCGCAGGCGTTGAACGTGTCACCGGGGACGGTCACCAGTATGTTAAAGGCACTGGCCGATTCGGACTTGGCGAGCTATAAGCCGTACGAAGGAGTCAGCTTGACTTTGGCAGGACAACGTTTGGCATTGCGTGTGCTGCGCCGTCATCGGTTGATTGAACTATTTCTCGTCCAGACGCTCAGTTTGACGTGGGACAAGGTTCACGAGGAAGCAGAGCACATGGAGCATGCGGTGAGCGATTTTTTGATTGACCGAATTGACAATTTTTTGGGACATCCGGAATTTGATCCGCACGGCGATCCGATTCCATCCGCCGACGGTGGTATGCGCGGTAACACCGCCTCGGCCGTGCTGCTGACCCGCTGTGCCCCCGAGACAAAAGTGAGAATTGTCCGCGTCATGAATCAAGATCCCAAGTTCTTGCGATACCTGTCCGAATCGGGTTTGGAATTGGGGGCGATCGGAATCGTCAACGAGAACAAGTTCGAAGCCGACATTGTCAGCATCCGATTTGGCAATCAGTTTACTTCGATGGGGCATCAGGCGGCGGGAAAACTATTGGTCGAACCTATCAGCGGTTAGCTCGATTCGCTTAATGCCGCGGAGGGAAAAAACACATCAAGTATTTCGTTTGAAGTCGCTCAAATCAGGAAACGGCAATCCAATTACCCAGGACAGTTCATGCTTCAACTGGTGATTATGGCCGGCGGAAGTGGCACACGGTTTTGGCCACAAAGTCGCCGGACTATGCCCAAGCAACTGTTGCAGCTGGTCGGCGAGCGGACCATGATCCAGTCGACCGTCGACCGCTGTTCGTCCTGGGTTGACGCGGATCGGACGTGGGTTGTTACCAATCAGGCTCAGGCGGAAGAAACGTCGCGGCAACTTCTCCAAATTCCGGTGGACAATATCCTGATCGAACCGTGCGGGCGCAACACCGCTCCGTGTATCGGGTTGGCGGCCATCCAGTTGCTGCAGCAGGACGCAGAGGCCGTAATGCTGGTCATGCCGGCAGACCACGTCATGTATCCTAACGAGTCGTTTCACGACGCAGCTATGCGTGCGGTCGGAATCGTAGAGCGACATCCGGAGCTTTTCATTCTGTTTGGAGTTTCCCCTACCTACCCGTCGACAGAATTCGGTTATGTCGAACGCGGAGTGGCGCTGCCCAATTCTGATGGCAGTGCGTTCCAGGTCAAATCGTTTCGTGAAAAGCCTGATCGCGAAACGGCTGTTGAGTACGTCGACAGCGGCCACTTCTATTGGAATTGCGGCATATTCGTTTGGAAAGCGCAACAGATTCTGACAGCATTGGAACAATTCGAACCGGAGATCTACTCGCGGTTAATCAAGCTGGCGGAGAAACTGGGTAGTGACACCTGGCAAGACTCGCTTGAAGAAGAATTCCCGCAAATGAAGTCAATCTCGATCGATTACGCCGTACTAGAACGAGCGTCCGAGGTTTGTGTGTTGGAAGCACCGTTCGAATGGGACGATGTGGGCAGTTGGCAGTCTTTGGCGCGACATTTGGATGTCGATTCGTCCGGTAACGTCGTCGATGGTCCGTTTTGCGGCCTTGATACCAACGGCTGCATCATCCGCTCGACCGATGCACATCTGATCGCGACTATTGGACTAAAAGACTGT
>CAUZSN010000152.1:0-6154 GCA_963582345.1 Planctomycetota bacterium
CACCGTCGAGTTTTTATTTTCGCTGGTGGCGATAGTCATCCACCGAGCGGAGGGCTTCTGTCGCTGAATCCTACAAACGGTGCAATCGACTTCGGGTTTTCTTGGCGCAGCCGTAGTTACGAGTCGGTCAATGCGTCGTGTCCGTTGGTCGTCGGCAACCAAGTTTTCATTTCAGCAAGTTACAGGAGAGGAAGTGCCCTGTTAAGAATCAACAAAGATTTTTCCCATACGACAGTCTGGACAACGAGAGATCGAGAGCACAATACCAGAGATAACGAACTTGGACTTCACTGGAATACTGCGGTACACAAGGATGGCTTCCTCTATGCGTTCGATGGGCGCAACAAAGTGGATGCATGCATGGCTTGCCTAGAATTGAAAACTGGTCGAGTGGTCTGGCGAAAGGTTCCGCTTTGGAAAGAAATCGTGACGATCAACGGTCGCAAGGTAAGCGATCCGACATTCACGACTCTACGTGGATCATTACTCCTCGTCGATGGACACGGCCTATGCCTGGGAGAACTCGGCCACTTGATCTGGCTGAACCTAACACCGAATGGTTATGACGAACTGGATCGAGCCTGGTTGTTTAATAGCATTCACACTTGGGGACTGCCCGTACTGAGCCGCGGCCTGCTGTATGTATGTCAGAACTCATCGCTTGGCTACACAGAAGCCGGGCACACCAAAAGTGGACCACCACGGCTCCTATGCTACGATTTACGGGCTAATGTGAAATAGTTCATTGTGGTTGATTTGCATCATCGTTAAGGCATGCAAGATTCAGTTCCATAGCACAACCCAATGCCGGAAATACTCGTCCTGCTCGGAGTCGTTCTCGGTGCATCACTAAGCCTGATGATTTACGGGTTGGTTTAAAAAATGCTAATGCGTGCAGCATCCGCCACCTGGCTGGCCAGGAACGCCCGTGTCACGTCGGGGTTGGAAACGTGACGCCTATATCGCCGGTTCTCTATGATCGGATGACCGCCTTAACGCAATCGGCATGTTCCCTGGTTCGTCTTCAACGCGACGAATGTCGGCACCCAGAGCGTTCAGTTTTTCTTCCAGTCGTTCATAGCCACGGTCCAGGTGATAGATCCGTCGGATCACGGATTCTCCTTGAGCAGACAATGCGGCCAGAACTAATGCGGCACTGGCACGCAAATCGGAGGCCATTACGCAGGCACCACTCAATTGTGAAACTCCACTGATAATTGCACTCGCACCTTCACGGCGAATACGGGTGCCGAGCCGTACTAGTTCCGGCGCGTGCAAAAATCGGTCCGGGAAAACCTTGTCCGTCACGATGCTGATTCCATCGGCACCGCTCAATAGCGACATAAACTGCGCCTGCAGGTCGGTCGGAATGCCGGGATACGCCAAGGCACTACAGTCGGCCGGACGCAGTGTTTTCGCAGCGACGACGTGGACAATCGGTCGCGATTGCCCTGCCTTTTTCGCATCATCCGTCAATGTAATCGTAACTCCGATTTCGCGAAGTTTTTCGATAACCGCAGTCATGTGATCCGTGCAGACATTTTCCAACTCAACACTACCACCTGTGATTGCTGCAGCGATCATCAACGTCGCTGCTTCGATCCTATCGGGAATTACTGTGTGCGTGGTTCCATGCAACTCGCGAACGCCTTCGATGCGCACAAACGGCGTTCCCAGGCCGGAAATTCTGGCTCCCATATTGTTCAGATAATTTCCCAGATCGACAACTTCCGGTTCGCACGCGGCCGCTTCAATAGTGGAAACACCATCGGCCAAAGTTGCGGCAATCATTACGTTGCAGGTGCCTGTGACCGTGCTACCGAATGGTCCGCCCAAGTAGATACTGTTGCCGCGCAGCCCGTTGGTTTTGGCGACGACATATCCTCGATCGACGCGAACGTCAGCCCCTAAGGCCTGCAAGCCTTTCAGGTGTAAATCAATCGGCCGGTCACCAATATTGCAACCGCCGGGTAACGAGACACAAGCGTGTCCTCGCCGGGCGAGCAACGGTCCCAATACGCAAAAACTCGCCCGCATGCGTCTTACCAATTCATAGTCCACGACGTTTGACCGTGGGTCAGTCACTTCGAGTTCCAAGGATCCATTGTGGTGACGCTCAACTCGAGTGCCCAAACTGCGTAACAAGTCGGACAATGTTGCCACGTCCACAAGATCCGGAACACCGTTTAGTACGGTTCGGCCCTGTGATGCCAACGTTGCCGCCATAATAGGTAATGACGCATTTTTCGCTCCTCCGACCTTGACGCAACCCCGAAGTGGCTTCCCGCCGTGAACGATGAACATGTCCATCCTTGGGCCTCCGAAATTGTTCGTAATGCAGCCTATAGGCGATTCCGAATTGACTGAACGCGGCCTAAAGGACGAACTACGTACGAATCCAGTTTTAGTTAAGAAACTTTCAGCGCTCGCACAACTCGGGATTGGCCTGCAAGATCTTTCACAACCTCGATATCGGTGTATGAGCCATTCGCATTCAGCAGATCACATACGCGAGTTCCTTGTCCGTCAGAAATCTCGAATATGAGATAGCCTGAGTCGATCAAGTGCGTGGGAGCTTGCTCAATAAGCCGCCGTAAAACGACTAATCCGTCGGAACCACCATCGAGTGCCGGCCTAGGTTCGTGCAATCGTATGTCGGCCGGCAGCGTGCCAATTTCGGATTCGGTGACATACGGCGGGTTGCTGGCGACAATGTGGAATTGCTGATCAGATGTCATCGGCGCAAACAAATCGCCCAACAGGAATTGAATTCGTTCTGCGACTGCGTGCCCGTCCGCGTTCTTGCGAGCCACCTGCAGCGCTGCTTTGCTAACATCGCTAGCGGTCACTTGGGCCCGCGGTTGATTGACTGCGATCGAAATGGCTACACACCCCGACCCGGTACCGACGTCCAGGATCCGCGGCTCCGGAAAATCCTCGACGATTTGCAGCACTTCCATCACCAGAGTTTCGGTTTCAGGTCGAGGAATCAAGACGTTTGGAGTAACACGAAAGTCCAGACCAAAAAATTCGCGATGTCCAACCAAATACGCGACCGGTTCCGCCTGTGCACGTCGCTGCACCAATTGGCGCATCACGGTCCGTTCGTCGTTGGTTAACGAATCGTCAAAGTGAGTGTAGAGTTCGATCCGTTGGCAGCCGCGTGCATACGCCAGTAGAACCTCAGAGTCTAAACGTGGCGACTGACTGCCGTGCTTCTTTAAATGGGCGATCGTCCACCCAAGCACCTGTCGCACTGTCCACACGTCATCCACTTCAGCCAATCGATTTGTCGACTCCACCGTCACGGCACGTTTCCACTAGTACATAGTTAGTTTGATATTTGAAGCGGAATTAACTTGTTCGCGAGACGGATTTCAGGCGTTCTTGCCGATCGAATTCCAGCAATTCATTAATGACTTCGTCCATATTTCCTTGCATCACTTGATCCAACTTATACAACGACAAACCGATGCGGTGATCGGTTATGCGATTCTGAGGGAAGTTGTACGTGCGGATGCGCTGGCTGCGGTCACCCGAACCGATCAGCGTACGACGTTGGTTGGCTCGTTCTTTGGCGACTTCCTGTTGCTTTGCCTCTAGCAACCGACTGCGGAGCACCCGCATCGCCTTAGCCCGGTTCTTGTGCTGACTTTTTTCGTCCTGGCATTGAACCACAGTATTCGTCGGCAGATGGGTAATCCGAACGGCGCTGGCGGTCTTATTAACCTTTTGACCGCCTGGTCCGCTGGCGTAGTATGTATCGACCCTCAAATCGTCGGGATGGACCTCAATTTCCACGTCTGAGGCTTCCGGGAGTACGGCCACTGTGGCAGCACTGGTATGAATGCGCCCCTGAGTTTCGGTTTCTGGAACGCGTTGAACACGGTGACCTCCACTTTCGAACTGCAATTGATGGAAGGCTGCTTCACCAGTGATTGAAAAGACCACTTCCTTGATCCCTCCCAATTCGGTCGAATGCATATCGATCACCTCGTACTTCCAGCCCCGCTGATCGGCCAACCGTTGATATAATTCGAACATATCGCGAGCGAACAAAGCCGCCTCGTCTCCACCCGTTCCGGCCCGAATTTCCATGATCAAACCGCCGCGGGTTATGGAATCGCCGGCAGCGACCAACTCTTCCAATTTCGACTCCAACGACTGTTTCTGTTCCGAAAGTTCCGCCAGTTCCTGTTCAGCGTAAGTTTTGGATTCAGGATCACTCTCATCCCGAATCATCATTTTCGCTATTTCGATATTTTCTTCTAAGTTGTTGTATTCTCGCACCGTCTTCGCGACCTTCGTGAGTCCGCCGTACTCGCGCTGAGTCGCCAACAGCTTATTGATGTCGGCAATGATTTCCAGTTTCTGAAGCTGTCTTTCAAGCTCTTCGAAGCGGTCTAATTTAGCTTGTAAACTTGGAAACATTGGAAACCTGAAACCTGAAACCAAGTTGACATCGGCACCGAGCGTGCTCGAGGACACGTCTTGCAGACGTCACCAGATGGAGAGACCACTTAACGGTTGCGCAGTTCGCCGTCTTCCTTTACGAAAATTGCGCGGATCGAAGCTACGTGCCGCCTGGAGGCTGAAACAGGACAGCGTCAAATACGCCGGATTGAAGCCCGGCAAGCCTGACATCAACTCTCGGTGCAATCACAATCGGTTCGGCGAAGACAAAATGTCCTTTTCAACACCTGTACACTTCCACCACATCCATGAAGCACATCACAATTAGCGACTTGGCAACTAGTCTTCAGGATCTTCGACAACAGCTTCGGCCTGTTGGATCTCAGCACTTGCTTTTGCTTCGACCGTCTGATTCACCTGTTTCTTGCGTTGGTTCCAGTTGTACTTCTTCTGGAACTTCTCGACGCGGCCGGCACTGTCTACGTACTTCATCTGACCTGTGTAGAACGGGTGGCAGCTCGAGCAAATTTCGACGTTGAGCTTCGGAACGGTGCTGTGGGTTTTGAATGCGTTTCCACACCCGCACGTGACCTCGGTCTCCATGTACTCAGGATGAATGCCCTCTTTCATTGTTCTTCTGCCTACTGCTCGCTTGATAAGGTTGCGCTCTGCCTGAGAACCTCTGGCGTATTCTACGCAGTGCTAATGAGTGCGGATAGTGTAGTCATCAATTCAACACTAGAAAAGCTCAAAAATTATGTTCTAGCTTCAGTGAACATTAGACTATTGAACAATTTATGGTGATTTCACAGAAGTCGCTGGCACCACCATGATAATGAAAAAACGGGAACGAATCCGCGCGCAAAATGTGTACCTCAGTATTCAAGACTTCGCATCTCAGAGAATTGACTCGGGGAACTCTAATCTCGTTCAACAAGTCCTGTGAAAAACTGTTGGCTCTAGGCGTCAATAATCGATTGTATTGTCGAGCCGAAGCTGTCAAGATCGGTGAAAAGTTTGGACTGAAGATCAACCACATCGGCACCAAGGCGGCCCGAGAAGAACGAGTTCTAAGTGGTTAAGGCCATGGCTGGACAAGATAAGAGTAGCCCCTTCGTAGTTCGGCGAAGCTCCTCAGCGAGCATAGGTCGTGTATAATAGATTGATTATCGATACGACAAACTCAAACGCTGAAAATCCTGTCGGTTACATTCGCACCGCTTCAAATTCGAAAGTCTTGTATGGTCCAGGTGCATGTCTTCTGTTTCTTGGCTAGTTATCTGATCACGTTTGCATTGGAGTTGTCGCGGCTAATGCGCCGCAGCGTAATCAATCAGGCAGCCATGCTTTTGTTCGGTGTGGCTGGATTCATCGCACATTCCATGTATCTCCTCGTTGAAAGTGGCGAAGCAAAATTGCCGCCTTTATTAAGCTCGACGCGTGATTGGCTACTAGTGTTGGCCTGGATTGCCATCCTGTTCTATCTGTTTCTGACGATGATCGACCGGGAATTAGCGATTGGTCTATTCCTGTTGCCGTTGGTGTTATTTTTGATCGGCTCGGCGTACTTTGTCAGAGATGGCAAGATTGCACTGGTCAGTGAAAAAACCCACGGCTGGAGTATGCTGCACGCGGCACTGTTAGTATTCGGGATTGCTGGTGTGATTGTCGGCTTTGTGATGAGCATGATGTATTTGGCACAGCACTACCGACTGAAACGTAAACAGACAATGCAAGATGG
>CAUZSN010000153.1:0-6116 GCA_963582345.1 Planctomycetota bacterium
ATGGCCTAGACACACTCCAAGTATTGGGATCGAGCAACCAAGTTCCTGAACCACCTCGACACAAAGTCCCGCTTTCTGTGGTGTGCAAGGACCAGGAGACAGAATCACCGCAGCCGGATTTGATGAGCGCACTTCACTGACCGAAATCTTGTCGTTTCGAGCCACCAAAGTCTGGCAGCCCATCTCAGCAAAATAACGGGCTAGGTTGTAGACGAAGCTATCGTAGTTGTCGATTAATATGATCATGGAAACGGACTGGAATCCTGGAACAGTCGTATGATCGTCGCTTTCTAGGTCAAAACTCTGAGCATGCCTTCCGCCTTGTGTAGTGTCTCTTCGTACTCGGCCACCGGATCAGACTGGGCGACAATACCGCCTCCGACAGGGCATTGAATCCATCCATGACGGCAGATCAAGGTTCGAATCAGGATGCTGCTATCCATAGAGCCATCGAAGCCAACGTAAAACAGACTTCCACAATATGGTCCCCGGACGGTCGGCTCCAATTCGGCAATAATTTCCATTGCGCGAACCTTTGGCGCGCCCGTGATTGATCCACCGGGAAAGACGGACTTCAGCAGGTTCCACGCGTCATTGCCGCTAGATAAAGTCCCTTGAATTTCCGAAACCAGATGCTGTACGGTCTCGTACGTTTCGACACCGCATAGATGCGGGACGCGAATCGAACCTGGAGCACACACACGCGATAGATCATTCCGCAACAGATCAACAATCATCACGTTTTCCGCTCGGTCCTTTTCGCTTTCGCGGAGTTCGTCGCGGGTAAACAGGTCGGCTTCCGGAGCGGCTCGCCGACCACGCGTGCCTTTCATTGGACGCGTTTCGACCTTGTTGTCACGCACGTGAACAAACCGCTCGGGCGATGAACTGACGATCGACCAATCGCCGTGCGAACAAAAACCGGAGAATGGAGCCGGGTTGCACACCCGCAACCGCGCGTACAGTTCGAGTGGGTCTCGTTCAGCAGGAAACAATAGCCGTTGCGACAGATTCGCCTGAAAAATATCGCCGGCAAAGATATACTCGATCACACGCTCGATCGCCTGGAGATAATCGTCACGCGAAAAATTGCTTGTCAGGCCTTCCAGACCTGGTGCCGACCATTGACGAGTCAACCGCTTCGCCGAAATCCGTTCGGCACAGGACCGTCGAAACTGCCAGCCGATGTTCGAAATGCTGTCTGCGTCGAAATCACGCAGTCTTTCCAAGACCCACTGCAATCGATTCGCAGCTCGGTCCGTTCGCCGACCCGGATCAGTTTCTGGGAAACCCTGTGAAATTACCCAAGCGCGATCGGATTCATGGTCCCAGGCAACGACCCAATCATATAGCCCAACAGCCAAAGCCGGCATTTGAAATTCATCACTCGCGGGTGATGGGACGTGTTCCCACACCTTGCCCAACTCATACGACAACAGCCCAGCGGCGCCTCCTTGAAACGGCGGTAAACCTTCGACGGGAATTGCTCGCATCCGTGCAACGGCCCGGCTAACATCGGCGAACGCATCGATTCCGAATCTCGCAGTCTGAATCTGGAAAAAATGAAACGGTTCGGCTGTAAGGAATGAATATCGACCGATACGATCGCGCCGCAATGTACTTTCCATTAATAACGGCGACGGACACTCGCTGAAAGCCTGTAGAACCATCAACACGTCAGGAACTGACGAAAGCTCATGCACTAGCGGTAAACCCGATGCGGCCATGCCGTCTGCTTAGATCGCAGGTAGTTTAAGGAAAATTGCAGATGATTTCACAATTCTTTGGTCAATCATTCGGCATAAGCCCTGAATCTTTCTTCCAGCGTTCGGGCACTGTCAGAAAGCCCCACTCCAGCGATTCGTCTTGAGTGTATCGTTTTCCAAGACTTAATGCCGTAACGGCTTTTGACATTTCATATCCCAAATAGAACGTGTGCGATGGTGTCAACAATGACGAACCCGAATCGGAAGATTCTGAGACCATTCGATTGAACAATTCGTAAGCATTAGTGCCTCGCCAATAACCATCGCGGTTCATTAGATGAATCTCGCCCCGTTCTACGAAAACGCGAAAATTGGGATCCTTTAGTTGACTTGCCATTCGAACGAGTTCCTCTTCGCCCATCTCACGCAGTTTGGGATCCCGCAAGATTGCTAAGCTCATGTCTAAATGCTTCGGCAGCACCTTATTGTTAATACAATAATGCATCAGTCGCCGAGCCAAATCGAATTCACGCACGGCCGAGCGTGCCCAATTGACGACCTCAGTTGTCAGAATGCTCTTAATGCCCAACTCCTGACAAATGCCAGCAAGCAAGAAGTTTACACCAGCACTGTCGACTTCGCTCAATTCGGTCAGATTCCCCACCCCCATCATAATTTCGATTTCAGGCCATTTCCGCCGAACTTCGAAGTACCGAGCCAATGAGGCCGCAAATCCGAATCCAATTGGTTCCAGGACCGGATCGATTCGAATCCTGGCCTTCTGTTCTAACAGTACGTCGACTGTGCGATCCAATGTTGATAAGTCGTGCGGATCATCCGGGATAGCGACGAGTTCGGCGTCCAATACTGAAATCCAATCCAGGTTACTGCTGTTACAGCTTAGAACCAATTCCGCGCCATTCACGACCGCGGCCTCGACTTCCGAGCGGTCAAAACTATCTATCGAAACTCGCAATCCGCAAGCTCGCAGCAGACGGGTTACCTCGCCAACTCGATCCCAAGTTTCTCCAGGTATACAGCCCAGATCGATTATGTCAGCACCGCTAGTCCTGTACGACTCCGCCTCACGAACGATTTCGTCGTCCGACAGGCGCGGCGCGTGATTGATTTCCGCCAGGATTTCGATGTCGTAGCGAGACAATTCCGGCATCTCCTGACCATTGCATTCAAAGAATTGGGGTAGATCGGCCAGATCCTTCGGCCCCAGTTCAAATGATGTGCCAAAACTCGCTTCGAGCGGCTGCAAGTCACCCTGGCACCATCCCGGCATAATCACTCGGTTGAATGAAGAATCGAGTTTCAGTTTTTGTACGACCCAATCAGTTTGCATTAAGGCAGCGACACTGATTCCCAGTACAGCAACTTCATACTCAAACCCCACCTGCCCGGATAATGATACAAGAACGCGACGAAGAGAGAACTCCGCCAACCGTCCCGTCACAAACAGAATTCGCTCGCCCGAGCCGGACATTGTTAGCGAACCCAATTTTTCGGAAAACCGTCCAGTGGCGAGTCTTCGTCGGGCTTCCACATCACGACTTTGTGAATTTTCCGGGCCAATGCGATATCGCTCCAAGTCACGGCGAGCACTCGATGCGTTTGCAATTTCACTGTCACTTTCGCATAACCGACGGACAAATCTGGATGATGCCACGCAGCTTCACTCAGATAACCGATCGTGTTGACAAGCAATAAAGTGTGGGGCCAGCCGGGTGTGGTATATGTCCGACGCAACCATCCATCCCAGACTTCCCAATCCGGCAGCGACTGCAATTCCCGTTCAAGTTCGTCTTCGATCAAAACGACGTCTTCAGCCATAGATGACTCCTCACTTAAGATCACAGATTCATCGCAATCAGCGCTAGTTCACCCTTTAGTATCGTTACAAGAATAAGGAACACTTCAGCCAAGTGAAGTAGGACGGCTGTTTCACCCGCCGGCTAAAGCGTTGCAAGGAAAATCACTCTTCAATCCCCAATTCCTCGATTTGGATAACTCTTAGCGGACAGCTCCGCCATTGGCATAAATAACTTGTCCTGTAATATACGCTGCATCGGGGCTGACAAGGAACCTGGCCAATGCCGCGACATCTTCAGGTGTGCCCCAACGGCCCAATGGTGTTTCACGGCGTACCCGATGCTGCCATGTTTCACTGGCCCACTCGCCCCAGGAAGTCTGAATCCAACCGGGAGCGATACAGTTCACTCGCACGTCAGGAGCCACGCTTAGCGCCAACGAACGCGTGAATCCCATGACCGCGCTTTTCGCCGCTGCAAACATTTCGCCGCTTTCGCCCGCCATGCCACGATCAGCCTGATCCCAGCCAATGTTCAAAATAACTCCCTGACCAGCTTCAGACATCTTCCGTCCGACTAGCCGACCCAACAATATTGTCGCACGCACATCAACGTCCAACAATTTCTGAAGCTTCAACTCATACTCGAGTTCTGCATCGGGACCGGTCAATAGGTCGACACCCGCGTTACTGACCCAAATATCGATCTGGCCCATGCACTGCCACGCCTTCTCTACAAATCTCGGCAAACCCTCTATGTCGCCTAAATCAGCGGTAACCACTTCGACATCTCGGCCAAGCCTGCGAATCTCGCTGGCCAAGCTCTCCGCCGATGCGACGGATCGACGACAATGAATGAGGATGTCAGTACCGCCACGAGCTAGCTCGTAGGCAATGGCACGACCGATACCACTCGAAGCGCCAGTGACGACAGCGCGTAATCCGGAGAGGTTGGCGAATTGAGCTACCACTGATGCAAATTCCCAAAATTCTCGAAAATCTCGAACGATGTCGCTAATTATATCAATCGTAAACAGTATTCTACGGCAGCGTCATAATAACTGCGACCTCACGATTCGGCATTCGCCGATTCACCTTCATCTCCCGATAGGCAATTTATTCGAACGCATCAACGTTCCCGGAATCCATCGTTGTCTCTTCTCATTCATGCGACGGTCTGCTAAAAAGTTAAGCGTGGTGGCTAATGATCCCCGAACATGTCTCTTAGGGCATCCATTTTAAGTTCACCAATTTGCTACGCATCTGTTGAACCGTAATGCGATCGGCCCCTTGTTCAACCACAATGCTTATGCATCGATCAGGGAAACTCGCACTTGTCGACGGAACCGTGTACACCGGTGATGCCTTCGGCGCCGAGGGGGAAGCCTTTGGCGAGGTCGTCTTTAACACCAGTATGACCGGCTATCAAGAGATCCTCACCGACCCCTCCTACTGCGGTCAAATTGTGACGATGACCTATCCGTTGATCGGCAATTATGGCAGCAACGCGGAAGACGTAGAAAGCGATGGCCTGTCACTCCGCGGATTCATCGTCCGCGAACTGTGTCGAGAGCCGAGTAATTTTCGCTCAACTCGCTCGCTGGACGACTACTTATCTGCAGCCGGAGTCATCGGACTGGAAGGCATCGACACACGTGCGCTAGTACGCCGCATTCGAATTCACGGCGCAATGACCGGTGTGCTTTCGACCGTTGATCTGGACGACGAGTCTTTGGTGGACAAAGCCCGCAGTAGCCCGCAGCTTACCGGTCAAGACTTGGTCCAAGATGTTGTTCCCGACAGCAACTGCGATTGGAACGAAGGTGTTTCCGAATTCCTCAAGGCATCCACAACGCCCGGATACACACAATTGCACGACAATGCCAACTTGTCCAATGAGGTACCGCACGTCGTCGCTATCGATTACGGAATGAAGTGGAATATCCCGCGACATCTGAAGCAACTGGGTTGTCGCGTCAGCGTGGTCCCTGGTACGACTGGGTGCGAAGAAATCCTTGCAATGCAACCAGACGGGGTTTTCTTGTCCAATGGACCGGGAGATCCTCGGCCGCTCGAATATGCCGTCAGCACAATTCGCAAGCTTTTGGGCAAGACGCCAATCTTCGGAATCTGTCTGGGGCACCAATTACTGGGCCTAGCATGCGGCGGAGATATCTTCAAATTGAAGTTCGGACATCGCGGTGCGAATCAACCGGTGCTGAATAAAATTACGAACCGTATTGAGATTACCGCCCAGAATCACGGATTCGCTCTTCGCGCCGATTCGTTTTCTGAAAACGTTGAGGTCACTCATATCAATTTGAATGATCATACTGTCGAAGGGATTCGGCATCGCGATCATTCGGCCTGCGGTGTCCAGTACCATCCGGAAGCGTCGGCAGGCCCGCATGACAGCCACTATCTGTTCGGAGAATTTCGTGCTATGTTGTCACCGCTGTAACAGAGCGGCAGCTTGACAAATCGAAAAGCAGGAAGTTCTGACGAAGGAATTCGCTATATGGGAACGCAGCACACGTTGATTCTACTCAAACCCGATGCGATCCAGCGGCGCTTGGCCGGAAAACTGTTGACCC
>CAUZSN010000154.1:0-6109 GCA_963582345.1 Planctomycetota bacterium
TCGTCGGCTGTGGTAAAGCTTTCGGAAAATTCTTTGAGCAACGATTGAGTGCGTAAAACCTGATGGGGTTGAAATGCGCACCAAATGCGTCTATGACCGAATTTCTCACGAGCTGTCTGGAGAGTTGCCTTCACCGCGGTCGGATGGTGAGCATAATCATCGATCAGTGTGACACCACGCCACGAACCAACGTGTTCAAATCGACGGGCAATTCCACGAAATTCTTGCAAGCTGTTGTGCACGGTTTGAGCGGAAACACCAAGATGGTGACAGATGGCCACGGCGGCCAACGCGTTGTTTACATTGTGTCTACCAGGGATTTGCAAAGAAATTTCCGTGAAGAACTTCCGGCGATAGAAAACACGAAATCGTGATCCGGTCTCCGTGCGACGCACGTCGGTGGCCCACCAGTCGGCGTCAGACGATGGTCCGAATGTCAGAACAGGCGCGATCGATGATTGCGCTGCCGCGATCGATGTCGGGCAGTCCTTGCGAACGATCAGACATCCCTCAGTCGGTACGGCGGCCATAAACTCGGAATAGGCCTCTTGCATGTCGGCCAGGTTCTGGTAGTAGTCAAAATGGTCCGGTTCGATCCCCAAAATCACTGCGCAGCGAGGTGAAAGATCCAAAAAATTCCGTTGATATTCACAGCTTTCGACTACGAACAAGTCTCCGTCGCCCGCCCAACCGCTAACGTTGCGGCCACATATCTCGGCTCCGACTATCGCTGATGGCGACTTGCCGGCATCGGTCAAAATGCATGCCACCATTGCCGTGGTCGTGCTTTTTCCATGCGTGCCAGCGATGGAAATTCCTAAACGTGTTTGCATCAACTGACCCAACATCTGGCTGTAGGACAGTTGTGGGATTTTTCTCTTGGCTGCTGTGATGCGTTCCGGATTGTCGTGGCCGATCGCGGGACTGTAAATCAATACATCGGTGTCGGGTGGAAGAAATCGAGCGTCGTGTCCCTGGTGTATTCGCAAGCTTCGCTGTTGCAAGGACGAAATCTTCTCAGTTGGACACTCCAAATCTGAGCCGGTGACATTCCATCGCAGTCCGATTAACAGTTCAGCTAATGCCTTCATGCCCGAACCACAAATACCGACCAAATGAGCCGAGCGGAACTCGCGATTTGCGATCCGACGGATGCTTTGCTGAGGACGGTTTGAGTGCGAATGAGGTTGTAACTTTTGCATTCTTCGATCGGAGTCTGCCAACGCAGGGAGCAGAGATCGATTAGAGAGACTTTTGGAAAAAAGACTTAATCGCATGAGAAGCTAACCGATCTAACCGATTTGTGGTATCGGTTGGAAAGTGAGGCTGGCTTTATGGATTATGACACCGGAAGGACTTGTGAGGGACTTCAGATAGCGATCGTCAGAGTCATGAGGATTAAAGATTGTAGCGGCACTTGGCAAACTATAGAAACTTCAAAAGCTTTTTCGGATTTTTCGAGTAGGCGGCTAATTGTTGCGCAATTCCAAACGTCGTCTTTCTCGACCAAAGATGACCGCTGTAGAGGTTCTTATCGGAGTGGCGGATCAAATCGCCCGTACGACGACAGCGGCACTTTGCCCCATGTTCGTTCGATTTACGCTCAGGGCTGTTCGATTGCGCAAACGGCGTGGACCAGTATGGACAATATTCAGTCGGCACTGCGGATCAGGAAATTCGTAGTTCAATGTTGCGGGAATCTCTCCATGGCGTATGGCGAGCAAGCTTCCCGCAAGTTCCACTGCACCTGTGCCGGCATCGAAATTACCGAAGTAGCTCTTTAAGGCAATAACCGGAATTGTGTCGACGTCTGAGCCCATGGCGGTATGATAAGCCCGGGCCTCAACTAAATCATCTCGCTGCGTGCTTTTCCCGTGTGCATTGATATGGCCAAGTTCGCGCGGTTGTACGCAGGACTGGCGCAGAGCCGCCTGTATTGCTCGGACCAAGCCAGTTCCGCCCGCACCGTTGCGATAGCCACGTCCGTCGCAGCCTGCTCCGACACCTAGAATTTCTCCGTAGATGTTAGCTTGTCGCTGGCGAGCCTGGTCGTAGCGTTCGACTACAAACGCGGCAGCTCCTTCCCCGACGATAGTGCCATCGCGGAATCTGTCGAATGGGCGACAAGCACGTTTGGGGTCATCGTCCCGACGCGACAAGCTTTCAAACAGATTCATCTTGGCAATGTCGACGGGATGAATATTCGAGCTACATGCACCAACGATCATGCAGTCAGCTGCACCGCGTTCGATGACCCGCACGGCTTCCGCCAATGCGAGCAATGCCGAAGCATCCCGGCTTGTGATCGTATTGTTCGGCCCCTGGGCGTCGTGTTCGATCGCGACGTGGCAAGCAGGCATATTCGGCAACCGTTTTAGCAACCATAGTGGGGCGATTTTCCCCATGCTGCCCTCATTCCAACGCGTCAATTCGAACGACTGCTCAGACGTGGCACTGTGCGATACGGCTTCGGCCAAGTCTTCGGGCATTGTTGAAATGCGACCTGCCCCGAATTCGACGCCCAGTCGCTGTGGATCGATGCAGCCTCGCCGCAAACCCGCGTCCTGCATCGCCAACGATGTCGCTGCCACACCCAATTGAATGTCGCGAGACATCACTTTCAAGAACTTGCGGCAATGTAGAAAATCGAGTGGTTCGAAATCATGAATCTCTGCTGCAAGCTTAGAGGGCAAACTGGTGCTGGGCACTGAGCGAAGATAGTCAATTCCGCAACGTCCGCGAATCAGGTTACTCCAAAACGCGTGGTTGCCGATGCCGATTGGTGAAACCGTTCCCACTCCGGTGATCACCACACGGTCGTATGCGGTTCCCGTCCTCATTAGCCTGACCCTATCGTCTAACCCCTGCACTCTGTCCCCGGTAGTGCGTTTAGCGGAACATGAACAGTTCACCCAGCCGAACTGAACAGTCCGCGTGCGTTTGGTGCACTGACCGACGTGATTTCCGATTAAAAAGTGCCAGAAGTCTAGTTACCAGTCATTTCACAAGTTCAATCTGCCATGTGAAACGTTTTAAACCGCCACGAAGAACCTAATACAATACTCAGCAAATTCGTGGAATAATTGGTTAGGAATTCGTATTCCCAGCTCAAACTCGAGTTCTTGGCAGGTCTTGGTCACAATGTGGTCGGGGAACCCGGCCGCCAATCCGGAACTTCTATCGGCATACCGAGTTTCGTCAGATTACACAACAAATCCCCTGTGCTGTCAAGAAAATAGTAAAAAACAAACAGCCGGGATGATTCTTGTGGTGGGGCAGAGACCACAGAAACCTAACATCCGGCTGTTCAGCGGTCAATTTTACAAGTGCCGATGATTCATTGCAAACAATTTTTGTTCGAACAAACAGTGCAATTTGTGTGCGGTTTCTCGAGCCGTTAGAATTCTTGCTGTCTGGTAACTACTTCGTGGTGCGAGAGTGGCGGAATTGGTATACGCGCTAGATTTAGGATCTAGTGGGAGAAATCTCATGGGGGTTCGAGTCCCCCCTCTCGCACTTGATTGTCATGTGTTGTCGAACACCTGTGAGGGGGGCTTATGCCTTTAGGGTATTCACGCTGGACATCCGATTTTCAGATATCTGTTATGCGGTCACACGCGATATCATGAAAAGTCAATAGCTAGTGCGCTGCTCTAACCTTGTGACGATTGCGAAGCGCGACCTCGTGGATGTTACATTGGCGCCACGATTTGGAAAGGAACAAGCACGTGTCACAAGGCACGTCAGGTCCTAACACCGAAGTGGCTTAACGGAGTGGGGGCGATCAAGATTCTGAAGTCGCTCGACAGGGTCTGTTATCACGTGATTACGGCAACGTTTTGTTCGAATATTTGAATACTCAAACCGTTGTGTAACAATCTCGCCTTTTAGATGCTGCTCGTTGGATTGCTGGGCAGACATATCGGAGCGAGCAACAGGTCACTTTTCAAAGCTTTTTTCAACAACCGCTGATCCTATGGAATCGCCGAAGACGTTGACTGCCGTGCGGAACCGGTCCAAGAGCCAGTCGACCGAGAGAATCAGGGTGATGTAGCCCAGAGGAAGTCCCACAGCATTGAGCACAATGATCATTGTCACCAAGCCGGCTTCGGGAATTCCGGCCGCCCCAATGGCGGCCAGAGTTGCCGTGATGGCAATCGTTATCTGTTGTAGCAGCGTGAGATCCATGCCGATTACTTGCGCGATGAAGATTGCCGCGGCCGCTTCGTACAGGGCTGTACCGTCCATGTTGACGGTGGCTCCCAACGGCAGGACGAACTTAGTCGATCGCATGGACACGCCGGCCTTCAAATTGGCGCACTCCATGGTGACCGGCAGTGTGGCGGAGGAACTGGCCGTTGAAAAGGCCGTCAGTAATGCCTGAGACATGTGTAACAAGAAGCGGTACGGGTTCCTGCGCGTGAAGATCCAATAAATTAACGGTAAGGTCACAAATGCGTGGATAGCCAGTCCAATCAGCACCGTTGTGAAATACCACCCTGTTCGCTGCAGCTCTTCCGTAAATTTTCCTTCGGCCACAGCTTCGCCAAAACGTGCTGAAACCAGGCAGAAAATGCCCAGCGGGGCTAGCTTCATCAGCAGTAGAATAAATGACATGAGTGCGTCATTGACCTGATTGATCATCTCGATAATGCTCGTGACCCTCTTCCCCATAGTGGTCAGCATGCTGGCAAAAATGATGCTAAAGACGATCAACGGCAGCAGGTTGGTGTGCGCAGCTGAGGTGAACAGGTTGTCGGTAAATAGCATGAGTACGAGGTTTTCGAGGATCGTCCAGATATTGCGTTCCTTTTCGAGACCAGGCTCGAGTTCTTTCAGGACTTTGGCAATGTCTTTCTTTTCCAGACCGGACTCGGTCGACAGGTGATCGAGCAGCGTCTTCTCTACGGCGGGGAGTGCGAGACCCTCTTTGGGAGCAACTCCGGTACCCGGTTGAATAACATTAACCACGACCAGGCCAATGACCACCGCTAAGACCGTTGTACATAGGTAATACAGGACGGCATATCCGCCGGGCTTCCCAAGTTTGCGAACGTCCCCCAGACCAAGGATGCCGCTCATGACCGAGGCTATTACCAGTGGAACCACCATCATCTTCAACAGTCGCAGGAAGACCTCCCCGCCGACGTGCAGTGTCATGGCGAATCGTGGAAACACTAGCGCCACTACGACGGCAGCGACGATGGCGGCGACAATACACGCTGTTAGATGATTTTTCTTGTTCGACTGCGATTCCTCTGCCGGTGGTTGATCGTGGATAGAGGTCTGTTTAGTCATTGTTGTCTCTGTTTCCTCTTCACCGAGAACCAATCCTATGCGTCGCCGCCGCCGACATCTTCTGTCGATTGGTTGTGCTGTTTGAATGTGCGGGCAAGCTTTTCGAGTTGTTCGAACACTTTACGGATTTTCTTGCCGATCCTGTCACCTTGGAATTTGACGAAGTTCAGTTTCCGATCGATGTTGCTGTCGAGGTGCTTGAAATTACAGTCTCCTGTTCTTGTTTGGTAAATGGCGAAATCGATCTTGCGTTTTTGAAGAGAGTGCAAATGTTGAAGGGAGCCGATCGGCTCAACTTTACTGTCGGGCTTCTTAGCAATGTTTGCTCTCAGGCTTTCGGTGATACCGTCCGTCTGCTGGTCCAGTCGGGATTATAACTGTCTTGGGGTAATTCGTAATTCTCTGAGTCAGTGAAACAACGATGTCCTACTCGAACCACCAATTTCATACCGGCAGAAGAATCCGTACCACAATAACGACTATTTTGAACTGTCGCTTGCGCATCGCGGTCTCCAAGGTATGGTGTTATCGAGATGTGGAGAATGCAGTAACATCAACTCGTCCCGATGATTACTGTGAAGTAGGTGAAGCATAAAGATCGGTGGCGCAGATCGCCGTCGGTAAAAAAAAGCCACCCGAAGGCGGCTTGAGGTGTTCATTGTTATCCTCACTCAGGGGGCTACCCCACGTCAACGGAACGACAATCTATTATCTACACCGATTACTCAAGGATTGCTTGTCTACTGCCGTGGACCTGCAACCTATTCCATTCCGGAATGGATACAGAAGAGTCGTCCGTCTCCGGCAGCAA
>CAUZSN010000155.1:0-6086 GCA_963582345.1 Planctomycetota bacterium
AGGAGATTGCGGAACTGCCGGCATTCGTCGACCACTTGCAAGCGGCAATTGCCGCTTGCGATTCCTCTAAAACGGGTTAACCCAAATAAAACATCGACTGACTTCGACAATTCCGTCGGCCCGGATAACATGCATCTCTTGTTCGACGCTGGCCGTGCTAGTTTTTTCGCGATAAGCATGATACCTTACGCTGGCTTAAGTTTGAATTATCCACCGACCCCAAGTGCAGACGAACGATGTAGTCCAAATCCCGCGCTTTCGCTGGCAGAATCTACAATGGATTCTCTTTGATTCTGGACGTTGTTTCTTTTGGGGGAACCCGACGAGCATGTCAACCAATCGACCGCAGGCGATCCTCAACGTTTCGGCCGGTGCCGACTCGATTGTCATGATCAAGTACCCTTCCATCGCCTGTACGTTCTTTGGCCGGATGCTGGGGATGCTGTGCGAGTCGATACCAGTCAAGATTTATGGCATTAAGTTGTCATACCTTCTGTTTGGCCTGCTCGTCTCTCCTAGCGCGGCCCTTATTTACTTTTACTTGAAGGTTGCAGGCCACCGATATGTGTTGACCGCTTTCGGAGTGCAAAAGCGGGCCGCCGTGGGCAACCGACTTGTGTCCGAGGTGTCATTGTCCGCCGTAAACCAGATTGCCGTGGATCAAACTGCCGGGCAGAAGTTCTACAAAGCGTCGGACTTGGTTCTGCTGAACTCCGATGGAGACGCCATTCTGAGATTGGAAGCAGTCCCTCAAGCGGAAATCTTCCGTCAAAACCTTCTGGAAACTCGCGACGCGCGTACCGAAGTCCAAGCAGCCCTGGAGACCATTCTGGCCCGCGAGTCGGCTTAGACTTGCGTGAATGCCGCACTCCAAATCAACGCGTTCCTTCAGCGTTTGAATCTGGTCGTTTCCTAGTCCTCTGGCAAAAGCACTCTACTAACGATTCAGGTATCGAACCCCAACCGGTACTTTAATTCACTGAACCGCTGTAGGTGCTCTTCACGCGATGAGTGTACGTGTTCAGCCTCGGTGATGAACTTAATCTCCTCGTTACACTCGATGTTGTACTGTGCCAGAATCTCTTCGAATTCTTCGAGTTCGTGGCCATACATGATCAGTAGCTTGTGCTCGTCAAATTGCAATTCGCGTGGTATTCCTGAATTCAACACGGAGACGCCGGCGCAACCATCGTTCAGCAACAGGTCTTCATATTCGTAAAGAACACTTTTCAATACCGGAAGATCGATGTGTTCGCGGTACATGTCGTCGTGTCCGCCATGGGTGCGTTCGTGGCTGGTTTCCAAGACAATATCGACCTCGTGTCCTATCGGATCCATTAAATCAAAAAACAGGTCAAGAATATTTTCTTTCGAAGCGGATGCCATCAATACGGGAATCTCAACGCCGGTTTCTTGATCTAAATACACGTCGTGTCGATATCCAGGACTGGGAACCACCTGCAGATCGTATGATGGACGCACCGCATTGGTCAGTATGAAGTTGCCGTAGCGGGAAATATTTAAATGAGTTTCCACTTGATCGTCCGACAGATTTTCGAAGCTACTACTATGTTGATGCGTATGACTGTCGCGGAATGTGCTTTTGATTAAACGTTTTAAGAAGCCCATATTTCCAATTTCCCTCTTCAGACGGTGGCATCCCGACTCAGAGCGTTTTGATAGTAACCATAGCGATAAAACAGCTCTTATAAAACAAGTGTGCGCCTTCAACGCGATTCAACAACTGACTGACGCCAAGACACAGGCAACTGTAGCATGCGATTTTGCTTGGAACCGCCGGTAGTTCGCCTGACTGCTCATTTTTTGTGCTTCCAACCACTGTCGAACGGACGATGGAAGCTGGGTGAACATTGGCGCACAGAAAAACAGTCCGCTTCTGTCGGTCAGGAAAATACAAATCGGACTTACCGGACCAATCAGGAAACTCCAAGCATGTGAAAATGGCGATTCGGGGGTGCTAGCCTCCGAATCAGCGGGCTAATGTCCACCGCTCGCCGTTCCCACGTTTCGAATGCCGTGATTAACGTTTCCTCGTTATGTCTGAACGAATATGATCATCCACGTCACACTTGGAGCTCGATTTCGCCTCGGAGGACGTCATGCACAGTTTCAGAAAACTGACTACGCTGACCGTTTTGATTGGCATTTTAGTCTTCGTTGGCCCGTGGATTCCGTCATTAATGCAAATTGTCGGGTTTGGTCACGCTGCAATCGCGCAGACAAATAGTGGTTCACCTCGACGTTCAGACGATACGTGGCAGGTCATTTACATCGGCGGTAAGCGCATCGGCTACACACGGACTTCGACGCGCATCGAATCTAAAGGTGGAGAAGACCTTGTTCAGACTGAAAACGAAACGTTTATGACGATCAAACGATTCGGACAAGAGTTGAAGATCCAAACGATTCTGAACACGCAAGAGACCAACCAGGGTGACCTGCTGGGATTCGAATTCGAGATGAAAAATCCGCCGCGGGCCAGTTTAACGCGTACTGTCGGTCGGGTTGACGAAAACACACTGGTCCTGGAATCAACCGTCGCGGGAAAAAAAACGAAAAAGACACAGCCGTGGAACAAGGAAATCAAATCACCAGCCTACCAAGATCGTCTGCTCCGCAACCGCAGCATTAAACCGGGCGCTACGTGGTCCTTCAAAATGTTCCTACCCGAATTAAACAAGGACACGACCGTCAAGATCGTTGCCGACGAAATGCAGCGTGTCAAACTCTTGGACGGTAGGGAGCAAGAACTGTTGAAAGTGCATATCACTCAGTCGATTCTTCCCACGATCACTACTCGCGCTTACCTGGACGTCAGAGGCAACACCTTGAAATCTGAAAGCAACTTTCTGGGTACGTCGATGATCACCTACACTGTTTCGAAAGACGTCGCCTTGGAAGCGATTGCCGGGGCCGAGTTAGACATTGCGGTCAACACACTGGTCCGCGTGACACCGATCAAACACGCTCATCGAACGCGCAAAGTGGTCTACCACATCACGACGCCCGGAGATGATCCGTCGAAATATCTCGTGGCCGGAGTGACGCAGTCATTGAAGAAAACCGGAGCGGATTCCGTCGAGGTGACGGTCATTGCTGTGAAACCGCCGAAGATCACTCGAACCGTCCAACCCGAACTAGAATACCTGACAGCGACTCGTTATTTGCAAAGTCGTGACCGGCGAGTCGTTGAACATGCGACGTTGGCCTCGGCCGGTGAAACGGAGCCGATTAAGATCGCAAGGCGCATGGAACGTTATGTCCACGAAAAGTTGGAAGAAAAGAACTTTTCCACCGCGTTAGCGTCCGCAGCCGAAGTGGCAACCAACCTGGAAGGTGACTGCACAGAACATGCAGTGTTATTGGCGGCTATGCTCCGGGTGAAAAAAATTGCCTCCCGAATAGCTGTCGGCATGGTGTACATTCGGAGTCACTCCAGCTTTGGCGGTCATATGTGGACGGAAGCGTACTTGGGCGGCACATGGATTCCACTTGACGCCACGTTGGGCCAAGGCGGAATCGGAGCCGGCCACATCAAATTTTCCCAATCCAGTTTTGCCGATAATGCCGCCGCACCAGTTATGACGTTTCTGCCTCTACTGAATGTCCTGGGAAAAATGGGCATCGAAGTTGTACAGGTCGAACACTAATTGATTTGGACGCGGTACCGTCAACCTGATCTCCGCTGATCATTACTTCTGGGACGCAGACGTGTGCCATGTTCCAAGTCCAGAGTGATTCCGCAGGATGAAAGCGTGTCGGGTCGGCGAGGAGTTCTCCTCGTGGAACAAAAGTCACCGACAATTGGATATCACCGCGTCCACCGCGCCTTCAGCATCTCGTTGACGACCGCACCCTCGGGCCACTCGCCGCGAAACAGCTTAGTGACGCACTCAGCCGCTTCAATGGTCATGTCGGTGATCGATAGTTCATCCGTTCCGGCGAAATGAGGGCTTAGGATAACGTTGTCCAATTCGAACAGCGGATTGTCTGGTAACGGTGGCTCTTGCTCGAACACGTCAAGACCGGCCGCGCCTATAGTCCCCATCCTTAGTGCATCGATTAGATCGGATTCATCGATCACACCACCACGTGACGTATTGATGACAGCGCTGCCTGACTTCATCCTGTCGAACACGCCTTTGTTGAACATACCACGCGTATCGTCGTTTAGCGGACAGTGGATGCTGATATAGTCCGATCGCGCCAGCAAGGAGTCGAAATCAACCAATTCGATGTTGTGTTCGCGGACAAACTCCTCATCGGGCAGCAGCTCTGTTGCGATGACAGTCATCCCAATTCCGCGGCCGCACACCGCAGTACTTTTTCCGATACGGCCGAGCCCGAAAATTCCCAGCGTTGAACCACGAACCGATTTCGCAGGAGTTTGTTTCCAGCGACCGGTGCGCACAATCGCATCGTTAACGACAACCGATTTTGCGACTGAAAGGATCAGCGCAATCGTCTGTTCCGCCACCGCCTGGTGATTCGCTGTCGGCGTAATGGTGACGACGATTCCTCGTTCAGTTGCGGCAGGAATGTCGATTCGGTCAAAGCCAACGCCTACACGAGCAATGACCTTCAAGTCCGGAAGCGCTGCAAGGACGTTCGCGGTGAACACTTCGCCGCCGGCAATTGCGGCAAAGGCACCGCGAAGTTCGTCAATCATCTCCTGTTCGGTGCGTAAATTTCCATGTGGTTCATCCGGATACCGAACGTCGAAGCCGACATTTTGAAGCATCCCGACATGTCGACCGGGCTTATGCCATAGTACTCCCGGGGTGATCACCACGGTCGGCATCGACTTTCCATCCTTTCAAGAATCTGATTGTGAATCACTGCTTGGTTGGTCCCATTGCTGTCACCATGCTATCTTGCGCGCAACGTGACTGTGACTACAACCCATCAGATGCCACGCGCGTTCTTTCGTTTCTAAAAAAAAGAGGCCCGCCGAGAATGATATTCGACGGGCCTTGGAAAATCGTTATGTCGCTATCGCAGTCTACTCCCTGGGAGTCCAGTAGACCGAAGGATCATCGATTACCCAATTGGTCGACCATTGTTTTCCGTCGTTCTGGTTGCACACATTAAAAAAATAAGAGTCGAATTGCTCGGCTGGCGAATCGTAGGGCAAAAAAGACATGATGTGATCCTTTGAGGTCAGATCGTCAATGCCGGGACTGGCATAGTAGTGAACTCGGCCGTCAGACGTGAATGACATCCCCAACGTCCACCAGCCAGTCTGTGTGATCACGGGACCCAAAACATCACGGCCTAATTCATCTGCGCGGATAATGAATACTGCCGAGTCCGCGTCGTGCTCCGGCTGATCCTTGCTGTTGAACTGAATGAACATGCCCGGCCAATACGTTTCCATCTTCGTCCGTTTGCGAGCCAATGAAAAGCGTTTTCTATGCCGTTTGGTCCAGGCAGAGCCAACCACCTGAGTTCTGAAGCCAAACGAAGTGTCCGTAGCATTCTCCCATTCTTTGAACGGCGGCAGATAAACTCGGACGACGACACTAGGCAACCATGAGGTGGGAATGTATCCGTCAATCGCCAAACTGACGTCCACCAGCAAATCGTCCTGCTGACTGTCCGTACTAGGAATGCGTGGAACGCCCGTGTGTAACGACCGCAACAGCAAGGCGCCTTTGCTGTCTGGCAATCCACCCTTTGGAGTTGTCACTCGTGCGATAACGTCGGGCTGTCCCCGTTTAGCACTTTCGTACCAAAGCTCGTTCCTAGAATTTCCAAGAGGCAATCGCTCTTGAGTGTCCAGGTTCCTGCTACTCTTGGGAAAGTTATGAATGAACTCCCACTTGGGATCCTCGAAATCGTCGCTAGCTCCTTCGACTCGCTGCCCAGTGCCCGGAACAAGCTGAGCCCAAGCGTTGTCCCATCCTCCAAACACAAACACGGTTATAACAAGTAATCGACAAGTAGCTGCCATTGCGAATGAACCACATGCTCTCACGGTATTCATTGTACTCCTCTGGTAAGTCTTAGCGGTCAATTCGAATCCGCAATTTTCGATTGATAACTCCCGCCTTCCACTGGCACCG
>CAUZSN010000156.1:0-6059 GCA_963582345.1 Planctomycetota bacterium
ATTTGAATATTGATTTGTGCTTCGGCCAGAGCTCGGAACATGCGTTCCCCGACATCCGTGTGACTGCGCAGACCGATTCCCATCACAGATATTTTGGCGATTTCGAGTTCATAACTTAGTTCCACATTTCGCCATTCCTCCAAAACTGCGCGAGTCAACAACAAACATTGGTCAAGATCATTCCGCAAGACCGTGAATGACAAATGAGCCTTTCCGCTGTGACTAATGTTCTGCACTATCATGTCGACCATAATACCACCCTGTGCGACGGCCGAAAATACGCGTGCTGCGATACCCGCGTCGTCCGGTAGGTTGCGGATCGTAATGCGCGATTGATTAGTATCGAGATCAACTTCGCTGACGACGATGTCTTCCATGCTGGACAGCCGAGCCACGACTTCGCGTTCCAGTTCGTCGCGAGCTGTGTCCGAACGTGCATTGGACGAACATTGCTCCCATCCTACTGACGGACTTTCATTCGTTGACTTGTCCAAACCGAATCCTGAATGGACAGCTGCAACTGCCTGCTCGCAATTTTTGCGATCAACAAGTGCTGAAATTTTGATGTCGCTGGTCGTGATCATCTTCATACTAATACCGTTCTCGGCCAGTGATTTAAACATCTGGGCGGCGACTCCAGTATGTGTCCGCATGCCGCTGCCCACAGCTGACACTTTCGCCACGTTGATTCCATGTTGGATCCGACCCTTGCCAAGTTGTGTTACCGCTTCCTCGGCCGCCTTCAAGGTTTCTGTCAAATCGTCTTGCAAGACAGTAAAAGACACCTCGGCCACTCCGCCAGACCCTAGGTCCTGCACAACCATATCGATCGGGATTTTGCGCTTCGCCATCTTTGAAAAGATGATGCTCATGACGCCTGGACGATCGGGGATGTCGGTCAAGCTGACTCGCGCTTCGTTCCGCACTAAAGCCAGACCGGTCACAACTGCGCCATTCACATCTGTTTCGGGAGCAATGAGCGTTCCTTCTCCGTCCGAATACGCCGGACGTACCCGTAAGACAACTCGATATTTCTGCGCGAATTCGATTGAACGGGGATGCATGACGGCTGCGCCCAGGCTGGCCAGCTCTAGCATTTCGTCGTACGAAATTTGGTTGATCTTGCGAGCATCTAGAATCAAACGCGGGTCAGTCGTGAAGACACCGTCCACGTCAGTGTATATCTCACATAATTCAGCTTGCAGCACAGCTGCTAGAGCAGTTGCCGTTGTGTCGCTGCCACCGCGACCAAGCGTTGTAATATTGAACTCGTCGTCCACCCCTTGGAAACCCGCAGCGATCACGATCTTGCCGACATCCAGGCCAGTGCGCATCCGCTGTGCCGAAATCTTGCGAATGCGTGCTCTTGTGTACGAGCTGTCGGTCTCGATCCCGATCTGTGCACCAGTTAGGCTGATCGATTCCTCGCCCAATTCCTGTACGGCCATCGCCATCAAGGCCACCGATTCTTGCTCACCCGTGGAAAGCAGCATGTCCATTTCTCGTGCCGGCGGATTCGCAGTGATTTCCGCGGCGAGCGAGACCAATTCGTCCGTCTTCTTGCCTCGGGCACTCACGACCACAACGACCTGATGACCGGCTCGCTTCGCATCAACCGCCCGCTGGGCAGCGAACAGAATATTAGCCGCTCTGGCAACACTAGTTCCACCGAATTTTTGGATGATCAGCGACACAATTTCTTCAAGTTCCTAATCTTGTTGTAGTTCTACGTCATGGACCCTCGTGCGACGAAATTTCAGATGTTGAGTCTCTTGCTGTTGTGCCAAGCGGGATGGGGCAATCTAGACTTCTACGAAAGAATAGCAAATGACCAGGTTAACGGGAGGGATGCGGCGTCTTGACTGCGGACGACGACGAACATCGCGATCGGCTCGCCATGTACGACTGCGGCCAGAACACCTACACTGTTTTGCTAACGGCTTTAGTATGCGCTTTGCATCACAACGCGTCACGCAACTTTGCACTACCTCGCCGAGTTTCGGTTCGCACGAGAGTGAACAACCTTGGGTCGAGAAATATGAGCATGATTTACCAAACCCCGCTTCGAGCCGCTTGGTTTTCCTTGCAACCAGTCGACGTACGCACTCCGATACATCAATGTCATCGAAAACAAAAGGACGATTCCACAGCTAATCAGTGCAATTTGATCGTCTGTCAGGTAATTCAGTAGTTCCATACCGATGCTCCCTTGAAAACAGGTGAATGAGGGACGTTAGGCCTTTGACTTTATGGAGCTTCTCGATTCCTTTCGGTTCAAAAATCGCAACATATTTACTTGGCTTTGAGCAATTTATGAAATGACGACAATTCGGTGCGACTTGCTCACATCGGGGTGTGTATTCTAAAACCGTCAGTCTGGCATACTTCAGAAAAGAAAACTGTCGGCACAGAGATTCGCGTCACACAAAAAACTCGGATGGTAGCGGCTGAAGCGGGCGATGAACTGCCCTTGACCTGAATTCCAAGTTTTCCCTATACGACGATGCTTGAATTGCTGTGTGTTCGGTTTCCAACACCCGTCAGTCGTGACGCGACGCAGTGACTGCATCGCCATGACTCAGGGATAAAATCAACAACTGCGAGTCTTCGTTCGCAAGGAACTGTCGCGATGTTTCTGCTTCGGCGACTACAACAGTACATCCTAATGGATCTTCTGCGGTTCTTCGCCTTCTTACTAAGCGTGGTGACAATTCTGTTAGTGTTTGTTGGAGTTTTTCAACAAATTCAAGAAAGCGGGCTCGGACCGTCCGACGTCTTGCCAATTCTCCCCTATATTATCCCCAGTTTATTGCCCTTTACGATTCCGGCGACACTGCTATTGACGATTTGTGTCGTATATGGGCGACTCGCCGGTGACAATGAAATAACTGCCGCGAAAGCGGCAGGAATCAATGTGCTATCGCTGTTTTGGCCGGCGTTCTTCTTGGGCGCGACACTCAGCGTATGCTCGTTATTGCTCACGGATCAGGTAATTCCATGGTCGGTCGGCAATATTCAACGGATCGTCGCCATGGCGATGGAAAACATTTTTTTAGAACGCCTCCGCTCGAAAAATCATGTGTCGGCGGCACAGCAGGGATTGGACATCACGGTAATGGGGATTGATGGGAAAAAACTGATCGGACCTGTCATTCGTTATGCACCACAGGGCCGCGACGTCATCACAGCTCTGGCCGAAGAAGCGACAATTCGTTTTGACCTCGAGCAACAGAAGGCGATTCTGGATTTGGAGCGGGTCGAGATCGATCTTCCCGGCAAGCGCTACGCTCGGGTCCGGAAGCACGAAATCTCTTTCCTCCTTTCGCCGGTGATCCGCAAGCCGAAACCACGTCATCAAAGCATCCGAGAGATTCGCAAAAAGGTGACAGCCGCTTCTCAAAAGCAAATTGCACTGCAGCAGCGCCGCGATATCGAAACCGCCTGGGCGTTGGCAATGGGCAACTTCAACCGATTTCTGGATCCTGATTTCGTGAACTACGAACAGCGACTGAAGCACGACAAAAATGAAGCAGCGAGACTGAATACGGCAATGCACGGTCGCTTTGCTCTATCATGCAGTTGCTTCTGCTTTGTACTGGTAGGTTGCCCGTTTTCGGTTCTGCAAGCACGTCGGCAATTTTTGATGAATTTCATTCTTTGTTTTATCCCCATTATTGTGATCTATTACCCTATAATTCTTCTAATGATGAACCTATCGAAGATGGGACTCGTCAATCCGGCCTGGGCGATGTGGGTCGGCAACGCCGGAATGTTGGTTGCCGCTTGGTTTATTCTGCGGAAGGCTCTGCGGCACTGAACGTTATGACCGGCTAGCCCCTCGTTGGAAGAGTCGTTGAAGGTACAGACACATTGCCGAGCTAAAAATCAGCAACCCGATCAAGCCGGCGAAAATGCTCCAACAAATGGAACCAACCTGACACACTCAAGACGAAACCTGTCAGAACGAACTTAACTGACATTCAAGCAGGTACATCGACACGAATTGCCCTTGCAACGTATTCAACTGGGTGCGACTATATCATGAGTTAAAGAGCGTCAGGCCCATTAACGCAGTGGTTACCAAACGTCGTATTTCCTGATAATGGTAGGAGCACAAGATGCGGACAGTTCTGCAAAGCGTTTCGGCACTGAGTTTAATTGGAGTTGGATATTTTTTTGGAGCTACTGGTTTCTTCGTCCCACAGCCTCTAACGGCACAAGTCGGTACCGACGGCCCGTCGGAAAATACAGCCGAAAAGATTGCCGAAGCGGATATCGCACTCCACGCCGCAATGGAAGCGTTACGGAACGATGGTCTGTACAAGTCAGCGACCAAAGAATTGAATACGTTTGCCATTATGACGGGCGGGGTCGACGCGCTAAGAGATCTTGAGGATGGACGCGGGGTGGACCCGGAAACATTTGCCGCTCTTTATGCCGATCAGGCCATTGATCAAGTGGCCCAACAACTGAGCAAGGATGACCAAGGGAAAATCACGTATAAAGGCCAACCGATCCGAATGTATCCGATTTCCCGTCTCAAAGCACTCTACCAAGTACGATTGAAATACACGAGCAGCGCCCTTCCTTGAGTTGTGCCTATCGGTGCGACAGACATTGCAATCTACTTGAATGACGCGATGCCACCATGGTATCGCGTGGCCGCGGTGGTTCCCGTTCATCAAGGTTAGCCCAAGCGACCACACGACGGCCCTTGACGTCCGTTGCCACCACTTTCACAGTCAATCCATTTAAACTGCCGTCCGGACGAGATATTGGCAACTGGTAGATTCCGACGATGTGTGTTGAGTTGCCGCCAACTCTGAAACCGCTGTGACTGTCCGATTCATTCCGCAACACCTGATGCTGCTTAAGACGATCGCCAATCAAACAATACGACTGCTTGATCTGTTGGTGATTACGCTCACAAACAATCATCTCGACTTCAAAGCGTGGTTCTGCACGACTCGCTCGACTGTGCAGAACCCTATTCGGTACTTGTGCCTGGCAACGGTCTTCAATGACCTGGATTCTCAAAAAATCTTTGGTAATTTCATGACCGCCAAGGCTCGGATCGTGCACTTCAACCCATTCCGTTTCAATATGCATTCGTGGATACTGATGCGGAAGCTTGACAATTGAAAGTTGAACATTCGTGCCCGACTGAACAAGCACATGAATTCGGCGGGCACTTGTTTGTAACGAATCCCGCAATTCCAAGAAGGTTGAGGCCGTACCCTTCAAACGTACAGAATGTTTGCCGGCATTAACGTCCCAAACGTCACAACGTGGCCCAGCCAGACCCCACTCCGACAAACGGCCGCGGATGTCAATCGAAGTGAAGCATCCGGACGCGTCACGCCAAATATTGGGTTTCTGATTGTCGGGCAGTGCCGTATTGGAAAATTCTAATGAATTCGTCAACGATTGTGGCTCAGGCCGTCGCGTCCCCGAATTCCACAAAGCGATTGACCAGCGGCGAAAAAGTTCGTCAAACTTCTCTCCAGTCGCCATCTCGACGTTCTCTGTTCCCCGGGCCGGATTGCGAACCAACTGCCGCAAGATCCCGACTCCGTATTGGTCGACACACCATTGCAGAAACAGGAATGTGGCGCCTCGACATCCGTGGTCACGCCACAAGCCGGCCCGGTAGTAGTCGGACACCACTAGCGGAAACTCGCCGGGAGCACTTAAGAATCGGCTGATCCGGTAATCCAGGTTCGTCAAACCATATTCCAATAGGTGAGCAATCGCTTCGTTCAACCAATCTTCTTCATTCGGCAGTTGTGGTTTTCTGGCCAGCCGTTCACTGAAACAGACTGCATGCGTGAATTCATGGGCGAGTAGATCACGCAGATGGGGTCCGGGCTTCAATTTCGCGTTTAAATAAAGCATGTCACAACGATTACTGAACGGTGGCGCTACATCTGTGCGAAAATCGGTGGGACGAACGAATCCTTCAAGCGATGTCTGTCCGCCCTGTAAATGTCCCAACCACGGAGTGAGCAACACACTGAACTTCTTATCTCCGTCAACGTCTCGACAACTGCCCAATTCGC
>CAUZSN010000157.1:0-5846 GCA_963582345.1 Planctomycetota bacterium
CTGGTCAGATTTTGGGAACACCGGCTTTTATGCCACCCGAACAGGCGTCGGGCAAGACAGCCGAGATCGGTCCGTTGGCGGACATCTATTCTCTGGGGGCCATCCTGTACAACTTGCTGACTGGCCGACCTCCGTTTCAGGCGGCCAATCCACTCGATACGTTGATCCATGTATTGGACCAAGAGCCCGTCGCGCCGCAGCAGCTAAATCCAGCGGTTGATAAAGATCTAGAAACTATCTGCTTGAAGTGTCTCCAGAAAGAACCGGAACGACGTTATTCGACAGCGAAAGAACTGGCTGATGATCTGCAGAGGGCCCTCAATGATGAGCCGATCGATGCTCGCCCGGTTGGCCGAATCGAGAAAATATGGCTTTGGTGTCGCCGAAAGCCTGCACTGGCGGGATCCATTGCAGCTATCTTGCTTGTCAGTGTTGTCGCCACGGTTGTCGTAACTGTACAGAAGCGGGCAATCGACAACTTGCGTGCGGAGAAGCTTATTGAATATGTTGTCAACGCACCTGCAGCGGCTGTGCCGTACGCAATTCGAGCTGTGGCACAACAGCGCAATATCGCCATTCCGATTCTTCAGAAACGTTTTGAGGATAAGGATTCCGAACCAGCGCACCGACTATTCCTTGCACTTGCGTTGGCTGAGTTCGGACAGGTGCAGCACGAGTTTTTGGTAACGAGCATTGCCACCGCCCCTCCCGGTGAGTGTGCGAATATCGTGGACGCCCTAAATAATGCCCGGGATTCCGCAATCAAGACACTACACGAAAGTGCGAAGGATGCAGAGTCGAAGCAGGATTGGAAGCACAGCGCCCGCCTAGCGATTGTCGCCTTGCACTTGGATGAATCGTCCATTGCACAAGACATGTGTCACAGTCGTCCTGACTCAGTTCAGCGATCGACTTTCATCGAAACGTTGAGATATTGGCGTGGAGATCTGGCAGCATTGGCAAAGCTGGTCGAGGCAAACGATGATTCCGAGTTTTGTTCTGCGATTTGTCGCGCTGTCGGCGGCATCCCAGTTGACAGTATTGCCACTCAGGAGCAACGGGTCTGGCAAGAAGTTCTGACGGATTGGTATCAGACGCAACCAGACGAAAAAACGCGCATCGCAGCGGGGTGGGCGCTACGGCAATGGAAACTTGCACTCCCCGAAACTGGCTCGTCCACAGAACCGATCGAGGTCGAAACCGGCACATTAACACGGTAAGTATGTCAATGCTGATTATCGTCTATTGCATCTTGATCGTCGTTGCTTCTTTTGCCGGTGGTTGGTTGCCATCAGTGCTGCGATTCTCACACTCGCGGTTGCACTTGCTGATGAGCTTTGTCGCTGGTTTGATGTTGGGAGTGGGCCTGCTGCACATGCTACCACATTCAGTGGCCATGTTGCCTGCCGTCGAAGGCGCTGAGCAACCATTGGATCGGGCAATCTGGTGGATGCTCGTTGGGCTGATCGGCATGTTCTTCCTGATTCGAGCATTTCATTTCCATCAACACGGATCGATGGAATCGAACGAAACTCTGGTCGAATGCGACCATAATCACAACCAGGATCATGAGCACCATCATGTTTTTCAACACAAGCTAAGCTGGACCGGCATAGGACTGGGCTTGGCCTTACACACGCTGATCGACGGCATGGCGCTGGCTGCCAGCGTCCGAGCGGAATCTATCGAACACACGGATAGCTGGATTGTCGGCGCAGGAACATTTCTGGCCATCTTGTTACACAAGCCGCTGGATGCTATGTCGATTACGTCACTTATGACCGCAAGCGGGTGGTCCCGGAGCTGGATGAATTGGGTTAACGGGGTGTTTGCGGTGATGGCTCCGTTGGGAGTGTTGATATTTTTTGGCGTCGGGCAGGTGGTCGAGCAGCAGAACACGTACATTGGCTGTGCACTAGCACTTTCCGCCGGCGTTTTCTTGTGCATCGCTCTGGGTGACCTGTTGCCGGAAATCCAATTCCACTCGCACGACCGCATTAAACTGTCAGCATCGCTTTTGGTGGGGCTGACCTTGGCTTATGCAATCAAGTTTATTGAACCTGATCACATGCATTCGCACGACGGACATCGAGGGCATAGCAGTCACGTTCAGCCACCTTTGATCGGCGGCCCTGTTAGACGATACCCCATTGCAGCTAGGCGTCTGTCTAGTGCGCCACGAATCCAAGGCCGTTAGACCTAGGTAGTGGAATCAAGTCTCAATTAAGCCCCAACGGGACGACATCCACTTGGAAGAATAGCCGAAAGCCTACGAGAACCTTTATCCACAGGCCACTTGCAGACGGACTAACGTCTCGATGACCAGCTTGCTAATTCCCTGTCCGAAATGCGGAAAGATTTTGCAGTTGCGCGATCGTAGGATGCTGGGACGCAAAAGACGGTGTCCTAAATGCGAGCAGTCTGTTGTCTTGAAGGAATCCGACAAGGTAGACCTAGAAACGGTCGATGCTTCCACACACAGCTGTGCCAGCGAGCCAACCGTGGACACATCAAATAAGTGTCTTCCTGCCAACACTCCAGCTCAGACTGCGCCCGATATCGCGAAAGTCGCGTGCACACGATCTTCTGAGGTGGAATACGCTGGAGTGAATCTGTTGACTGCACCGGCAAGCGGAATAGAACAACTGAATGAACTTCGACGGAAAAACACCAAGAGGCGCAATATGTCAATCGGTGCAGGGGCAATTACCGCCTTGGCGGTCGCGGGAGTCATCTTGGGTGTCCAGCCCTTTCTGTCCAGCAGGCAATCTAACAGTCGGACCAACCAGCCAGAGAAACTCGATGAAAAACAATCTTCCGAGATGAAATCGCTTGAAGCCAGCACGCAGCGCTTCAATTCGACAAGTCCGACCAAAGGTGCGCCGATTCAACTCCTATATGTGCCAGGTGGAGCTCGGTTCATCTTCAACACCCGTCCTGCTGAATTGTGGAAGGCCAACAGCCTAGGCCAGGAAGTTTGCCATTGTCTAGGCCCGCTAGGAAATTGGGCCAAAAACAAATTGCAAGAAATCTGTCGACATCATCCAGCTCAAATTGATGAAGCGTTGATCTGCTTGATTCCTGGAGAGAAAGACGCTGCGCCTGAGGTCTCCGCTGTTGTCCATTTGATCGAAGAAACTCAAATGGACCAGTTAGTGCAGGAACTTCAGGCGATACGCAGTGACGCCTATGACCATCCTGTCTACCTTTCGGAACAATATGCCTACCTGATCAAAGACTCGCGGACTTTCGCCATTGGGCCGCGACACCGTGTGCAGGAAATGGTGGATGCTGTTGTGCGTCCCAATTATACGTCATCGGGAATTGAAGAACTTATCAATCACACCGATCGCGATCGACATTTGACCATTATTTTCGAACCGATCGACGCACGAAAATTTCAAGAAGTACTTGTAGAGCGAGAAGTGTGGCCTTTTTGGGGAAAATTTCTTGACCGGTTCGACGATACACAAATTGAAACTGTTGCCTGGAGTATGCATCTGGAAAAGAAAAGATTTTTCTCCGAGATCCTGCTTCGCAATACGACTAACACTCAGCCCGCCCAACTGCAGCGCGACATGAAGCAGACAATCAACGAATTGCCCGCCGAATTGTTGAAAGCTATCAAAACCAAAATGCAGCCAAATGAATTCGGGCGACGCAAAATAATTGGCAGGTTTCCCGCAATGATGAAAGTATTTTCTCTGGCAACGATCGGTGAAAACGGTAATCGCTATGCCAGACTAGTGACTTCGCTGGATACAGATCGGGCTGCCCCAAACCTGGCCATCGGAGCAATGTTGACCTGGGAAGAATCCCGGCGAACTGACTCCGGCTCAAACAGACCGGCGCCAGGCAAGTCTGCAAAACAGCTACCGCAACGGATTATCAACCGATTGAAGATAAAAATCGATATCGACTTCAACCGCACACCGCTTCAGGAAGCATTCGCCTACAATGGAAAGTAGACCCGAGTTAGAATCGAGATTGACGGGCTCACTGGGTATACGAAGAAAGTGCTACAAACTTTCAATTTAGGGGCATCCAGTGGGTTTTCTGCCATCCATGCTGTTCTTGAAAAACCGATGCGGAATGAGCATTGTCTTGTAATCGGCGAGGACAAGAAGCTCGTAACGGTCATGACAAAAGCTTCTGCGAGCGTGGAGAGCCAGACCGTGTTCGAGGTGAAACCATAGCGTCATGCAGGCCACCAGTTTTCCATGTCCGCACTGTTCGGTGACTTTGCGTCTGAAACAGCGCAAAGTCGTTGGTAAACAAATTGACTGCCCAGATTGTAGCCAGCCCGTTCTGATCGTCGCGGATGGTCGTTACGAAGTGTCAGCTCGTTGCGTTGCGGTCAACCCCGAACAGCAGACAACGCGGACCGTAGGAGATCGCTCTGCCGTCACTACGAAGACACCAGATCGCATTCGTCAGTTGCGGATGTCTGCCGTCAGTCCTGAAACGGTTAGCTCTGAAATCCCACCGCCAATCCAACGGTGCGTGGTCGCTATGAAGAGCCCGGCGGGAGTTGCCTGGTCGGTCGCTGCTATCTGTATCATCTCACTAATTATGACCCTCTATCCATTTGGTTTCTACAAATCTTCGCGAGATGACGTGCAACTGTCGGGTGTCATATCCGTAAATCGTGCGGATTTAACCGATGCGAAGTCGCAAACCGCAAACGCGATAACTGCTTCCAATTCTGAGAAAATGAACGTGCAGACTCGAAAGGCACAGGAAAACCAGATGTTGGTCGATCTGCAACTTCGCCAACTTGGTCAGCAGATTGCGGATTACTATGACGAGAGACATCACTTTCCCAGAGGGTCAATTTTGACGGATCGATTGTCGTCTAGCAAACGGTTGAGCTGGCTGGCCGAATTATCAGCGACACAGAAACATCAAGGAACCATACAGCCGCTTTGGGACAGATCTTGGCAGGATCCGCTGAATGACCATTTTGTTCGGAAAAGTTACCGCGAATTCCGGAACCCGGCCATCGAGCAGTTGACTACGTCAAGCGGTTATCCGGCAACACACTTTGTGGGTATGGCCGGCGTCGGTGTCGACGCGGCACAACTGCCTACAGGTCATTCGCGAGCCGGTATTTTTAGTGACAATCGAAAAACAACACGAGACGACATCAAGGACGGGACTTCGAATACGATCCTGGTCGCCGGAGTCAACCGGGACTTAGGCTCTTGGGCCGCTGGAGGGCTGGCGACACTGCGGAGCTTGACTCGTGAACCATACATCAATGGTCCTGACGGCTTCGGTACGGGACAGCCCCATCAAATGATGGTCCTGATGGCCGATGGTAGTGTCCGTGTTGTTTCACACAAAACTCAGCCGACCATTGTGCGCCGGATGGCGGCCATGGCTGACTTCCTGCCGCTGGATCAGACTGTCTCTGGCGAACCAGGCGACAGACCAACCGCCCAACCTGTTAATTTCGTCACGGTTGCCAAGCACGATGTGGCTAAAGAGAAAGCATCGTTGCAAACAAGTCCCAGTGCTCCGAGTGGCGTGAATGCGAAAGCCTCCGGTAGCATATCGTCGCCACGGTCGAAATCCGATCGGAAGTTGTCGAAACGAGTCATTGCCCAACATTCTATCATCAAGGCCACCCCAAAACCCGTCCAACAGGTCGACGTTAAAACTGCGTTGGCTCAGAAAATCGAGCAGTTTCTTCAGGCTAAGGCGGTCCCGTTTTCGGATTTAATGGTTCAAGTCGAGGAATTGGCCGGAGTTCACATTCGATACAAGAAGCAAACGTTCAATCAGTCGCTTTTAGAAAAAGCGGTCACCTTGCGGCTCGAAAAAACAACTGTCGGTGAGATTCT
>CAUZSN010000158.1:0-5816 GCA_963582345.1 Planctomycetota bacterium
AAATGTTGCAAACCGGCCAAGCAGAAATGTTGCAAACCGGCCAAGCAGAAATGTTGCAAACCGGCCAAGCAGAAATGTTGTAAACCGGCCAAGCAGAAATGTTGCAAACCGGCCAAACGGAAGTGTTGCAAACCGGCCAAACGGAAGTGTTGCAAACCGGCCCCGAAGTGCGGAGCTTCGAGAGGCCAGGCGGCGCCTAGAGTTGAAGAGACACCACCACCGCCGAAGGAGAATAAAGCTCCTGCGCCTACCACGAAGGCGTAATGACGATTTCGGGAAAGAAGTCCTTCATTGATCGTCGATAGGACGTATTGGAAATTGAGAACAAGCGGGCTTGTCCACAGTGGTGGGCGAGCTCGTTTTCTTATCGGATCTTACGGATCGGGCATTATCGGAAACAGCCGTTTATCCTGTGCGCGATACTGATAACATGTGCGATTCGGAAACTGGCGCATGACTTTCGAAAGTTGTGTGACCCCAGGACGAAACCGAGCGTACAACACATCGGAATTCAAGTTGGGGTTGTTGACGACAAAGTCGATATGCGGGTCGGTGAAATCAATTAGCACTAATGCCGGACGGTTGGTGACCTGTATCTGTATCGTTTTCTGGAACGCATCGTATTTCTGACGGGAAAAGGCAATGTTCTTGATCTCGAGTTCAACGAGCCCTGCCGGTCCCACCGGAACGTAGCTCACTAATAAGCCGGCTGCAATTAATCCGCACCACCAGACCGGCATCCAGCGACGGTTCGTCTTGTGCCAATGACGCACCAGGATCGACGTTGCGGCGGAAAACAACAAAAGCCACAGCGGGCTGGATTCGAAGACATAATGCCAGTGCATGATGCCGACAAACCAATAGGGCACATGCACGGCAAACAGCGACAAGATCGCAGCCGGCAAATACCACCAGCGGGCATCCAGCGTGGATCCAGCAATCAGGAAAACAGCCGAGGCCATTGCCAGCGGAATAATGCCCAGGGTCCACTGCCAACTGGCAATCAGTCGAGTGCGTGTGTTGCGCACGGCTAAAGCCGGCGTGAGGTTTTCCGCCCATTCGTCATAGTTCTTGAGGACACGCGGCCCCAGCCGCTTCTCTCCGCGAATCACATTGTTGAAACCGTATACGTGCCGCGGCGTGTAGATGTCGAGGTAAACTTGGTACGGTGTCGTCCATCCGTTTCCAGTGATTGCGCGGTTGTATCCATAGATGCAGAGCAGACCAAGAAGAACTGGCATGCCTAACATCGCGGTCAATACAATTCGAGGCCTTAGACTGTGGTTGAGCATCGAAGTCTGGTTTCGGTTCAACCACCAGACAAAGCCGATTGCGAACGGCAGGCCAATGCCAGCGGCCGTCATTGGCCTGCAAAACATTGCGAATCCCAATCCGATGCCAGCTAGCAATGCGTACGTCCACTTTTCTGTCCGCTGCATCCGTATGAATGCAAAGACAAACAGAGTTACTCCGACTAAAGTCGGATGATGAGCCAACAACAGGTTGCTGAAGAGTGCCATTCCCGGAGACGCTGCCGTCAGAAGGCCTGCAAGGAATCCAACACCGTTCGACGACAATTCTCGCCCGGTGGCAAACACAAGCATGGATGCAATGGCACCAGCGAGCCAGTGTCCCCAGTACGGATTTCCAGCGGCCAAAAATGGAGCGATCCACAGACCGGTGCCGGGAAAGTACCGGCTGGCGAATCGTCCTTCGTTCAGGACATGCATTTGATCGAATAATCGCGGTGACGTTGGGTGGCTGGGAAACCACAGTCGACCGGCCAAAAACGTTTTTGCCTGGAACAGATAGCTGTATTCGTCGTGGTAGGCGGGCGGCAAGTCTCCAAAACGTTTCGCATCGGCGCCATTCAGTTGGTACGAAGCAATTCCGGCACTAACGGACAGCGACGTGAGGCCAACCAACGTTGCTAAGAGCCAGGCACAGCCAGATGAACCACGGACGGATTTATCCTGCTCGGGTTTGTCGCTGAGCCAATATTTGATAACGGCTTGCCAGCGCCTACGTTGAACGAATCCGGTTCGAGTAAGCCAAAAAACCGGCAGTAGCACAAGTAAGATAAAATAGAGTGTCGTATGGATGTTGAAGTCTTCCAGCCATCCCAGACTGTCGTGCTGCCGATCGGGCTGTGTGGCGATTCGTTGAAACTCTTTCGGAGCGGCAATGGCAATCGCGATTCCGAAAGCTACAAACTGCGCAACAGCAAGACGAGTTTTTAGAGACATAATTATTCACTGGTCCATTTGTTTTGGCGCGGCCATTTTGAAAGTCCGCTTCAAATGGTTGTTTCGTTATATTTCCCGGGCTACGGCCAGACAAAACAAAATACTCCCGGCATATTGACACAACGGCGAAGCTACGATGCTGAATAGGCCTCTGCGAGGCTCACTTGACGCTGTAAACTAACCCCAATCATACTCAGGAACAGTATGATTCAGGAATGGGGAGAACAACATGGGACGAAAACTGTGGGTCAACTGGGGTTGGCACAGTGTAGCCACTTTTGGTTGCCACTAATTGCAGGACGATTGAGATGTCCGAGACTCCCCAGCGTATCAACGTGTTCTTTCGGCTGACAGTCGCCGTTAGTGTGGTCTTCATTGTAACCATCTTCGCGATAGTGGCCGCGGCTTTCGTTCGTGGAAACTCACCATTAACGCAGTTTCTGCAGGAGCACGGTGGCAGTTTAATTGCTGCTGAAGTTGCTGCTGCACTTTTTCTTGGTTTACTCGCTTTGATTGTGGACCAACGCGGGATCGTGCGTCCGACGGATGCCGCGGAAGTGGTGGCTGATCCGGATCGAGGTTTGGACGACAGTTCCGGTGATATTCCAGAACTCTAGATTAGAACGTGACATGTCGATTTCTGTCAGAAAGAAGATTGAAAAACTACGCGCCGAGCTTCGCAGGCATGATCGGCTGTATCACGTCGAAGCCAAGCCGGAAATCAGCGACTTGGATTTTGACCACTTGGTCAAGCGATTAGAGCAACTGGAGCAGCAGTATCCCGAGTACGATGCGTCCGACAGCCCAACACATAAAGTGGGGGGTGAACCGGTCGACGGATTCCAAACGGTCGAGCACCGTATCCCGATGCTTTCGATCGATAATGTGTACAACAAAGTTGCATTGCGCGAATTCGATATGCGTACACGTAAACTGTTCGAAGACGGCGAGGCAATTGAATATACTCTTGAATACAAGATTGACGGTGTCGCTTTGGCGTTGATCTACGAGAAGGGAGTTTTGGTGCAAGGGCTGACTCGCGGTGACGGCCGTCGCGGCGATGACATCACTCATAATGCCCGCACATTGCGAGGAGTCCCGCTGCGATTGCTGGGAGATCAGATTCCTGCTGTGCTGGAAGTTCGGGGCGAAGCATACATCAGTAACTCCAACTTCGCTCACATCCGAGCGGGCCAGGTAAAGAGCGGCGAGCAGCCATTTGCCAATTCACGCAACGCGACCGCTGGAGCTTTGAAGATGTTAAACCCGAAGCTTTGTGCCGCTCGACGAATCCGTTTTTTCGGGCACGGAATCGGGTATGTCGAAGGCGCGAACTTCAAAACGCACACTCAGTATATGGCCGCGCTAGCGCAAATGGGTATTCCTCCGACACCCAATGTTCGGTCAATTTCCGATGTCGACCAGGCGCTCGAATACGCACAAATACTGATGAACAATCTGAGCACCCTCGATTTTGAAGTTGACGGCCTGGTACTGAAGGTCAATATTTTCGCGCAGCGTGAATGGTTGGGTCAGACCAGCAAGAGTCCTCGATGGCTGATCGCCTACAAGTGGGAAAAGTACGAAGGCGTGAGCCAAATCGATAAGCTCGCGATTCAGGTCGGCAAGACGGGAGCGTTAACGCCGGTTGCTCATCTGACGCCAGTCGAGATCGCCGGCACATCGGTGACGCGTGCCAGCCTACATAATCGCAACGAGATTCGACGGTTGGGCGTGCGGATCGGTGATTGGGTCGTGGTTGAGAAAGCGGGCAAGATCATTCCACATATCGTCCGCGTCGAAGAGCACCGTCGTGATGGAACGGAGTGCCTATTTCAATTTCCGAAGCGATGCCCCGAATGTAGTACAAATGTTATTCAGGACGAAGGTGGCGTTTGTATTCGCTGTCCGAATCCAAACTGTCCGGCTCAATTGCGTGGGACGCTGCGGTTCTTTGCATCTCGGTCCGCCATGGATATCGACGGTTTGGGTGTCAAGCTGATCGAACAATTGCTGGCTGCCGGCCTGGTGACCAATCTGTCAGATATTTATCGTCTAAAGGATCGCCGTGATGAACTGTTGGCATTGGAACGTATGGGAGAGAAATCGGTTGACAACTTGTTAGTAGCTATTGAAGAGTCGAAGTCACGTCCTGTATGGCGTCTACTGACTGGACTGAATATTCGCCACGTTGGCACAACTAACGCCCATGTGCTTGCCGATCGATTCGGCACATTGGATGCGATCATGGACCAATCGACAGAATCATTGGCCGATGTCGACGAAATTGGACCGGTCATCGCGGAAGCGGTTTGTTCATATTTTACGTCCGAAGTCAGCCGAGCGACCGTCGAGGAACTGCGTGGCTTCGGACTGAATTTTTGCGGACCCGTCACGTCGGCCACCATTGCAGAACGCGTGCAAACCTTGGCAAGCAAAGCCATCGTCATCACTGGTACGCTTAGTCGGCTTACTCGCGAAGAAGCCAAACAGGCTATTCATGATCGTGGCGGCAAGGTCTCCAGTAGCGTCTCGAAGAAAACCGACTATGTTGTCACCGGTGAGAATTCCGGCAGCAAACTCACAAAGGCCCGGCAGCTAGGCGTCCGGATCCTGACCGAAGACGAATTCCTGAACATTCTCGAAGGCGATACCTAATTGATTGGTCTGTGAATCGTTGCGATCGGGAATTGCGGCCGACGTGATAAATAATCTGGGAGTAATGCGATGTCGAAAAATCAAAAACAGATGGTGCGCCAACCAGCTACAAATCTTCCACATCGAAAAAAACAACTACAGAAAGGTAAGATCCAACAAAAGAAGTTTGAGGAAAAGTGATCACGTGGCCAAGCGAAAGGCAAACAACTTTTCACGGAAGAAATTCTGGACGAGATTTGCAAGTTGAGCTACGATTTTCTCGTCACACATTTTGTGCAACGACCAGTGCTGTGCGTTGAGTTCATTAGTCCGTCTGGGATAGAGTACTAGGTCGAGAGTCAGTTTTCCGGGAAGCCAAATCAACTAGTGTTATTCGTGTCCTACACTCAGCGTTGGTGTGACCAGCGTTAACGTTTGCCAAAGAGCCTAGTGGCTTTCGAACGAACAACTATGCGGTGCGAAAATACAGAGAATGCTTTCGAGACCAAGATTGAGCGCCCGTAGCTCAGCTGGATAGAGCAACGGACTTCTAATCCGTAGGTCGTAGGTTCGAATCCTACCGGGCGTACTTTCGCATTCTGTCGCATTGCTTTGTTGTGTGTCGCCTAAACCAGCAATCTCCAGGGGTTTAGGTGACACCACTTGCGTGTTTGGTTGTGTCTTCTCGTCGCACCCTTTCGCATCCAGCGTACCCGGCACGCACTGTTTCGCGTCCCAGTTGCTGCGCATCCTGCGGCGCGCATCCGTTTGAGCTGTCTGGTCATCCGTCCCGGTCGCTTGCAGGGCCTCGGACGGGACAGACATCAGTTCCCGCACCTGTGCGACAGCATCGGCCTCTTGGCCGGGAAAGAGATGCCCGTAGCAGTCCATCGTTAATGTGATGGATGAATGTCGCATTATTGTTTGCACTAC
>CAUZSN010000159.1:0-5798 GCA_963582345.1 Planctomycetota bacterium
ACCAGCAAATCCTCCTCGACCGCCTCAAACTTCGGCTGCCGAGAATAAACCAAACTCAAATGTAGTGACGACTTTGCACCCGCCACCCTAGAAAATAAGGTATGTCTGACGTCTTACTGGGGAACTTAGGTCAGCTATTTCACAGTTGCGACTATAATAAGGCTACACGAGGACGTTGATTCTTAACTGCTGCCCTTCGCTTTGCCTGTTTTCCAATGAGAGATGCTGTCATGAAAAACCCAGCCCGATTTGTAGGATGTTTTATTGCTTTAACGTTCGTTGCGACTCCCTTGTTCGCTGCCACTCCAAGGACCCTCGACGGGTCAAACAACAACCTTTCCAATGTGACTTGGGGACAAACGAACACTCAGGAGATTCGATTAACCCCAGTCGATTATCTAGACGGCATCAGTACCATCCGAACCGATATTCACGGCAGGCCGAACGCACGTGAAGTCAGCACGGCCGTCTTTTCTCAGTTGACCAACCAGCAGTTTCTGGACGAAAACAATCTCAGTGAAATGACGTGGGCATGGGGCCAATTTGTCGACCACGACATTGACTTTACTGACGGTGGAATGGAGTCTCACGACATAACGATTCCGGCCACTGACCCAGCTTTTGCACTCGATTCCGACGGGATAATTAACGCCGGTCGCAAGGCATTCTTTCCGGGAAGCGGAACATCCGCAGCAAACCCACGGCAGTTCAGCAACTTTATTACAACGTGGCTGGATGGGAGCGTGGTTTATGGTTCTGACGCAATCCGAGCCAATGCCTTGAGAACGAATGGCGGGACCGGTGCAAAATTGAGAACGCATGAGTTTGGCGACCCAGGTACTGACAAAGATAATCTTTTGCCAACAGCACAAGACTTAATCAATGCGGGTGTGACCGTGCCGTCGATGGCGATGGCGGGTATGCCTCGCATGGGTGACGATGTTCGATTCATAGCTGGCGATGTTCGCGGAAACGAAAACACTGCCATTCTCGCATTGCATACATTGATGGTGCGTGAGCACAACCGAATTGTCGACTTGCTAACAATTGCTGACCCCGGCTTAAGCGATGACGACAAGTATCAGCTTTCCAGGAAGGTCGTTGGAGCTGAAATACAAGCCGTTACATACAACGAATATCTTCCAGCCATTGGTGTTCCGATAGACACATCTGGTGGATATGACCCTGCAGCTGACCCAACAATTCCCGTCGAGTTTTCCGGTGGCATTTTCCGCATGGGTCATACGTCAATCAATCAACAGGCACTTCGCTTGAATAATGACCTATCGCCACATACTGAAGGCCCCATTACTCTTGAGGACACTCTGTTTAATCCTCAAGAACTCTTTGATACTGCTGGAATCGAACCGTTTCTCCTTGGTTTGATTTCAAATGTCCAAGAGGCTACAAACGCGAAGATGGCTCCTGGTCTACGGGACGGTTTGTTTCAGTTTGGACCGACGACCATGATTAATGACTTAGCGGCTATAGATATTGAACGTGGGCGAGACCTTGGTTTAGGCGACTATAATGAAGTTCGACAAGCATTTGGTTTGCCACCTGTCACGGACTTCGCTGATATCACTTCGGATGTCTCGTTGCAAACCATCCTATCTTCCCTTTACGGCGGTGACGTAAACGACATCGACCTGTGGGTCGGCATGCTTGCCGAAGACCACCTTACAGGCGTGTCTTCCGGCAGCACCGTGCAGGCCGGCATGATGGACCAATTTGAGCGACTTGCACTTGGAGACCGATTCTTTTACGAATGGGACCCCGACCTTGCAATGATTGAATCGCTGTATGGAATCTCGGCATTGGATAAGCTGGCCGATATCATATTAGCGAATTCGGACATTCCAGCGTCAAGCATTACCAACGCGGACAATGTTTTCTTTGCTCAGCCAGTTCCGGAACCATCTACCCTGGCTTTGGGTGTCATTGGATTGTTCGCACTGGCCGGATATAGGCGAAAACGCACTTGAATTAGGTCTTCCAATGCATGTCCAGGAACCACACGATATTCCTTAGCGCGACTTTTGGTTCCATTGGTCCGTGATACCCCGTGGGCACTAAATACGGTCCAGCGTTTTCGGGAATCGTGTGGCACGACATATTGCAGCCTGTTGAAATCGTCCGCGAACATACAAGCCGTATTGCCTGCCGCCCGTTGTGGCGATTTGCCTTGGATGTAGGCCCTTGCGGGGGCCAAATGCCAGATTGTTTTCCTGCGGGCGGTGTGACACACCGACCCCAAATACAGGATACCCGAAACTGCACAGGCTTCATCGTCCGACGCAGTTTGGCGAACTATCGTTCGAGCACGCGGTGGGGGCAAGTGCTCGCAGGAGTGCCAATTCCCTTGGTTTGATGCGACATGTCCATGCCGATGCCCAGATTTCATCATGGCAGCAGAGCATCGGTCCCAAATTGCCGTTTTGTTGACGGCGGTGCTTTCCGCCATTGAAGACGATCTTAACATCAACGTTATCGACCGCTTCGATTTGATTACCGGCACATCGACGGGTGGCATCATTGCTCTCGGCCTCAGCATCGGAATGCGTCCACGTGAAATCGTCGAGGTCTATCTGTCCAAGGGACCGCAGATATTTCCGACCGGCTTCCGAGCGAATTGGCGGCACTGGTTCAAGAAGAAATTCCCACAGGAACCGCTGAAAGCGCACCTAGAGAATTGCTTCAAGGACAAACGTATTGCGGATTGCAAAAAGCGAGTTGTGATTCCTTCCTACAATCTGGGCGAAGACGACGTTTACATCTTCCGAACTCCCCACGCCACCTTCCCCCCTTATTTCGGGGTGGCCAAAAACAGACCTTGAATTTGCCGCGACATTTGCTGCATTGGTCCGTGGCAATCAACATGCCGCGTTCTTTGACAATTTAGCAAGAAAAAGCTGTTGGCTTCTGGCTGTTAGCTCTTGGCAATAGCCGACAGGCTACGCCTGGCAGGGGATTTCAGATTTATGATTTGTTTCGGATTCGGATTTCACCCCGGCACCTGAACCCTGCTGCAAACCGTTCGACTATTCGAGAAGACGCACCTTATGATCCCCCCCCATAAGTCGCGTTTGAAATCCACACTGTTTTCAAACAACGACACGGCGGTCACGACGTCGTTTGAAGGCCCAGTTGCTTGAAAGCTCAGCGCCGGCGCAACGAAGCTACCACGCCAGCCGCGGCCAGAAGAATCAGCACCCAGCTTGATGGTTCGGGCGCAGCCGAGGCCGCCGCTGAACCGCCAATCAATCCGCTGAGTAGTCCGAGGTCGCCCAGATCGAATGTGCCGCTGCCGTCCAGGTCGCCGCTGATATCGGCATCGATCGGAAAACCGATCGCGTCATAGGCGCCACGATTGACCAACGCCTGCATGAACAGCGGCACATCGACGCCATCCACCACGGCGTCGCCGTTCATGTCGCCCAGTACCAGCACAAACGGGACTACGATGCTCAAATCGAGCTCGTACAACTGCGCCGAATTCGCGGAACCGGTGACACGGACAAAATAGGTACCCACCTGGCCCAGATCAAAGTCAACCAAGGTTTCCGTTCCGCCAGCCGGATTCACATTGATCGTGGCCAACGAAGTCGAACCATCCGTATCAAACAGGGTCAACGTCAGGTCGCTTTGGGCGGATGTGTCAAACGGCGACTGAGAGCCGCCCTGGGGACCCTCGTTGTAGGTCGGCCCGCGGGGAGTGAGCGTCACATCCAGCAATCCGGCCGCGCTGGTTGTGAACGACAGAAAGTCCGTGTCTCCATTGTCATCGATACTGATGAAGTCGATATCCGACGCGGCCACCGCCGTATCGATTGCGTCGGCGCCGATCGACAGAGGGCTTCCCGATGCAAGCAACCCCAGCGGCGTGGCGCTGCCGGACGTGTCGTTCCCGCCGTTCTTTTCCCAGGCATCGCCGTAAGCGCGGTGCGCCGCCAGGATGTCGTCCAACTGGGGACCGTCGAACGACAAGTTGAGGAACGACTCCATCAAAATTGCGGAGTCATTCGAATCGACATGCGACAGGCCGATGCCATGCCCCGCTTCGTGCATCACCACGTTCCGCAGCGCGCGTGAATTGTTTGTCGTGCTGCCGTAAAACGATGTGTCGTCCGTGTCGATCACCATGTCGCTACTGTCGGGAAAATAATTGTAGGCCAAGATATTGTCGGCACCTTGAACGACGATCGAATGACCACCGATCCGCACGTCGGGTACTGAACCGAGGGAGCCGCGCGTTCCAAACGGAGGATTATTGCCGTTCAGTGTCGTTCCGGGATCGTTTGGTTCGTAAACATACGACAAGCCAGATACCTCTTCCCAACGTTCCAACGGATCCGCAAACAGCGCGAACCAAGGACGCTGCGTCAAATCGCCGCCGCCGGACCCGTAGAACCCATCCATCATGGCGATCAGGTCACTCGGCGAAGGATCCTCGCCGTGACCGCCGCTAATGCCCGTGCCGTCCGGGATGATGCCCCAAGTGAGCGTCGTCGGTTGGCCTTGCTTGAGCGTCCCGTCATCGGTTGCCGTGCGGCTCCAACGATCGCCGTCGACAAACTGAAACGCCTGGACGTCGAGCGGTGCTAGAATGGCCAACAACGGCAGCACGGCCGATAGCATCAGTGTGTATCGTAGAACCGGGGTGTATCGCAAAGATGAGCCTCCCAAAAAAGAAGGCCCTATTATAGCTGTTTTCGCCACACGATTCAAGGATTCCCTGTGCCAAAGCCTTGTACTTAAGACGGCTAGAGCGTATCTGGTATTGCTCTAGCGAGTTTTAGTGATTTTGGTTATTCCATACCATCCCGATTTAACAGGAGGTATGGCATGAAAGCTATTTCGTTGGGTTTGCGGAAGCTGGTTATTACAGATTGTGATGCTGGCATGAAGACCGGAAAGGTTGCTACCAAGTATAAGGTAAGCACTGCGTGGGTACGTCGCTTGAAGCAGCGTCGTCGTGAATCCGGATCCATCGAGGCATTGCCTTGGAATGGCGGGCGTCGATGCAAGTTGAAAGATGCTCAAATAGAAAGATTGAGGAAACTGGTGGAACACGACCCCGATGCAACGGTCGATGAATTGCATAAACGCATGCGAGTCAAATGCTGCCGTAGCACAATTCATGAATCGATTCGTCGCCTAGGGTTGAGTTTCAAAAAAAGTCCCTGAAAGCTGAAGAACAAGATCGTCCTGATGTGAAATCTGCACGAAGCACTTGGCGTCGCCGGGTAGGACAAGTATCAAAAGACCGCTTTGTTTTTCTCGATGAAACCGGAGCTAAGACGAATATGAAACGTCTGCACGGATGGTCGGACTACGGCGAACGTCTAGTGGACTCGACACCCGGCGGCCATTGGTCGACAACCACGATCATCTCCGCTATTCGTCTGGATGGTGTTGCAACAGCGATGACTACAGATGGACCCACCGACGCATTGGTTTTTCGAGGATTCACAGAACACTTTTTAGTTCCCGTTCTTCGCGACGGCGCCATCGTAGTGATGGATAACCTTTCCAGCCACAAAGTCACAGGCATCGTTGAAATGATTGAGTCGGCTGGGGCACAAGTGTGGTATCTTCCTCTCTATTCGCCAGACTTCAACCCAATCGAACTGATGTGGTCGAAAGTCAAGTCGTGTCTCCGAGCTTACGCCACCAGGACGAAAAGAACGCTCCTGAACGCCATCGGAAAAGCGCTAAACCAGGTCGCCATAGAAGAATGTACGAACTACTTCCAACACTGCGGCTACTCCGCTACATGATTTTCAGATGCGCTCTAG
>CAUZSN010000160.1:0-5763 GCA_963582345.1 Planctomycetota bacterium
AGGCCTATTGATTTGTATGCCATAATCAACTCTTACCTTGAATTGCTTGGAAAACATGTTTCTAACGAAACAATTGCCGTCATATGGGAAAAACACCGCCAGTTACTTAAGAGAGCAGATCGTTACAGCAAGAAGAAGAGTCGTTCACAAATGCTGATGTCGTTGACTACGTGGGCGAAGTCCGAAAATGAGTTGAAAAAGTTTGGCGGGGAACACGGATTTCTTATGGCACCTGAAATAGGGCTGGTTCTCGATCCCAACGAGCCCGTGGATTTCCAGCATAGCTTGCAAGAAGCACAAGAGTCAGTTGAGGTTCAACATCGAGTCACGGGGCGAGTGATATGTACATTCCGTGACAAATACGGGCCTCGCACACTTACTGTCCAGGTACTTGACAAGCCTTTCGGCACGCTAAGAAATCCCATTCCTCAGCTGCTCGACGTTGAGGCGAAATATCGAGTCAGGCTTAAGGATGGCTGGGACCCATATGGATTCCTAACGGAATACCTGGAATTTAAGAAAGAACCCGGGCTGGTGAATTTCGATGAGTTCTGTCAAAACCGCTGGCCAGGATCAATAGACCTTTATGATGATCTTGACAGGCAATACCAACAATCGTCTACCCACAACGACCATCATGATGCGTGCCAATTAGCAGATGTGCTCCAAAAAAGTGGTGAAGGATCGTTGATGGCAGACGAAGCGCCAGGAAACCTAATCAAGGACAGATCACTGCCAAATCCTAGCCCAGCGGTGCAAGACAAGATTGACGCTATCAATCGGGAAACCGCAAAGAACAGAGTCTTGCGGGAACTGGTCAAAAAAAAAGGCCAAGGCTACCAGAAGAGACTAGCCAAAGAGATAACAAGCCCGCGATCAAAACACCGACAGCAAGTGAAAGACCATCACATTTCGTACATCGAGAGAAAGTATTTGCACCTCGTCGATGCGTGGAATGATGAAAACCACTCAAATGGCTCTGTAACAAGTTTGTAATCTCTCTGTAATTTACTGCGAAGTCGGGCAATTTACAAATTTTTTTCGCTCGACAACTCCAAGCCTCGACCAGTTGTCGGTCGTCATTTGTCTCTGTAACGCACCGACAACAACTTCGCGCATATCTCTCTATATGCACAATTTCCAACATCACGCTACGTGTGGTGGAGAAATTGATTGTGCGTTTTTACACGACCAAACAAGTCGCAGAACTGTTGGAAGTCGATCTTTGGCGCGTCCAGCGATTATTCGAAAACGGTGACTTACCTGAACCAAGCCGTTTTGCAGGCCGGCGACTGATCGATGGAAGGTATCTTCCTGCGATCATCGATGCTCTTCGATCACGGGGATGCTTGCGGATTCACTGAACGAGGGTGACGGCGGGAATGAACAGTCATGAACAAATCGGACCTGCGCGAACTCCTGCTGACCCGAAAGGAAGCGGCTTCTGTGCTGAAAATCTCCATGGGTACGCTCGATTCTTTGCGAAAAGCCGGCGTCATCCCAACTGTTCGCGTCGGAAACCTGGTACGGATCTGCGCAAACGACCTGCGCAGTTACGTCGAATCGCAAAGAACATGGGGTGAATGACAATCATGACCACCGCGCCAATAGAGTTGGTCTTAAGCAAATTGCCAGACGCGAAGAAAAACGGCAACGGTTGGGCTGCTTGCTGTCCGGCCCATGATGACAATGTTCCGAGCCTGTCAATTGCTGAGGGCGATGATGGGCGGGTTTTGTTGCTTTGTCACACCGGTTGTTCGATTGAAAAGATTTGCGAATCACTTGGACTGCAAGTGCGTGATCTAATGCCTGGAAACCTGTATGCGATGTACAGGTCTACGGAACCCCCCAATTTCCGAGAAAAGCAGCAATACCGTCGACAGGACAGCGAGAAACCCAAGGGGAGTACCTACCAAACTATTGACGAAGCCATCAAGTCGCTCGACCAAATGATGGCGTCCCAAGAGGGCCGGCGTGCCGACGTGTGGCGATATGTCGATGCCAACGGCGACCTAGTGGCAGCGGTTGTTAGGTATGACCAGCCAACACCGGAAGGAGAAAAACAACGGAAGACGTTTCGACCTGTGAGCAAACACTCTGACGGTTGGAAGATAAGCGACCCACCAGATGTGTGGCCGTTGTATCAACTCGCCGATCTTGTCGACGCCGATCAGGTCTACATAAATGAGGGGGAGAAGGCAGCGGACGCAGCGAGTTCGATCGGGTTGATCGCCACAACATCAGCCCACGGCAGCGGAAGCGCGCACAAATCGGACTGGTCGCCCTTAGTCGGAAAACATTGCTTTATCCTGCCTGACAACAATGACGCCGGCGCAAATTATGCAGCTGCTGTGAAGAAAGAACTTGAGGAGCTGAGTCCACCGGCCCATGTTACGGTAGTTGAGCTGCCAGACCTTCCAGACGGCGGTGACATCTATGATTGGATTGAGGCTCGTAAATCGAACAAGCCCGAGTCACTTAAGGAAGAAATCGAATCGCTGGCTGAAGCGACCGACTCGGCGCCCTTAAGTGATGGACCGCCGCCAGTTCCCCTGAATACCATTCGTGTTCCACCCATGAGAAGTGACATTCTCGATGGTTGGCTAAGTGATATGGTTGAGGCCGTGTCGCAAGCAACTGAGACGCCACGGGAGCTGCCGACGCTAATAGGAATAGGTGTGCTGGCAACTGCTTGCCAGAAGCGTTTTACTGTCATGCCCGAAGAAGACTATTTCGAGCCACTGAACATTTGGGGTGCTTGTGTGCTACCATCTGGCCACCGAAAGTCGGCGGTGGTAGTGCGTATGAATCGGCCTCTATTTGATTGGCAAGAAGCGCAAGCACGCCTGCTTGAGCCGAAGATAAAGCGTATTGAATCGGAACGTACTACGGCTGAGGTACGCATCAAGGCATTGCGGCAAAAGGCGGGCAGACAGCAAGAAAAATTCAAGTACGAGGAGATTCGAAAGGAAATCGAGGAATTGGAAGACGATCTTCCAGAAATACCCATATGCCCCGTTTTGTTCACGGCAGATGTGACGCCGGAACACCTCGGTACGATGTTGTCTCAGCAGGGAGAGCGCATGTCGATATTGTCCGATGAAAGCGGAATATTCGACCTGATGGCAGGAAGATATTCAAACGGCATACCGAACCTTGATGTGTGGCTGCAATCACACAGTGGAACACCGGTTCGCGTTGATCGCGGTTGCCGCCCTCCTGTGTATTGCCGCCATCCCGCCCTAACGATTTCGATTTCGCCACAGCCCGATGTTCTTCGTGGCTTAGCATCGCACAAAGAGTTCCGAGGCCGCGGACTGTTGGCGCGATTCTTATATTGTCTGCCCGTGTCGAAAATTGGATATCGCACGTTAGAGCATAAGGCTGTGCCAAAACGGGTTTCTGACGCATATGCTGAGGCAATTAATGCAATTTTAGATTCTCCCGTGGCAGTTACCGATGACGGCGTCGAGCACCCACGAGTGCTGAAATTCAGCAAGGCAGCATGGAAACTGTGGAAATCGGAGGCAAAGCGGGCGGAAATCGACATGCGACCGGGTGGTCGCTTTGAGCATATGACTGACTGGGCCGGCAAGTATCCCGGGGCTGTGGCGAGAATCGCGGGACTGCTGCACGTTGCGGAGCATGTAGAACGGAGTCTCGAACACCTCACGGTAGCTGAAGCTACGATGGCCCGTGCGATAAAACTGGGCAGCCTTCTTGCCGAACATGCCCTATTGGCATTTGATCTGGTCGGCTGTGATCCGGCGTGGGAGGGTTCCCGCATGGTCTGGAGCTGGATCGAACGGGAAAAAGAACCTCAATTCTGCAAGCGCGACTGCTGGCACCCCCTCCGGGGCACTTTCAAAAGAGTTGTCGATATCGATCCGTCGCTTGAGGTTCTCGTAGAGACTGGACACATAAATCGCCAGAAATCGCCCCGCAAAGGCCCCGGTCCGAAAGGTGAGTGGTTCGAGGTCAACCCTGTTGTAGTCGAAGCATGGAAAAGCGGCTCGAATTATTACCCTAAAATTGATGACCAAAATGACCGTATTGTTGAACCCACGAATGAGACTTGGGCCGATGGCGAGGAATCTGGTCATTCTGGTCATCATTCTGGCGACATTGCGAATGCCGTCGAAAAATCTGGTCAACTTGGTCATGATTCCGAGGACTTGGTGAATAACGACGAATGGGGACAAGTACCGTGAGCGCTGCATTCCTGTTAGCGGACTTGGAACGGTTGGGAATCAGATTGGAGGTCAACGGCGATCGACTTCGGTACTATCCGCGGTCAGCAGCGACGCCGGCCCTGATGGATCGGCTCAAGGCTCACAAGCGGGAAATCCTATATGTGCTTCGGGCCGACGAGGTCGCCCATGGTCGGCACGTAGACCATCCCTACAGCGACTGGATTGAGTCAAACGAGCCTAATGGCGACCTTTCATGGACTAATCCGGATTGTCCTCCGCGCAACCTAACCATAGTTGATCCACCAGATTCCTGCCCCGAGTGCGGCACCTTAGAGCTATGGGAGACGTTCGGCGGTGACTGGCGGTGCATTAAATGTTCACCGCCAGTCAAATCTCGCGAACTGGCTAAGAAAGCCTCCGAGTTGCGACGACTGGCACGAGTTTTGAGCAGAAGACGCACGAAGTCGGGCCGGATACGGAGTAGGCTTACACTCGGTTGTCCAACTCAGCCATTTGAGGATGGCCCTGAACCAGCAAAACAATGACTCACACCTGGAACACCGGCAGCGCACTGATGGGTCAAGCAGGCGGTTTTGAATTCGAACGCACGTTGCCGCACGCGGAGGCAATCGGACATGCACATATATACGAACACAAACCAACTCCAGTCTATTGACTGCTAGCCAACACTCTCATAATATGGCTATAGGCTAGCAGTCAACGGGGCGGCAGACATGACCAAGCGACAATTGAGACAGAAGGAAACGTTCAGCGACCAATTACGGCGCATCATTGCCCAATCCGAAATGTCCCGCAATCAGTTATGCAATGAAGCCGGCCTCGACCCGTCACACCTGCACAGGTTTGTGCACGGCACTGGCAAGCTCACAAACGAAACTATTGACAGATTGATTTCCGTTTTGGGTCTACGGCTTGTTGTCGATGATAAGAAAGGAGCATGAGACGTGGCTTCTATTGAATACCGTAAGAAAACGGCGCGTGTCGTAGCGTATATTGACAAGCAGAAGCATTGTTTCCCACTAGGGCGGGTCACGAAGAAGACCGCCGAGCGTTTTGCGAATAACATCGACACTTTGCTACACGAACGCCGCTGTAACCTGCCGATCAGCCGTGAAGTTTCGAATTGGCTGGCGGACTTGGACGACAGGATCTACAGCATATTAGCCGAACGGAGGCTTGTTGATCCCAGGATTAAGGCTGGCACGCTCAGCGAATTCATTGAGCAGTATATTGCAGGTCGCACCGACGTCTCGGAACGTCGCCACGAAAAGCTGCGTCAAGCCAAGGGACGGTTAATTGAGTTTTTCGGGGATGTCGATTTGCGCACTGTAACCGCTGGAGCTGCCGACGAATACTCACGCTGGCTCCTGAAACAAGTGGCCGCGACGACAGCCCAAAAAGAGTGCCAGATAGCGGCACAGTTCTTTCGCCATGCGTTCCGAAAGGAAATGATCCCCAGGAATCCTTTCGAGGGGGTGAGCGTGGGTACCTCAACGAATGACGAGCGTCTGATCTTCCTCGCAAAGAACGTCATCACAAAGGTCATAGA
>CAUZSN010000161.1:0-5744 GCA_963582345.1 Planctomycetota bacterium
CATCGATTGCGCTCCCATTCTTCACTCGTAACAAGCGAACTGCTACGGCCCCCCTATCAGTTTAAGATCGCAGTCTTCGCTGTATTGCAATTCCCTAATGAAACGCTCAGCAATTTCGCATTCGGACAATCGAGAACCATACTTAGTCGCGACACGATAATAGACCGTTGCCGCCAACGGATCGAAAAAAAACAAAGTGCCGACCGCATCGCAGACTATACCAACGGATTCTGTCAGAATTTTGAGTGGATTGAATACGTGCATCGCATCCGTCACTTCATTTGAAGGTCCAGTGTTCTTTGTTGATCGCCACTCGTGCTAATGCCTGCAGATCGACGTCGACTCCTAGACCTGGGGTCGTAAGTGCGGGTGCACAGCCACCTCGCCTAAAGGTTAGATCCTGGACCGTCAATCGTTCCTTCACAAGAAAACGATCGTAGCTGCCTTCCAAGTAGCGTATATTTCCAACGGACGTCGCAAAATGTCGACCTGCCGCCGATAAGATACCGGTTTCTCCGACTTGGCATCCAAGCTGATAAGCTAACTTAGACTGATGTGCGAAAGCGGCGATCTTAAGCGAGTTCAGCAGGCCACCGCACTTTGAAAGTCGAATGTTAAATAAATCACACGTCCCTCGTTCAACGGCTCGATGCGCATCGCTTAGACTGCATAACGACTCGTCCAACATGATCGGAGTCTCGATTCGCGAACGGATCGCTGTCAACCCGTCGACTTGTTCGTGAGTAACTGGTTGCTCGATACAAGTGAGCCCGAATGGGAGCAAAGGCTCTAGCTTCGCTTCCAAATTGTCACACGTCCACGCCCCGTTCACATCGATCCGTATATCGACTTGCTGGCCAACGACATGACGAATTCGCTTTAGGGCAGCCACATCGTCAATGCCGGATACCCCAACTTTCACTTTGCACTGTTGAAAACCGTAGGCTCGGATTTGCCAAGCTCGGACGGCTTGCTTCAATGGCGACATGGACGTGATCGCCGCACCGTACCGAACCTGTTGACTGGATTGCCGAATGGAGACCGCTTCGGGTAACGCTGCCGTGACGGACGACAACGGCGTGCCCATAGCACAGGCAGCAGCATCCAATACGCTTAATTCCAATGCGCAACGCACAGAGTTACCGAAGCAATCACGACCATTTCGATTCGACGTGTCGACTTGCAGTGCGTCACACAGTTGAATCGCACCGCCTAGATCGTCAAAAGTCGCACCCAAACGACTTTCAAGATCGATCATCCGTAATTGCTCGAAAGCAGACTCGATCGTTTCGCCGGTCACATACGGACGCGGCAATCCTTCGCCCCAACCTTCAATGCCATTGTGCAGACGGCAGTGCACAATTAACGAATCGGTCGTCGTACGCGTGTACAAAGCATGACGAATCGTTTTCCGCAGCGGAATTCGTACATGAAACGCAGTAATTTCGGCAATGCGCATATTTTGGCAGCCGACCGGCGTTATGAGAATACGGCCAGGACGTCTGACTCGCTCATAATCAAAAGTTGTTCGCCGTCAATATCGATTTCTGAACCCGCGAAACTGGAAAACAAAACTCGATCGCCTTCGCTTACTTGCGATTCAGCCCGACTGCCATCGCTCAACGCGACTCCATCACCGACGCTCAACACCCGACCCTCGGCCGGCGTTTCACGAGCGGCATCGGGTAGCACAATTCCACCGGCAGTCGTCTCGTCTGCTTCAATTCGTTGAATTACCACTTTGTCGCCGATCGGAATCACTTTCATGGTTTGCGAACTCCAAATCGAAACCGAAGATCGCAGTACGGCCAGACGCCTGACCTGTCAACACCCGATCTATCAATTGTTGCACTGTAATCAACCCACAGCAGAAAGACCAGATCGTGCGGGGATAAGCTGTACCTTATTACACATTCGATAATTTTCTACACCTAGATTATGGACAATCCGCTATAATTCGTTCTCATTTCAACAGCACAGATTGAACCAGAAATCGGAACGAGGATTCAGATCGCCGACTAGTTGGGGCTGACATTCGATTAGATACCTGCTATCACGCGACTAACGCCAGTTGACCTGCGCATCACATTTCTTCCGGAGGCTTTGATGGGCGTTCCTATTTCTCAGATGTGGACAGTGGCAACGTACGTCTTAAAAAAGAAACTGTTGGGAGTGCGTCGGTATCCACTGGTTTTGATGCTTGAACCACTGTTTCGTTGCAATTTAGCGTGCAAAGGTTGCGGCAAGATTCAGTATCCCAACGCGATTTTGAAGAAGCAGTTGACGCCAGAGGAATGCTTTTGTGCAGTCGAGCAATGCGGTGCGCCAATGGTGTCGATCCCCGGCGGTGAACCCTTGTTACATCCTCAGATCGACGAAATCGTCGCTGGACTGATAAACCGGCGAAAGTACGTTTACTTATGCACGAACGCGGTTTTGTTGCAGAAGTCCTTGCACCGATTCCGGCCATCGAAGTATCTCTCGTTCTCGATCCACCTCGACGGCCCACAAAAAGAACATGACCAAGCCGTGTGTCGTGACGGTGTATACGAAGTCGCAATTCGGGCCATTGAAACGGCAGTCGACGCGGGCTTTCGAGTGACGACAAATAGCACCTTGTTCAATAATGCCGATCCTGAAACCTACCGCAAGTTTTTCGACACGCTTATGGAGTTGAGAGTCGAAGGTATGATGATCTCACCCGGCTATCCGTACGAAAAATCACCCGATCAAGAACATTTCCTGCACTCCAAACAGGCTGTCAGTTTGTTTCGAAAAATCCTTTCGAATCCTAAGCCAAGTTGGAAATTCAACCAGTCACCGCTGTTTCTTGAATTTCTGAAGGGTAACTGGAACTTGGAGTGCGCTCCGTGGGGCAACCCCACTTACAACATCTTCGGCTGGCAGCGACCGTGCTATCTGTTGCAGGACGGCTATGCCACAACCTTTCAAGAGCTCCTCGAAACGACCGATTGGAATTCGTACGGTCGCAAGAGCGGCAATCCCAAATGCGTGGATTGTATGGTCCATTGCGGTTACGAACCGGCAGCAGTTATCGAAACGTTCGGGTCGCTCAAGGGACTGGCCACAGTGGCACGCGTCATGTTGACCGGACCACCGCGAGAGAAGAATGGTGACGGACGCTCACGTCGCTTTGGAGCTATTGGCCAAGTCGACGGGTGAGCTGACGGCGTGTTCTAGTTCGCTGAGCAATTGGTCCAACCGGAACGGCTTGTACAGGACCGATTTCAATCCCATTTGACGCGCCTTGACGATCGAATGTGATGGGTCATACCCGAAACCGCTCATCAGAATCACGGACAAATGCTCGTGAACTTCACGCAATTTTCTGAAGCAATCAAAACCTGTCATGTCGGGCAAACGAATATCGACGATCACGACGTCATAATGAAAGCTACGAACCATTAGGAAGGCTTCCTCACCATTGTGAGCCGTTTCGACGTCGCAGCCGAACCGACCCAACAGTTCGTGTGCTGCGCTGCGAACAGCTTCGTCGCTATCGGCTACCAGAATCCGCTTGCCCCGTAATTTGGGACGTTGTGGACGCTGGGGAAGTGGAGAATGTTCCACTTTCGGCGCGATAGTTTCGCCGACGCGATGAATCAACTGTTTGATGTATCGAGTGTGCTTCATAACATGCTGCAATCGCTCGCACACATCGGGTTCGTGACCAATGTAGCGTTCCAGGATCCAAGCGGTGTCATTCAAGATCTCGTCAACGGGGCTTGCTACCTCACGCAGAATTAACTCAGTGCTTTCAGTAGCAGTTGTCATTTTCTCGGCCACCAACAACTCCAGTGTGTTCAGCGCAATGGCTACTTCGCGGCTGAACAGCTCCAGGAATTGAAGGTCGTTTTCCGTGAAGGCCCCTGACAACGGACTCTCAACGTTGAACGTACCCAGAGTCTCATCGTGCAGGATCAGTGGTACGGTTAGCGAGCTGCGAGCGTCTGGGGCTCCCGAAAGATACAGCGGGTCGTTGGTTATATCTTCGCAAAGATAACTCTTTCCGGTTGCTGCGACAAAGCCGGTCACTCCGTTGTTCTGTGGCTCGGCAAACAGCTTACGATCTGCGGCAACCGACCCCATCCCAACGACCAGCAACGGATCCAATTGCTTTGTATGCTTGTCGAGTAACCGAATTTCGACCGTCTCAAATTCCAGCAAATCTTTCGTGTAATGCACGATTTTCGACTTCAGCAGATCCACTCGATCCTCGATCGACATGTCGAGAATTTCTAACGCAGACAGATCACCGAGTTCCAGACCCGCCTGGTAGATGGCGCTTAACTTCTGCCGCTGCAACACCTCAACCGAAACATCCTGCACCACCACGACCAAAGAGTTCGGAACATCTTGCTCGTTTCCGAAGATCGGAGTAGTGTGCACTTCGAAATACGATTTGTCTCCGACGCGTAGAGTGCTCTTCGCTACTTCTCCCGATCCCAGGGCCGTGTGAAACGGGCAAAAATCGGGTCCCAAGATTTCGGGTGTCCCAAACGATTCATAAAAACTCTGCCCGATCAGCGACTCGCTGCGGCCGGCCAACTGAATTAGTTTCGAATTGCACCATAGAATTTTCAGATCGGGACTGAGCAACGCGAAACCGTCCTGGACCTGCTCGAGGATGCCACCCGCTTGCAACAGCACCCCCGCCATCGATGAATCACCCGACAATAATAAAAGTCCCGAGAATGTTTCCTGCTGCAATTGCTGCAGGCTGTCTTCCAGGGACTCAAGGTGAACGATTTCGAATTGTTCGCCCAACCGTTCAACCAGAGGGGTGACTGGTTCGTTGTTCTGAGTGAAAATCAACAATCTGGGTAGCCCAGACACAGCTCGTAACGCTCCAAATTTTCAGGCCTACTCCAGAAAATTATAGGAATGGATCAGAAATGCGACAACCCATCACCGCAGTAAAGAACCAAGCATTGTTTTGATCACCGAAGTCCACGAATGCGCGTCGTCAACAGCCGCTGGTAACGATTCTCTTGTCATAGTCCAAGTCGGCGAACGCTGTAGCACTCATGGCCCATCAATGTGATCGGCTCGTGGACCATCCTCGGTTGACCTCTATGAACAAAATTTTTAGCAAGAAAACGATTTCGCAGACTATATTTCATATTGAGAGCGAACTACGACTTCTCTACCATCGTCGGAATGGCACTCTGACCCGTTTTTGAACGTGACACATTGAGCGGCTCGATGGATTCCTACCATTCCGACACATCACTTTGCGTCCACTTTTCCGAATCCCAACACTGCGAAAATGATCGCTCTAAGCTGTCACTGTCTTGATAACGCTCGTGCGGTCCATTCGCTAGGCAGCGGATAGCAACCTCTTCCACATCACTCGGTATAACGGCACGATGTTTCGACGACCGTAACACTTGATCACGGGTATGTGCGATGATGGTTTGCATTGGATTGCCCCCTCGAACGGCAACCGATACGACCGCAATTGAAATCATGATCATTGCTGTGCGTTGCCACGTATTCGGAATAAATATGTTGTCAATAACGATAAAGCTAAAAAATAAATCACGCTGCTTTTCGTCACGGCAAGAGTCATCGTCGTGTCGCCTCGTTGGGCTTCCTGCAACATGTAAGCAAACTGGTCTTCCGCTAGAATAAAGGCAGGGAATCCGAAAATGAGCAGTTCGACGACTCGCAGCTTTCTCATCGAATACTTACAGCGCATCCTCGTCCCAATGACAGTAATG
>CAUZSN010000162.1:0-5619 GCA_963582345.1 Planctomycetota bacterium
CGACGACATCGACTTGTCGAAGGTACTCAACATAGATCTGGTCACGGCCGACGTACCAAAGTTGATGCCGCAGTGGCTCAAAGATTTGCATGGCAAACGAATCCGCATTCGGGGATTTATGTACCCTCCATTTCAAGAGACGGAAATTTCACAGTTTGTGCTGGCCCGTGACAATCAGATTTGCTGTTTCGGTCGCAGTCCCAAGATCTATGACGTGTTTCCAGTTCTAATGCGTAAAGGCACAACCACGAATTACATTTCGAATCGACCTTTTGATGTGGTTGGAGTTTTCCATATCAAGGCCGAAGTCGAGGATGGTGAGTTGTTCGGGCTTTACGCAATTAAAGACGCGATTGTCGTCGAAAAATGGTAAGGTGTCACGTCGTCCTCAGGCGAATTCAAGTCCGTGAAATCTGCCGCGTACCAAAGAATTTGCATGGCAATCTGGTCGTTCTCAATTCTCCCAATGTCGACTCGATCGATTGCTGCGGTTCTGATAGACTCACCGTTGTTTAGGAGGTCAACACGATGCGTATCGCTTGGCATGCAATTTCTTGTCTGGCATTGATTGTGTGTTCCGCTGGACTGCCAAGTGTCGGCGCGTGTCCGTTCTGTTCAGCGCCGATGCTGACGTTAAGCGAGCAGTTGGCGCAGTCGGACGTCGTTGTCCTGGCTCAGTGGGTCGAAGCGACCAAGCCCACCGAGAAAAAAACGGGCAATACCACATATGAAATACGGCAAGTGGTCCGAGGTTCAAAGGAGCTGCGGAAGGAATCGAATCGTATTAAATTGGCTCGCTACCGAGTCGGAAAGATTGGCGATTTGTTCATGTTGATGGGCAGCAAAGGAACGGTCATCGAGTGGAGTAGGCCGCTGGAAGTGACTGAGACCAGTTTTAACTATATTGTCCAAGCCCCTTCGCCAGAATCTCCGCCTGAAAAACGGCTGGCGTACTTCGCCAAATTTCTGGAATTTCCCGACAGTTTAGTGGCGAACGACGCCTATGGAGAATTTGCGACTGCTCGGTATGAAGACATCACACCGTTGGCCAAGATGTTGCCGCGCAAAAAGGTTCGCAAATGGATCGTGAGTGAGGACACACCGGTAACCCGACGGGGACTGTACGGATTGCTTCTGGGACTATGTGGGAACGAGGAAGACGCGAAGTTGATGGAGAAACAAATCACTGAAGAGACCGAAGACTTTCGTCTGGGCATCGACGGCGTTATCTCCGGTTATCTGCTGTTGACAGGTGCGAAGGGTTTAGATGTTATCGACGAGATCAAGCTCAAAAACCAGAAGGTCGCGTTCAGCGAAACCTTTTCCACTATGCAATCGCTCCGGTTCATGTGGCAACACGGTGCTGGGCGAATCGACAAAGAGCGATTGCGTCAGTCCATGCGCCTTTTGCTCAGTCGGCCAGAGTTGGCCGATTTGGTGATCGCCGACTTGGCCCGTTGGAGAGACTGGGACATTCAAGATCGGCTGATGGAATTGTATGGCGCCGAGGAGTACGACGTCCCGTCAATCAAGCGAGCGATCGTGCGCTACATGCTGGCTAGCTCGCAAGACATTCCCAAAGTCGACCCCAGTAGTTCCGTGTCGCCCGAGCCGATTCTTCCTGATCACGTGGCTAAAGGCCGCAATCATCTGGCAGTACTGGAGAAAAAGGATCCGAAATCAGTTCGCGAAGCCAAGCGGTTTTTCTTCTTGAAATAAATCGACGTCGGAACAGTCGAATTGGTTTGTCGAACAGGTTAGGACGAACGGATCAGTCGAGGAGCTATGGGTTCGACAGGTTAGCGTGGATCAGTTTGTCGAATATGGCACTTTGACCGACGCTACGTCCATCGGACGCGGCATGGCATTGGTTACGTTGATGTCATCGGCGATGGATTACAAACGGCAGTTGTACCAATCCTGAGTCTTTACTGGTCGGTAGTCTTTCAACGAGCGGTGGTTTAAAAGCGGTCGATCGGCTGTTCTTTGAAGTGCGTCGAATCGAAGTTGACCAGACGTCCGTCACGGAATACCAAGTAGACGCTGGTGCCCTCACTGTCGGGGCTCCATTTGTATACATTATCGCCGCTGCGATAGTGGCCTCCATTGGTCTTGATCCAACGGTCGTTGTACTCGCGCGTGCCTTCCTCGCCAAGAACCTGATTGACTTCTGCCAGCGCCATGCCCGAATAGATCCGGTTTTTAAGTAACCAGCGTAGAGATGTAGGGGATTTGTCCACTTGGAATGATTGACGGTGGTATTCATCTATACGAGACTTGGAAGCGACATTCGTGAACTGTTGGAGGCCCGGAGCACCAGAAATATGCAAGATTTTGCAACCGCAGGTAGTCATACAAATTAGAGCTAAGAGATCAATCAGATGCGGACAACGGGATCGAGTAGACATGTGTGGTAATCAATTGATTGATTTTTCAGAACAAGGTGACGACAAGCTGATAACCGCAAACACGGCTGCGTCGCGAAGTGGATGTTATCGAACAGTGGCCGCACAGGGCTAGATCAAAGAATCGCTAACGTCCCTAATTCAGCTGAGGGTCGTGGCTCATCACCTTCCACGTACGAATAGCTTCTCGCAGAAGTAGCTGTGCTCACTCAGCCGATATCATGGCATGCGCTTGTTTGAAGCTACGCACCGCGTTTCGTAAGCAATTGATCGTTGTCCGGCATTGACTCAGCATGCGGAATAATTCGGCGAGATTCATCAAATCACTGCCAATTTCTTGGTAATCGTTCAGATTGCGGTGCAGCCGTAATGCTTGGCAAAGACTGTAGATGCCCTTATCGGGTGCACCCTTCAAATTATATAGCACTCCCAAGTTCCTCCAATCAGCGGCCTGATCCAGGAGTGAACCGTTTTTCGTTTCCAGTGACAAGGAGCGGCGAAAAAGTTTCTCGGCGACGGTGTAATCGCCGGCCAGCGTTGCGTCGAGTCCCCGATTTGTCAGATCACAGGTAAAACTAGCAGTGTAATTGGAATTCTGTTGCTGAAGAACAGTCCACTGCAATCGATTGCTGTTGAAAGAAGGCGGCTCGTCGCGCCTGGCCTATTAGGCGATAGACAGCCGCTAGATTATTGCTGTACACGGATCGCAGTTGCTGGTCTTTGGTTCGTTTCACATGCTCGAGAAAATCTGAGAACTGGCGGATCGCTTCGTAGTGACAGTTGGTAAGGCAGAGATAGCTTCCAAATGCGATCCTGGCGGTAGTTCCGTGTCGGCATGGCCGTCTGGAAAACCGTTCGTGCCTCGTGATGTCTGCCCGATTTAGCAAGGTGTTGAGAAAATTTAACTAAGAACGAAGTTTTTGTGATGCAACTAAGCTGACTGGTCTTCGACACAGGCTTGCTCCTACGAACAGGAATTGCGGGACCTTTGAACGCGAAAGCGAGTGTGACGCGGAAAAAATCTGAGAGCGCCATCAATTATTCGCATTCTTCCAGGATTGCTTATTTTTCATATTGTGAATTGGTAAACATTCCAAGTTTCCTTGGATTCAGGCACATGGAATGAGAAACCATCAATTCGTTCGGAAATCCATCAAACTTGCGGGTGCGACCATTGACATCTGCCAGATTGACAGCAACAATCTTTTTGCACAGATAGAATCTCTGAATTCGGCAGTGGTGCCCTTCGTAACTTCTGTTCCAATTGTCGAAGCAGCCAGGACTTACGAATTCTCTCCGTTTGGGCACGCGGTTCGCGAAGTGAGATGCAAAAAGACTCGTGTGCGTTTCGTCGCACTATCCGTTTAGCTGCTTTTGAATTTGCAAATAAAGAGTGTTGAGTTCGAGGAGAACCAGATGGCAAAGAGCGCCGTGAAGAAAAGGAAAAAGACCAAAATTGTACCGCTAGGTGATCGGGTTGTATTGAAGCGAGAACAGGCAGAATCAACCACTTCAGGTGGCATTGTCTTGCCCGACGCAGCTCAGGATAGGCCGCAAAAAGGAGCGGTGGTTGCAGTCGGCGATGGTCATGTAAAGAACGATGGCACCAAAGTTCCGCTGACGGTCAAAAAGGGTGACCGAGTGATTTTCAGTTCGTTTTCCGGCGATGAGATTACGGTCGACTGCGACGAATTCCTGTTGCTACGCGAAAGCGACATTCTGGCGACATTTTAGTTCGATTGATTAGAACATGTGACAACTATCAATGGGGAGATGAACTGACATGGCAAAGATGATTGCCTTTGATCAAGACGCTCAGGAAGCGATGCGGCGGGGAGTGAGCAAGCTGGCTCGTGTCGTTCGCGTAACACTGGGACCGCGGGGCCGCAACGTTATCCTCGAGAAGAGCTTTGGCTCCCCCACTGTCACAAAGGACGGCGTTACCGTGGCGCGTGAAATTGAACTAGGGGACAAATTTGAAGACATGGGCCTCCGCATGGTGAAAGAGGTGGCCACAAAGACTTCTGATGTCGCCGGCGATGGAACGACAACGGCGACGATCATGGCTGAAGCCATCTATAACGAGGGCCTGAAAGCCGTGGTCGCCGGCGTGAATCCCGTTGAAATGCAGCGGGGAATAAATCAGTGTGTTGAGGACATCGTGGGCAAACTGCAGGGAATGGCGACCGAATGTCGCACGAAGAAAGCGATTTCCCAGGTTGGAACAGTTGCCTCAAATGGCGACGAAGAGATTGGGAAAATTCTTGCCGATGCAATGGACAAGGTCGGTAAAGACGGTGTGATCACTGTCGAGGAGGGACAAAGTCTACACACAGACTTCGAGGTCGTCGAAGGCATGCAGTTCGATCGTGGTTATCTGTCGCCATATTTTGTGACTGACCCACAAAGCATGGAATGTGTTCTAGAAGATGCTTACGTGTTGGTTCACGAGAAAAAGATCTCGAATGTTAAGGACCTGGTGCCTGTTCTGGAGAAGGTCGTCAACGCTGGCAAACCGCTTTTGATTGTTGCCGAGGACTTGGAAGGCGAAGCTTTGGCTACAATAGTGATCAACAAGTTGCGGGGCACCTTCAAGTGCGCTGCCGTCAAGGCCCCCGGGTACGGTGACCGCCGCAAAGCTATGTTACAGGATTTGGCCATCATGGTAGGCGGACAGGCGATTTTCGAAGACTTGGGAATCCAGCTAGAAAATGTCCAGTTGTCCGACCTCGGTCGTGCCAAGAAGATCGTCATCGACAAAGACAACACGACGGTGATCGAAGGTGCTGGCAAGACGTCTGACCTTAAGGCTCGTATTGACCAAATTCGTCGTGAGTTGGAGAATTCGACTAGTGACTACGACCGCGAAAAACTGGAGGAACGTATTGCAAAACTGTCCGGCGGTGTGGCACAGATTAATGTCGGCGCGGCGACGGAAAGTGAAATGAAGGAGAAAAAGGCTCGTGTGGAAGACGCATTGCACGCAACTCGTGCTGCCGTGGAAGAGGGAATTCTGCCCGGTGGCGGCGTGGCTTTGCTGCGAGCTTGCAAGGCCGCCAAGCGCAAGGGGCTGACACACGATGAGGAGGTCGGCTACAACATCATTGTGCGAGCCTGCCGAGCTCCATTGACTCAAATTGCTGATAACGCCGGTGTCGACGGCAGCGTGATTTGCGAGAAGGTGTCGGAAAGAGAAGGCAATATCGGATACAAC
>CAUZSN010000163.1:0-5576 GCA_963582345.1 Planctomycetota bacterium
CGATGGGCCGGTATTTTGTGCTCCGGCAGGCCCCCATCTGCTCACCATCGCCAGAAATGGCAACACTTGAATGAGCGATTTTTACTCGTAGACTGGCGAAAATCAAAATTCCTATCAGTCGAAGGCGAAGCCTTGGCGGCTCTCGTGATTAACCGACTTCGCGGAACATTCACCTGCTGTGCAGTTAAGGCTCCTGGCTACGGCGATCGTCGTAAAGCGATGTTCGGAGACATCGCAATCCTCACTGGCGGAACTGCGATCTTCGAAGCATTTGGTATCAAACTTGAATCTGTTCCAATTACGGATTTGGGCCGAGCCAAAAAAATTTCATTATCGACAGAGACAACACGACGATCATTGAAGGTGCTGGCAAAAGCTCTGAAATCAAGAGCCGCATCGCGCAGATCCGACGCGAAATTGAAAACTTGAGCAGTGACTACGACAGCGAGAAGCTCGAAGAGCGACTTGCGAAACTCGCAGGTGGTGTCGCCAAAGTAAACGTTGGCGCAGCAACTGAAAGCGAAATGAAAGAAAAGAAAGCACGAGTCGAACACGCTTTGCACGCGACTCGCGCAGCCGTAGAAGAAGGCATTCTTCCTGGCGGTGGCGTTGCTCTTCTTCGCTCTTCCTGCAGCGTCAAGCAACCAGAAGACATTTCTGATGACCAAGCAACTGGATTCAGCATCGTACAACGAGCATGCCGTGCTCCTTTGAGCATGATTGCATCGAACGCTGGCCAGGACGGCGGTATCGTCTGCGAACGCGTTCTCGAGACCAAAGGCAACAATGGTTACAACGCTTTGACTGACGTCTGCGAAGACCTGGTTAAAGCCGGAGTCATCGACCCGGCAAAAGTAACCAAGACGGCATTGTCAAACGCCGCCAGTGTTTCAACCTTGCTTCTAACCAGCGACGCGTTGATCGCGGAAATGCCAAAAGAAAGCAGCAAAAAAGGACATGGCGGCGGACACGACATGTACTAAACCAAAGCTCATTTGATTCCGACGTTTTCGAGCTTGATCTTGGCCGTTGCGATTCATTTCAGCAGGTATTTGAGTACCCTATTTTCAACCCATCTTTGATGGTTTATATATGGGCCACCGGTTTCGACCGGTGGCTTTTTTGTTCATCGTTTCGGATATTGGCTAAAATGGCATCGGCTATGGAAAGCAGTTGTTTCGGCAGCGAGCGGATTTATGGTAGCCCAGCGAAAAGCCTCCCGCCCACTTGCGCTCCATCTAAATTTCCGACCGAAAGCGTCAACCCCAACGCAAATTGAACATTCAGTTGCCAAGATTTCAGAATCTGTGGCGAAGTACCAATGCCGAAAAGGTTCAGTCGCAGGACAAAACTCACAAAGTTGGGCCATGGGCATTCGAAATAACCTCACTGACCTGTCTGGGTCGCCAACCCTTACGCCGTTTCGCGACTGCGGCAACTCACACCGTATTCGCAAACTCGGTTAAGATGTGGGTCGGAATTGGCGAAACTGTCAAATAAATCACGTAGTCGCAAAGGGATCAAAACATGACTGGTTTTTGGATCGGGCTGGGCATCGTCCTGGTCATCATAGTAGTGTTAGTGATGTACGGTATTGGTATCTACAACTCGCTGATCGCGCTGGCTGAGCGTTACAAGAACTCGTTTTCTCAAATCGAGGTTCAACTCAAGCGGCGATATGATCTTATCCCCAACTTGGTGGACACCGCGAAAGGTTACATGCAGCATGAATCCGAGACTCTCGAAAACGTCATCAGGGCCCGGAACGCGGCATCCGGTGCAATGCAGGCTGCAAGTGCCGCGCCAGGCGACGCGGCCGCAATGCAAGGTTTGATGGGCGCCGAATCGGCATTGGCGGGTGCGATGAGCAAGTTTAGCGTCGTAATGGAAGCCTACCCGGACCTCAAAGCCAACCAAAACATGATGCAGCTTTCTGAAGAACTCACCAGCACGGAAAACAAAGTCGCGTTTGCACGTCAAGGCTATAACGATGCGGTTACCGCCTACAACGTAGCTCGACAAAATTTTCCAGCGATCGCGTTTGCTTCCATGTTCGGACATCCTGAGAACGCCGAACTGCTCGAATTCAAAGATAGTGCGTTATTCCAGGAAGCGCCCAAGGTATCTTTCTAATCAAATCAGTCCTTGAGTTGAGTAAACAAATTTATCGAATGAACTCACTTGAAAACGGTTTCCTCTAAATGGATTTTTTTCAACAACAGGATCAGGCTCGCAAGAATTCAAAGAGACTTATTATTCTCTTTGTCTTGGCTGTGCTTGGCGTGATACTCTCGGTTTACCTTCTGCTAAGCGTAGCGGTCACCGGGTACAACACCAGTATGGCCGACGGACGCAAGAGCATTGACCTGATTGCCTTGCTCACCAACTGGCAAACCCTATTGATGGTAGGGGGAGGCACGTTGTTACTGGTGGGCGGAGCGAGTACCTATCGTATGTCCTCATTGCGAGGCGGTGGACAAGTTGTTGCTGCCAGCCTCGGCGGACGCCCTTTGCAACAATCCACAACGGACCGTGACGAACGACGAGTCTTGAACGTCGTTGAGGAAATGGCTATCGCCTCCGGGATTCCAGTCCCACCGGTTTTTCTTCTCGATGAAGACGGAATCAACGCATTCGCGGCCGGTTACTCAACTCAAGACGCCGTCATCGGTGTAACCCGCGGATGTGTCCAAACGATGACCCGAGACGAACTCCAGGGTGTGATTGCCCACGAGTTCAGCCATATCCTAAATGGCGATATGCGGATGAACATTCGCCTAATTGGCTACATTTACGGCATCATGGCAATAGGGTTTATCGGATGGCAAGTTTTTCGGATCGCACTTTATTCGGGTAGGGGGCGGCGAAGCAGCAAGGATTCCAATCCAATTCCGTTGATCGCGATCGGCGGCGGCCTAATTGCGATTGGGGCGATTGGAGTTTTCTTTGGAAACTGGATAAAGGCTTCAATCAGCCGGCAACGTGAATTCCTGGCTGATGCTTCGGCCGTTCAATTCACGAGGAATCCACTTGGTATCAGTGGCGCGCTGATGCAAATTGGAGCCAGTCCCGTTCATGGCGAAATCAAGAATCCGTCGGCACCCGAGTTCAGCCACATGTATTTCGCCTCGGGCGTGACCTCAATGTTCTCCGGAATGTTTTCTACCCACCCGCCTCTCGAGAAACGAATCTTGCGCATCCAGCCACACTGGGACGGCAAGTTTCCCAATAGACGAACACGAAAACCAGCTGAACTTGCCAACGATTCGAAAAAGGAAAAATCTGAAACAAGAAAAAGAAAAATCGCCAAAGGAGTCACCATTCTTGCTGGCATCGAAGCAATTGGGCAACCAACTCCCTCGCATTTGTCTTTGGCCCACAAGTTAATTGCTGAAATCCCGGAAGTGATCAAAGAGGCGGCCCGTAACCCATACGGTGCACGAGCAGTCTTGTACTCATTGTTATTGAACCACGAGCCGACCGCCCGGCAGCAGCAATTGGCTCAGCTCAGGAAAAACGCGGACAGAGGCTTGGCAGAAATGACGGAAGCTGTCGCGGCGCAAGTTTCGAAACTGGATGCGCAACACCGGCTCCCGCTCGTCGACATGACTTTGGGTGCTCTCAAATCACTGTCCCCGACCCAGTACAACAACTTCAGGGCCAATCTTGATGTCCTGATCAAAGCGGACAACAAGATCGAGCTTTTCGAATGGGTGATTGTTCGCGTCATTCATCATCATCTTGGACCACCTGATCGCTCACGTCCGAAATATCACCGGCTGGAAAACCTTACCTCTCAGTGCAACATGCTGCTTTCTCTGCTGGCTTGGGCCGGCCATGGAAATCCGGCTGAAGTCCAATCCGCCTTTGATGCGGGTGCTCAGGTGTTACACATCCCGGGATTAAACCTGGTTCCACGAGCCCAGATTAATCTCACAAAACTGGGTGACGCTCTCGACATTCTGGACCATGTCGAAATGGGATTGAAAAAGTCGTTGATCACCTCTTGTGCCCAGTGCATCGTCGCCGACCATCAGGTCACACCGAGCGAGATAGAATTGATGCGGGCAATCGCCGACTCCTTCGGTTGCCCGATGCCACCTTTGTTACCCAGTAGTCCTTGAACTGAATTGCCGTGAAGCAGGCGTCGATAAACAACCCCAAAAGGGGAGTGTAAAATAGCACACTGCCTTTTCTCCTGTGCTTTTTTCCAGAGAGATTTTGGCCGCTACCAGGGTGTCCAACAAACACCGTTGCCTCAAAAGCCTATATCGCCAGACGGCACTCCAATGTTATTTATCATGCTGGAGTGAAAACCTCCAATGTACTTGGGATACATCTCCACAGCGCTGCCGTAATGCGCCCCTCGAGCGTCGTAGCTCTGAATCGCAATGATTCGATTGACGCACGCTTCCGATGGGGCTGGTGCGTAACCTGTGAGCTAAGAAAGGTCAAAGTGCCAAGGCGGAATGGTGTAACTAACACTGACTGGATTGAAGTTCGTCGCAATGTTGCGACTAGAAAACAAGTGTTGTGTTCCAAATTCCAGGAGTGAATGTTGAGAATTCCAGTCATAAAGTGTTTTGCGAAGGCGTCATACCCGTTCAACAACCTTGTGATACCCATTTCATGAATTCTTCTTACGATCCGGTAATAAACTTGCAAGCTAATTATGAACGTAACTGGACTTTTGATCGCTTTGATTATCGGACTAATAGCGGGCTTTCTCGCGGGCCAAATCATGAAGGGACACGGGTTCGGATTAATTCGTAATATTGTCGTTCCCACTCGGCGGGAGAGAGATTGCCGATCTGTCGCTCGTTCTGATTGACCAACCCCTGAGGCTCGTAGCCCTTCACGCGAATCGGCCTATCCCAATCGATGGTTGAGAGAACGGGAAGACGTTCAGTCAGCTTCGCCATCTGCGCCGCCGGATTCTCGCAGAGCTGCTCGTAAGTGAAGAACAGGCTCTCGTGCTCTTCGATCCGCCTTCTCACGTAGTGGCTGCGGTGCACCCAACGTCTTGCGAGCTTCCGTAGGATCTCGATCCTCCACCCTTCAACCATGTTTTCAGCTGCGTGTTCGCGATACAAGGAGCTCGAACAGATCGCGTGCGGGCTTCGATTGAAGCCCATCACGGCGTGATTCGGAAACTGGCGGGGCAACTGATCCATGCGAACCATGTTCGGCGGACTTTTCTCAATCACAATAGAAATGTGGCCAACCGGCCTCTGAACTTCAGCGACCTTGTTAAGCCAGACCGCTCGCACGGATTCCCACACGACGTTCTTGTCCGGATTCCATCGACTCCGGCAACTCGATCGATACGCCAGATGAAGCCGACGAGTCCCAGGAACTGACCTGCGTGGACATCGACACGTTCCTGGCGAGCTTCTAATCATTCCCGACGCAGGTCGGCACGAGGACGCTGCGCCCCAGCAGCGGGATCAACGCGTATTTTGCGCCGATGGGCCGGTATTTTGTGCTCCGGCAGGCCCCCATCTGCTCACCATCGCCAGAAATGGCCAGTGTTGCGTGTGTGCCGAGGCGTCCACGGCCGCCTCGGCACACACGCA
>CAUZSN010000164.1:0-5552 GCA_963582345.1 Planctomycetota bacterium
GCCGGCCAAGTGGCGTGGCTCAGCACGGCAGCGAAGTGACGTGAAAACGCGGCCGTGATTCCGCTGCCGACCTGTTGCAGCCAAAACGGCTTGTTGAACGCTCCACACACAACCCCGGCACGCATGACCGCGCTGGCTCCACCATTACCCACCACAAACACGTCACACAGGTTTTCGCACAGTTGGACTGGTACAGGCTGACCTTCGCCGTAGTGATGGGCGATGGCAACCTTGACAGCCGCTTGAATTCTCTTGCTATTCTCAATGTCTTTCTGTGAAATTGGCGTCTCACAAACCACAAAACTCGGATACTTTTCCAGCTCGTTAATCACCGGTATGGCGTGCTCCGCGTCAAGCAGGTGGCGGTTGAAATCCAAATTGATCTTGAAACCCTTGGGTACCACCTTTGTAGCGGCGTCCATCTGAGCATATACATCCTGCCAGGGACGGCCTTTCGTTTTGAAATCGCGATAACCAGCTTCGAAAGCAGTCCGACACTCGCTAGCGAAGTCTTCCGGCGGCAAGTCGTTGTCCCACCAAGAGATAAACGCCCGATCGCGGATCTTATGGCCCAATAGGGCATGCACTGGCACACCCAGTGTCTTGCCTACGGCATCAAATAGGGCCATTTGGAAGCCACAGCCAAGGGAATCGTCCCATATCATTTCAAGGGCATTTCGACCCAAGACGCGTTTGACCGCTGCGTCGCTGACGCGGCCCCAGGTGTAGTAGGTCATCGTCTCGCCGATGCCGACAACCCCGCTACTCAGCCTCACCTTGCAGATCTCGAACACTGTCCAGTGTGGCAGTTCGCGAACCATGTTGCGTGCCACAATTTCACGGAACGGCACCTGGATAGAAAACCGTTGAACGTTTTCAACGACCAAGCCCTTGCCATGTCCCCTTCCCAAATTTTTCGTAACGCCTGCCGTGCCGTTAACCGCATGGACGGCCTGCACATCGCTCAAACCTGTTGCCAGGTTTACGCCGGCCACAAGAGCTGCCGAGCGTTGAAGGAAAGCTCTTCGCGTCGTTTTCTCCGTCACGTTTAAAAGCTTCTTTGTGGTCGTGGTCCGAAAATTGCAATCACGCATCTATAGTGCTTCCAATGGCTTCCACGCTATTCTTATCCGAGATTTCCCATTTGAGTTGATCCTGGAACCGCGCCAAACTCGTTCATTATGGTTGGCCGACCTCTTTCGGGAATGTGACCCAGCCCCCTACCCCCTTCGCGACTGCACCACCTTATATTATATTGTCCTAAACAACCTGCAACAAAAATTCAGCTTTCGGATCCTTGTTGCGGGAGTGCTGCCGGAAGCGTAGCGACTTAGTTATTGGGGCGAGTTTGGCTCGTAGGCTCAGGGCTCGTATCCCAGCGATTTAGCCTTGTCTAAGTCGGCTTTGGCTTTCTGAAGTTCGCCTTTTTCCCCATAGGCGTCGCCGCGATCTTTGTAGGCCATCGAACCGAACCGTGTGTCCGGCTTCCGTCTGATGGCTTCAGTGTAATCCTCGATCGCCTTGTCATATTCGCCTTTATTGGAGTACGCCTTGCCGCAATTGTAGTAGGCCCACGCGTCGTTTGGATTCAGCCGGATGACTTCAGTCCAATCCTCGATTGCCTTGTCATATTCACCTTTTTGGTTGTACGCGCCGCCGCGATTGTAGTAGGCATCCGTGTAGTTTGGATCCAGCCGGATGACTTCAGTGTAATCCTTGATGGCCTTGTCGAATTCGCCTTTGTCCCCATAGGCGCCGCCGCGCCTATAGTAGGCCTCCGCGTAGCTTGGATCCAGTCGGATGGCTTCAGTGAAGCTTGCGATGGCGGTGTCAAAGTCTCCGCGGCCGCAGAAACCACGACCCTTTTTCAGTTCAGTGGCGGCGGCCGCAGAAATGTCAGGGACTTCATTAATGTCAGGAGCTTCATTGCCGCCGCATCCAGAGAAAGCAGCCAGCAACAGAACTAGCGATATGCGATAGATTCGGTGATACGAGGCCATAGATGCTCCAATGCAAAAGGAACCAAATTCGGCAACGGGTTCAGCGTACCCTCAGGGCAGTGGAAATACAAATTGTTGCGACAGATTGCCTCCGATGAGATCCCATGAAATTCGATAGAATTTGTTTGCGTCTTTTTGTAAGTCGGCAATAATGTGAGAGAGAACGGGTAGGGTTGCTGCTTGAGGTGGTACCCACTGGAGATGCGTGTTCCAAAGGATGAAGTCTGCAAAAGGATGCGATTTGTGATTTCAATTGGACACACATTCTTAAGGGTAAAAAATGCCTCACGACCCGGACAAATATCGACAGCTGCTTGGTAGCGTCAGAAGTGCTTGCGCAGAATACGACCAACGGCTGTTTTGCCTCGAAGCCATTACTAAGGAAGAAATGGCTCTCATTTATGCCGATCCCAAACTGCTGGAGGCGACGAACTTCCTGGCGTTTATTCCGTTGTCTCCCTCCGATGAAGACGGAGAAGATTGCCAGGGATTCTACATTGCGTTGAAAGAACCGATTTGTCCTGACGGAGGAGTTTATCGCAGAGAACACTATGACGTTTTCGTAAGCCTGGCCAAGGAGGCAGGTGCTTGGCTGCCAAGAAGACTTAAGGAACAGATCAAGCAACGAGCTAAAACAGAGCCTGCCACCATGTTGGCGTGGTGGCTAAGTTGCATGTGGTGGACTAACCCACCAAGTGATGAATCCTTAGCCGAATCAACGCTGCTATGGGGGCAACCATTCCTTCAGTTTGCCGAAACCATCGAACAATGCCAGCTGACAGCGACTAACCCGGCCCTTCCCAACTCATCCGACGAAAAAGGTTCTCAATCTGAGCACTCCCAGGAAGATATCGAGGCCGCTCCGACCGCCGTTGAGCGTGACCTGACAGGGACGTTGAAACCTGAGAAACCTAAGACGACAAACCAACTAATGTCGGAAATAATCCAGGAAAAGCCTGAGGCAATGGGATGGACCACGTCTCAATGGGCAAGCAAACTGAAGCGTGCGAGGTCAACGGTGCACGCGACATCATGGTGGAAGACGCTGGAAAGCCACCGGATACGGGCACGGGCCGGACGCGCAAATGATCGGCGCCGAAAGTCGAAGGAAAACGACCAATGGGGTAACTGACGCAAATCGTTCGGTACCGAACGAAATCAACAATTGACCGAACAAACTGGTCGATTCTCTATTTTTTTTTGCGGGGTTTTCAACGGGAAATCCCGCTTTTTTTATGGACATCTACTGCCCAAGGCTAGTTGTTCGTCCCGAAACACCGAACGAACACGCGAGTTTATGGGGGGCAATTTCCTCCGTTATTAGCTTGTGAGGAGACATGCAATGCAATACTCGCACACCAACAACCCAGCTACCCTCGTAGCAATCATTGTTGCGGCCCGGCGATCTAACAATCGAGAGCTGGAACGCGTCATGCGACACCAGCTAAAGCAACAATTCCGAGTGAAACTAAATTTCATACGAGACGCAGACTGCGAAAAAGGAGCGACTCCATTGGTTTCTGCTCAAAGAAATGCGGCCACGAATTAAAGGAGAAGTTATGACGATTTCGAAAACTGAACCCCTGCTGCTTGATGTCAGGGATTTAGCCGCACAGCTGAGCGTGAGTGCCGCAACAATTTACCGCTGGGACGCCGAAGGTGTCTTGCCAGCTGCGATTCGCGTGAGCGCCGGCACGACGCGCTGGAGCCGTACGACAATTTTACGTTGGCTCGAGGCATGCGAGCAAGCTGGAAGGTGCCTCTATCGCAACGAATGGGAAGCGTTCGCAGCTAGCAGGACTCTGACGCCGCTGCAAAGGAAGGCGTTAATCGGTGCGCGATATAACGCAGAAAAACGGGCTCCGGGTCGACCGAGAAAAATCTGATAAATGAAATAGGAGGGCGGTTACCCCCGCCCTCCAGATAACAAGGAAGTGATTAGATGTATTCTACCAAATTTGAAGGAATTGAGCATCCACTTTTACTCAATGCTCGCGATGCGGCGCGGCTGCTGAGCATTTCCGAACGCACGTTATGGGGATTAACACATCGCAGCGAAAATCCGCTTCCATACATTCGCATAGGCCGATGTCTTAGATACTTGCTGTCGGATGTGCACGCGTGGATTGAATCGCAACGAAGCGGTTGGGGTCTCGTCCAAGAAGAGAAGGAATCCCAACATGAACAATAGCATGCCACACATTTTGCCTAGCAAACGTCATTTACAAGATCTTCAACGCAGCGGATTGTCGACCGAAACCATCAGGAAAATGGGATGTTATACCGAATCGGATCAATACGAGTTGGCGGTAATTTTGAACGTCAAATACCCGAAGCGACGCGGGACCGCATTGGTTTTTCCGTTTTGTGATCAACATGGCAAATTCAATGGCTATAAGCGAATCAAGCCGGACAATCCACGCCAGGATCGCAATGGCCGTTGCGTCAAATACGAGTCCCCACGAGGTGTCGGCAATCGTGCATATTTTCCGCCCGGGGTATTCGATCATCTGAAAGATCCCCGTTCCGAATTGCTGATTACGGAAGGCGAAAAAAAATCAGCGAAAGCTACCGAAAAAGGGTTTCCAACGGTCGGTTTGATCGGAGTGTTTGGTTGGAAAGACGGTCGCAATGCAGATCGGCTGATTCCTGACCTGGAATCGATCGCGTGGCAAGGTCGAAAGGTTGTCATCGTTTTCGATTCAGACTTGAACGACAAACCGGAAATTCAAGACGCTGAGTCTAGGCTTGCCGCGCAGCTAAAAAACCGCGGAGCAGTAGTTCGTGTTGCGCGACTGCCAGATGGCCCAGGCGGCACGAAGGTCGGACTCGACGACTTCCTTGTTGCTAATGACAACATCGCGCTACGACGCATTCTCGACCGATCTGAAGAGCCGCAGCCGATCGATCCGACGTCAGAGAAGGTTCACGCATCCAAATTGGATGCCATGGTGGAAACAAAGAGTTACCTAAAAGATTGTGCGACGCAAGACGACCAAATGTTGTTGCGTTTTCATCGCGGTGTTTTTTGGGGACACGACGGTAAACAGTATCGTCCGTTGACTGAAATGGAGATTCGCAGCCGTCTTGTGAAATATCTCGACCCCAGCGTTTCGCACATTTCGAAGTCAGTGATTGCGAACATTTTGGAGTGTCTCCATGCAATGACCTTGCTCGCTCAAGATATTGATCCACCGTGTTGGATTGGCAAGGAATCGCAACACACGAATTATGTAGCGCTGGCAAACGGGATTTTGAACATTGATGCGTGGATCGACGACCAGGCCGATGTTCTGCTGCCGCATAGCCCACTATGGTTTTCACCAATTTGTCTGCCTTACGAGTTCAAATCCGACGCCAACTGTCCCAAGTGGCTGGCGTTTCTCGACAAGAATCTTGAACAAGACTCCGAACGAATCGCACTATTGCAAGAGTGGTTCGGCTATTGTCTGACTCCGAATACTGAGCTTCAGAAGTTCCTGGTTCTTGAAGGCGAAGGAGCTAATGGAAAATCGGTTCTATGTGCAGTACTGACTGCGACACTCGGGGCCA
>CAUZSN010000165.1:0-5494 GCA_963582345.1 Planctomycetota bacterium
AAGGAACGATTGGCGAGGAACTTCTGTGTCAGTTCGTTTTGGTCAATGCATCGAAGGACCTACGCGTTGTACTTCCGGGTTTCGAAGTCAAGGAATTCGATCACAACTTGACGAAACTCAACCGCAAGATCGAATATGGTGATGGGGAGATAACGAGGACGGCCGATTTGTTCGACGATATTGTCGATGAGGGAACATTGACGGTCGAGGTTCAATGTCTTGACTCCCAGCAATACCTGGGTATGGCGCGGCCCGACTTGTTTATCCGTATGCCGGACAATCCGTTCGCGGTCGGATACATCAAGGCCATTTTCGGCATCTGGTTGATGATCGTGTTAATTGTCATTTTTAGCGTGACTGCCAGTTGCTTTGTGCAAGGCCCGGTGGCATCTCTGTTTGCGTTCACGTTGATTGTGGTTGGACAGGGTTTTCGAGAATTTATGATAAAATTGGTGTCCGGTGAACACCCGGGAGGCGGACCGCTCGAGTCGTGGTACCGCCTGTTTACTCATTTGAATCTGACGGCTCAGTTGAAGGAGTCGATGTTAACGACGACCATTCGGGCAGTTGACTTCATTTTTTTAAACGCATTATGGTTGGTCCAGAACATTGTCCCGAATTTCGAACACTATCAGATGTCCACATTTGTCGCCAATGGTTTCGATGTGCCGTGGTCGGCCGCATTATTGCCAAGCATCGTTGTCACAGTCGCATATTTTCTGCCTTGTCTTTTAATTGCCTACTACAGTCTGTCGTTGCGCGAGCTTGAAGCAAAATGACCCATTTGACGTCTTTTCAGCGAAAGATTGCATACTCTATTTTCATTGTCGTGTTGGTCATCCCCATCATTGTGCTGGGCATGCCTGCTGGCGGTAAGGAAAATCCGGGTGGACAGTTATCGCGATTGCGGCGAGAGTTTGAGCTGGGTGAAGCCACGATGGGAAACGTCGATCCAACCAGCGCGACGATGAATCTTGTACTGCTTGGTTTGCGAGGCCTTGCGACCAACCTGTTGTGGCTGGAACACGAAGAACAGAAAAGGACAAAGCAATGGGCGAAGATGCGGGCAACAACGGATTCGATCATCTTGCTGCAGCCGCATTTTCAGCAAGTCTGGCGGTTTCATGGCTGGGATTTGGCCTACAACGTATCCGTAGAATGGGATGCGGTGGAAGACCGATATTATTGGGTTAAGCAAGGCGCCAAGTTCTCAATGCGGGGCACTAAACAAAATGCAAAGTACCCCGAACTGTACTGGACGACAGGACGAATTCTTGGTGAAAAAATCGGAAGTTCTGATGAACGACGCTTCTACCGCAAGTTCTTCAAAGCTGACCCTAACGAAGAAGAGTTTCAAGGAGGGCCCGATCCCGACATCAATCCCACTGCAAAGGATAACTATTTGGCCGCACGAGATTGGTTTCAGGATGCGAATGACGTCGAGGATGGTACCTTCGATGGGAAAACACACGTGCAGCACATCATGATGCGAGCCCTGTTTCGCTCGTACCCAGCTCGCTCCCGAATGGATTATGCCGAATCGTTTCAGCGCGACGGGCTGTTTGGCGAAAGGCAACAGGTGGCATGGCACGCTGCGTTGGAAGATTGGACGAAAAAGTACGGACAGGAAATCTACGCGCAGCCAAACTGTGTGATTTTCCAGGAAGTAGCAGGTCAGGATGATTTCAATCGTTTGAAGAACCTAAAGCAAAACAAGGGTGTCGATGAGTTGCACCTGAAGCATTGGTTGATCCGTACGCAAAATGTCACAAACTACCGGTATTGGAAGAAACGCTCCCGCGCCGAATCTGAGCCAAATACAATGGCCGCGCATCGGCATTTGTACCAGGGCAAGGAACTGTTTAAGAAAGGCAACTTGGACAGATCGCTTAAACAGTTGGAACAAGGACTGTTCAAGTTTGAAGCGATGTTGAATAGTTATCCTCAGTTCCGGCTCGACGACAATATGATTGAAGAGGGACTTATGGGCGTCTTGTTATTTCAGAGAATTCATCAACTCCTAAACCCAGACGATCCATTGCCCGAGTCCTACCACCTAAAAACTCTTTGGGAACAACACCTCCGACGAGTTTCTCGCGTAAAATCTCAATTGGATCGAGAACTCCAGAACGAATAACAACGTAAATGGACTCTGCACGTCGCCATAATTGCCGTAGCGAGGTCATTTTCTTCTACCTCGACTTGTTTTACGACGCAGTTCCTCTTGAACATTCCCAAGTGCATTTCAATTCGCCTTATCAATTCCTTCTCACTCGGTTCGAGTATTATTGACAAACGATCATTGCCCCAGCTAAACTCGGCCGGTCACTCGCAACTTTTTTCGGATTAAAAAATCCAAAGTCGTTTGACAGAGGTAGTTTGTGAGTTTCCGAATAGTTGAAAACACCGAATTTCGGCGGGAAAGCTTTCTTTGTCAAAACATACGGATCCTTAGGTAATGGAGATAATTCATAGGATGAACTTGTTAAACGGTTTTAGCCGGGTTGGTTCGAAGCTTTGGAGTGTGTTGGTTGTCTTCTTGACTTGCTGTCTCTATTCCACTCCCACGTTTGCTGCCGAGAACCAGGTGGCTCAAGCACCGGTAGTCATTGGTTGGTTAGTAGCCCTGGCGGGGTCGGTGGTAGCTCTGTACTTCGCCCGTAAGTTCTTCCTGTGGATGGTGCAGCAGGACGAAGGCGACGAAGTGATGGTGCGGATTGCCGATCATGTCCGCCAGGGAGCGCGGGCGTATCTGAATCGGCAGTATATCGTAGTTGCGATTTTTTTTGTCGTCGTGTCGGTGCTACTGGCTATCATAGCATTTGTTCTTAAGGCCCAATCGGAATGGGTACCGTTCGCCTTTATAACCGGTGGATTCTTCTCAGGGCTGGCGGGATGGTTTGGAATGAAGACCGCTACTCTGGCAAGCTCTCGTACAGCTCAAGGTGCCAAGAACTCGTTGAACGAAGGCCTTCAGATCGCGTTTCGCAGCGGTGCCGTCATGGGGCTGGTGGTCGTCGGTTTGGGGCTGTTGGACATTTGTTTGTGGTTTGCCATCTTATATTGGCTGGTGCCGTTTTTGGGCTTCGAAGCTTTGGATCTGGAGACGATCACAGTCACGATGCTGTGTTTTGGCATGGGAGCCAGCTGTCAGGCTCTGTTTGCTCGAGTGGGTGGCGGCATCTTTACGAAAGCAGCAGATGTCGGCGCTGATCTAGTAGGAAAAGTGGAAGCGGGAATCCCTGAAGACGATCCTCGCAATCCTGCTACGATCGCTGACAATGTAGGAGACAATGTGGGCGACGTCGCTGGAATGGGCGCTGACTTATACGAATCGTATTGTGGGTCAATTTTGGCTAGCGCTGCGTTGGGAGTCGCTGCATATCATGGCTATCCCAACATGCAAATAATGATGTTGCTATTACCCATGGTGCTGGCGGCGGCGGGTATCGGATTGTCGATTTGGGGGGTGTACCTGGTCAAAACTCGAGACGACGCTACGCAGCGCAATTTGCTGACCGCGTTATCTCGTGGCATTGACATGAGCAGCCTGGGCGTTGTCGTGGCGGCATTCGTACTGGTGTGGCTGTTGCTGGTCATTCCGTCCGGATTTATCGTATCCCTCGCCGACTCGCCACTTCCCAGTGGAAACGCACTGTTCGGTGTGGCCATGTCGATTGTCGTTGGATTGGGGGCTGGCTGGATCATAGGCAAGTGGACCGAATACTCGACCAGCGAAGAGTATGCTCCGACCAAACGAATTGCCGATCAGGCAATGACTGGACCGGCGACCGTAATCATTGCCGGAGTGGCCGAAGGGCTGTTCAGCGTGTGTGTGCCCATTCTGGTGATCGGCTTGGCTATCATTCTGGCATTTGGGTTTCCGACAGGGTTCGATTTCCAGGATGCTCGGCTGTTTGCCCTTGGACTTTATGGAGTTGCGATTGCTGCGGTCGGTATGTTGAGCACTTTGGGAATTACGTTGGCGACCGACGCTTATGGTCCGATTGCTGATAACGCTGGCGGTAACGCTCAGATGAGCAAGCAAGAGCCACACGTGCGAAAACGTACTGACGCGTTGGACAGCCTCGGTAATACAACGGCCGCGACTGGAAAAGGGTTTGCTATTGGATCGGCCGCGCTGACAGCGTTAGCTTTATTGGCGGCATACATCGAAGAAGTACGTGTTGGCTTCGATCGCTGGGGTGAAAAGGTACCGGTTGTTACAACTATAACCGACGACCTTTCGCAGGCCACAGTCCGTAAAATCAGTGACACCGTCCTTACACTGAATCGAACGATAGAGGAGTCCAACGATCAAAACGACGCCGTATATCTAGTTTTTCCAGCTCGGACGGGTGTTGCCGACGATGCTGATTTGACAAGAGTTCAGGAGGCAGCCGACGGTGAGTTCTTGACCATTGATCTGGCTAGACTTGTTGCCGGCGGACAGGTCGTGGACAACGAAAAAGCGACCATGCCCGACTTTGTACGCTATTACAACGTAACAATCATGAATCCAGCCGTTCTGGTCGGCATGTTTATGGGTGTTATGCTGGCGTTTGTTTTCTGTGCACTCACAATGAAGGCGGTTGGACGTGCGGCCGGCTCCATGGTGGAAGAAGTGCGCCGCCAGTTCCGTGAAATTGAGGGGATTATGGAAGGAACGGCAGAACCCGAGTATGCCTCGTGTGTCGCTATCAGCACCGCGGCGGCTCAGCGCGAAATGATCCTTCCGGCGCTACTGGGCATCCTAGGTCCGATTGCTGTCGGCTTGGTGTTGGGAGTCGGTGGGGTAATGGGAATGCTGGCTGGAGGGCTGACCTCCGGCTTTGCGGTTGCCATCATGATGGCTAATGCCGGTGGAGCTTGGGACAATGCGAAGAAGTACATTGAAGGTGGTGCGCACGGCGGCAAAGGAACCGATGCTCACAAAGCCACCGTGGTCGGCGACACCGTCGGCGACCCGTTCAAGGACACCAGCGGTCCAAGCTTGAACATCCTAATCAAGTTAATGAGTATGGTTTCAGTTGTGTTTGCCGGTTTTATTGTGCAATATGCCTTGCGAATATTCTAGTTCCAACGTCCGATCCGAACAAAAACCGCGCAGCCTGGAACAAGCGTGCGGGACTGCCAAAATCGCCCACGATTACCGGGGGCGAGATACGCTCGTTCTGGACATGACCAACGTAACACCGCTCTTCGACTATTTCGTCGTGACGACGGGAACCAGTCGACGGCAAATTCGCGCGATTTCCGAAGAAGTCGATCGCGTGATGAAAGAACACGGTTCCCAAAAGATCGGGATTGAGGGATACGACATTGGTTCTTGGGTTCTACAAGATTACGGCGACATTGTCGTGCACGTTTTTACGCCCGAAACGCGAGCCCTATACGATCTGGAACATCTTTGGGCCGACGCTTCGCATGTCGATTGGCAGGTGGATCCCGACTGTCGGAAGTAACATAATCACGCGCATTCCGGCGATATGTT
>CAUZSN010000166.1:0-5460 GCA_963582345.1 Planctomycetota bacterium
CAGGGCCGCCATGGCGACCCTGGGCCCTGCTTTCGCTGTTACTCTGTTACTTTCCCAGTAAAACTCCTGGCGAAAATCAAATTTCCTATCAGTTATCAGTAAATCAAATTTCCTATCAGTTATCAGTAAATCAAATTTCCTATCAGTTATCAGTCTATCAGTTAATTTCCTATCAGTCGTCGAGCGGATGCTCAGCGTCGTGGCCACCGCTCGGCAGCAGAATCGCAACGTCTTGGAGCTACTGACCGTGTGTTGTCGTGCGCGGCTCGATGGCTCCGCTGCTTCTTCTCTGCTGCCCGCAGAGGCCGCCGTCTGACAGGCGCATCTTACCCCGCCGTGGTCCAGAAACGGCCGCAATCCCCTAACGAGAGGGGTGTTTCGGCGGCGATTCCCAAGTATTTTGGAAATTCTTGCGCGCGGGGCGGGTAAGAAAACCGTTGCCCCACCGCCGATCACATCTATACTCAGGGTCATGCCGTTTGGGAAGGTTGCCCGGTGTGGCTGGGCCTTGAACGGCTACACCACGACTATATCGCTTCGGTGTACAGCCTACCGCTGTCGTCGGTGTTGACGGGAACGTAGACGCACGACTTTTCGCGTGCGATGCAGTCCATATTTGGGTGTTCTCATCTAATTGCGTCCTTGTATAATAAATCCGATTCAAACGAAGGGAATCCAAACGCCCGACGTAGCCACCTAAGAATCAGGTGACATCCACCATGCGACGCCTGTACTTTCTGTTCCTGTTTGTTGCCTCTTCAACTCTTGCTGCCGAAGAGAAAAACCGCGAAGGGCTGGACTTCTTTGAAGCAAAAATCCGGCCAATGCTCGTAAAGCACTGTTACGAGTGCCACTCGGTCGGTGCAGCAGCCAAGAAAAACCTTAAGGGCGGACTGTTGCTCGATTCACGTGATGGGAGTCGCAAGGGTGGCGAAAGCGGCCCTGCGGTGGTCCCGGGCAAACCAGGCGAAAGCCTCCTCATCAATGCCCTGAAACATGACTCATTCAAGATGCCACCCAAGGGCAAGTTGCCAGACGAACTAATCGCTCATTTCGAGAAGTGGATTACACTCGGTGCACCTGACCCGCGTGATGATGTAGCAGTTGTCACGTCATCAGAGATCGACATAGAAGAGGGAAAGAAGCACTGGTCCTTCCAGCCATTGACCGAACCAGCTCCTCCAACAGTCAAGGACTCAAAATGGGCTCGTAATGCCATCGACCAGTTCATTCGAGCTCGACAGGAAGCCGCCGGTATCGGCCCGAATACCAACGCGAGTGCACGTACCCTGATTCGGCGAGCGTACTTTGACCTCGTCGGGTTGCCCCCTGCTCCGACCGATGTCGACAAGTTCGTCGCTGACTTCGCTCAAGATGCCGACGCCGCCTACTCGCAGCTCATTGACGACCTTCTCGCAAGCCAACACTTTGGTGAACGCTGGGCGCGTCATTGGATGGACATCGTACGATACGCTGAAAGTAACGGATATGCTTTTGATGGTGATCGACCGTTCGCCTGGCACTATCGTGACTTCATCATTCGGGCGCTCAACTCGGACATGCCATACGATGAGTTTGTCCAACTGCAGATTGCTGGTGACCTGTTAACGAACACCAATGTTCAAACCACGGACGAATCAAAAGCAGCGATTGACCGTATCGCAGCCACGGGATTCGTTGTTGCAGGCCCGTACACAACACAGCAAACCCAGAAAGAGCGTGAACGCAGCCGATATGAACAGCTGGATGACATGATCGGCACGATCGGAACGTCTCTTCTTGGCCTCACGGTCGGGTGTGCTCGCTGCCACAGCCACAAGTTCGATCCCCTGCCTCAATTTGATTATTACCGCATGGCTTCAGCCTTCGCCGATGTTGGATTCTCCAACACGGGCATCAGATCGCAACCCAAAGCCTATCGCGACACGAAAACCAAATACGATTCCGCGCATGGTCCGCTTGTTGCAGCTCGCTCGAAACACGAACAGGAACGACTCCCTGGCCGCCTTGAGAAATGGCTTAAAGTGCGAGCCACCACTCCGGCCATCATCGCTCCACTCAAAATTGAATCATGGCATCACGTTGGCCCATTCGTGTCCGACAATCTGAAAGGTGGTTTTGACACCGCTTACGGACCGGAAGAAAAAGTCGACCTGGCAGCTACCTACGAAGAAGGAAAGCTGAAGTGGACTGAGCAACCTGAATGGAAAGACGACACGGTCCATAACGTGTTTTCCGGTGACAACACAGCAAACTACATTTACCGCATCATCAATTCACCGGCTATCCAGGATCCTACTTTATTCCTGGGAAGCGACGACGCGGTCAAGGTGTGGGTAAACGGAACCAAGGTCCATGAAAACTTTGTTTCCCGCGGTGCGGCAGTTGGCCAGGAAGCGATCAAAGTCTCACTGAAAGAAGGCCGCAACGAAGTCCTCATTAAGATCGTCAACGGTGGAGGACCGTCCGGCTTTGCATTCGGCGTGAAGCCACTTGAACCACGTCCCGTTACTGGATTTAGCCTGTGGCACCACATTGGGCCATTCCAGGCAGCCAATCACGATCTGGCATTTGATGAAATTCTCGCACCAGAAGAAGAAATTAAGCTGGAAGCAACCTACGAAGACGGAAAGCTCAAGTGGACCGAACAACCAGAATGGAAAGACCGGGTTGCTCACAACGACAAACTGACAGGAAACAATGTTGCCAACTATCTATTCCGCACGATCGAAGTCGACAGACCACAAGTCGTTGCCCTTTCACTTGGAAGTGACGATGGAGTCAAGCTATGGGTCAACGGCCGACTGGTGGTCAACAAGAAAGTAACTCGTAACGACGCAGCTGCTGATCAAGAGAAAGCAACAATCCAGCTCGCCGCGGGCCGAAACGAAATCCTGATGAAGATCACCAATGCCGATGGAAAGTCAGGGTTTTATTTTGCAGCCAACACCGCTCCCGCGGCTGCCGACATTTCAACCATCGCGGATACTCCGGCCGAGAAGCGTAACAACGACCAGAAAAAGAAGTTGACCGAATGGCATAAGGGATATGACCTCGATTGGCTGGCTCTTAACCAGGTTGTCATTCGTCACGAGTCCAAGCATCCCAAGCCACAGATGACGGAGGTCTTCGCAGCTCGTGTTCGTGGAAGCACGTACGAGTTCGGTGCCGATACCTACAAGGTCTACCAACTGCGTCGCGGCAACCCTGACAACAAGGAAGATGAAGCCACCCCGGGGTTCTTCCGAGTGCTCATGAGAGCCGACCAGGAAGAAAAACACTGGCTCAGTGATCCGCATGACAAGGAAAAAACTGTCGCCGGCCGGATAGGCCTGGCAAACTGGCTTTCCGATGTCGACCAGGGTGCAGGCCACGTTATGGCACGAGTGATGGTGAATCGGTTGTGGTATCACCATTTCGGCCGTGGGATTGTCGCGACACCAAGCGATTTCGGCAGCCGAGGTGGACTTCCATCGCACCCGGAATTATTGGATTGGCTTGCTAGCCAATTGGTCAGTAACGGATGGCAGTTGAAGCTCATCCATAAGCTCATCATGACCAGTGCAACATACATGCAAGCGGATGAAATCACTGAGAGCGGACAGGAGCATGACCCGGAGAATTTCCTTCTGTGGCGCCGCAATCCTCGACGTCTGGAAGCAGAAGTCATTCGCGATTCACTGCTCTCGGTAAGTGGCACACTGGACGACACGATGTTTGGCAAAGGAACGCTGGATCAGAAAAGTACACGCCGAAGCATCTACTTCACGATCAAACGCGGGCAGCTGATACCATTTCTCACTCTTTTCGACGCACCGGATGCGATGCAGAGCATTGCGACTCGCGAACAAAGCACTGTCGCAACGCAGGCATTGGCCATGCTAAATTCTCCAATTGTCCGAGATTTGGCGACGAAGTTTTCCGCGAAAGTGCGACCGAATACTGAGACGTCCATCGCAGACGCGATCGACAGCGCCTATCAAACCGCTCTTGCACGTCCGGCCACGGATGACGAAAAAGAATCCATGACTGCTTTTATTGAAAGGCAGAAAATGCTCCGGGGAGAAGATCCTAACACCGAGGCACTCGCCGTTCGAGACTTCTGCCACCTGGTTTTGTGCTTGAACGAGTTTGTCTATATCGAATAACATGACACCGTCAGCGACGCATGACGATACTAACAATGAGCCGTCAGCTCGCTTTAATGTTTGATCTTTTAGAAGGGATTTCTTTCGTATGCATCACCAGATGATGAACAACCCGAGAAATCGACGTGAATTCTTAAAGAAGGCCGGTCTCGGCTGTGGATCGCTGGCATTGACCAGCCTTTTGCACCAGGAAGGCGTTATTGCAGCAACTCCCTCGGTTTCGAATCCTCTCGCCGAACGACCATCCCATTTTGAACCGAAAGCCAAGGCTGTCATCTGGCTGTTCCAAACAGGTAGCCCTTCGCAGGTCGATACATTTGACTACAAACCCGAGCTTCAGAAGCGCGACGGAACATCACTCGCCGGAGCAGATCCCAAAACTGGCTTTTTCACGACAAGCGGGAAATGTCTAAAATCTCCATTCGCGTGGGCTCAACATGGTGAATCGGGCGCGTGGACATCCGAGATCTTTCCGAATATCTCCAAGCACGTTGATGATATTGCATTTGTCTATTCCTGCTATTCACAATCGAATAACCATACGCCGGCAATGCTCGAACTCAATTCCGGTATGATTCGGCAGGGATTTCCAAGCCTGGGATCATGGCTCAGCTATGGCCTTGGCAGTCAAAATTCAAACCTTCCTGCCTTTGTCGTGATGCACGGCAAGAAGCCGCGTGGTGGTGATCCGATCTGGTCAGCCGGATTCCTTCCCTCGGTGTTCCAGGCTACTTCACTTGATCCTCGAGGAAAAAGTCCTATCAAGAACCTGGACCGCCTCGGTGAACTGACTAACGAACAGCAGCGATCATTGCTCGACGCGCTTCGAACGGCCAACGCACGACACGCGAAGAACCGGCCGTTTGACGGCGACCTGAATGCTCGACTTGAGTCATTTGAACTTGCCTTCCGAATGCAGACGGCAGCACCCGAGGCATTTGACATCAACCGTGAAACGTCTGCGACACAGGAAGCTTATGGCCTGAATCGTGACGAATCCAAGGATTACGGCCGCCAGTGCCTGATTGCCCGCCGTCTTATCGAGCGAGGTGTGCGATATGTCCAGGTTTTCGCCGACGTCGCAAAAACACCAGGCGGCGGCGGCAACGACGTTCCATGGGACGCGCACAGTGACATCAAGGCCAATCATGGAACCTGTGCTGCTTCCGTCGATCAACCAACCGCAGCATTGCTCACAGATCTGAAACAACGCGGCATGCTCGATGAGACTATCGTCATTTACGGTGGCGAATTCGGACGCACGTCTGATTCACAGGGATCTGCCGGTCGCGATCACAATCCGAATGCCTTT
>CAUZSN010000167.1:0-5436 GCA_963582345.1 Planctomycetota bacterium
GCCGTCGTGATCTGGACGGTCAACGTTATGCATGCCATTCTGCATGATAAACACAAATCGGTTCTACAAACCGCAGTGCTGACGGTATTGGCGGCACTGCTGGTAACACTGTCGGCCATGATCCGATATCCGGGGCTTGTCTTGGCAGCGGGTTTCGGAGTCGTCATGTTACTGGCGACATATCGCGGTCGGATCAGTTGGGTCCGCGCCGCCACGGTCACATTGATGGTCAGCGTTCCCGCCTCAACCGTAGTTATGTGGCACATTCAGCATGAAGAGAATATGGCTCAGAAAAACGCCGAGGCCACATATTTGCAAAGCTTCCAGGCAGCAGTTCGACATATATTTCACGAGCCCATTTTTGGTACTTCAACCGATAAGCCGACTGTGATGCAGGATGATCAACCCTCAGAGATTCCAACTAGCGGTAAATCAATTTGTGACAATCAGTTAGTTGAAGGGCTGCGTCTACAAATCAGTTCTCTGGGGCAACTGACATTACCGGGTATGTTCAAGGCCAATTCCGGTCGTGGAAAATGGTTGACCTTGAACATGATAATCTACTTGATCTGGCTGGTGTTTCTGCTAGTCGGATGGTGGTATTTGTTTGGTCACAAGAACGATGTGTTTGCCACATCGCTCCCGTTCTACCTCATCTTGTATATCATCTGGCCGTTCGATCAGGGGGTACGGTTTCTGGTGGTAACGGCTCCGTTGGTGACGACCTGTGGCTGGTTTGGCATGCGTCGACTACTGCCATTAAAAGGCGTTAGTATGCTCTCAATAGGTGTCATCCTTCATCTGACGGTCTCGACAATCTATTGGTTGGGCACCGATGCCCCACGAGCTTACGCTCTGCACCTGGAATGGCCAAAGGTAGAACAGATAGCTGAAGAGATAAGCGGCGATCCCCGACCGGTCGCAATTGTGAACATTGATCAAAAATTGCAGAAAAAAATCTCGTACTGGGTTCAGCGGCGTCTTCGGCTGATGCTGATGTTGGCGATTGATCGACCAGTCCAAGAGTACAAGAGCCAACAACAAGTTTCTGCGGACATCCATTGGGTTGTTCTTCCGGCGGGAATCACGCTTGACGAGAAATTTCAGCTCAAGAAACATTTCGGCGATTATCAACTAGTTTCGCGCAAATTGTCACCCAACGCCCCGCTTGCGCAAACGGCACAACACAGGAAATCTCAAGCGCAACGCTGATTGCACGCATCGGATAGCGAAATTCTTCAGGGGTCAAATTGGTAAATCGAATACTAACCCGGATAAGTCATCATGACTCTCTGCTCCAGACTCGTATTGACGACATCCCAAAAGAATGTCTGCGTCGGCTTGGCCTTCTGAGCGTGAGGCAAAAAGCAGGTTGTCAGACCATCATCAGGACAGACAGTTGGTCGAACCGACCGAATATCTAATCGATTTAAGCCGTGTTGCTGTGACCAACAGCGCAAAACGTGGCGGCCTGGACCAGTACCTAGTCAAGCAATTCAAAGCCGAAGGTCGTCGTCTGGGCTGCCAGCGGCTGTGTCTTGAGGTCAGCCCAAAACACAATACGGCGATACAACTCTATCGCAAGCTAGGCTTCGAGGAATTGGACCGCCGCGAAACCGTATGCTGGTTGACTAGCGCAACCCTCGAATACGTGCACACGATTCGATCCGTAGCGTAAAAGTTGGAGTCTGATCGAAGATCTTCTACCAGATTAGCTTCAACGACGTCTGTTCCGTTTTGTCGGTGTATTCGTGTTCACATTGCTGTACGGATTGACATTTATGCTGGCACCTCGCTTGCGAATGGGATTACTCTTCCGTCTCGAAGATCTTCGGCTTTTGCCCCCCTCGTTGGCGTCACGCATTTCGGCCACACTACGGTAGCCTTGCGAATAGGCTTTAGCCAATTCGTCGATTGCGCCTTGTCCTGTGCCTAATTCTGCCGTCCGATATTTCTCGGCTCTTTCGATTATGGCTTCCCACGGAGCACTTTGCTTGGCCAAGAGATCGTCAGCATAGTGACGGGCGTTGCGACTGGTGTCACCGTCGTCTAGCGAGACCAACTGTCCATAGCGATCCACCATAACCGCAAGGTTCAAGGTCGACAACGGTTGCTGCTCTTCCGAGTCACCAATATGCAGTTCCGGGTGTTCGCTGGAATAGAACTTGTGACTGGCTGTAATATCAACCAGCACGTTGCCTGTGTTAAATTCAATCTCTTCTTCTTCCATCGTCATGTCTGCTGGTCTCAGCACCAGGGCTGTGACTTCCTTGGTCAAAGTGGAAATAAACTCACCGAATTCAAGTTTGAGCAGCTCCCCTAATACCAGCGTCCCTGAGTCCGAGTACCACTGAAAGACGTCGATACTGGCAGTCACGTCATACGTCCCACGAGGCGCATAGACTTTTTTCAAGAAGAATTGAGCGCTGTCCCGAAGCACGGCCACGGTACTGGGCTTGCTAAGCGGAGTTTCACGTGTTTCACCTTTAGGCGAGCTTTCATCAACGACATCGTGTAGGGGCCGATCAAAATTGGGATTCCTCAGAACAAGACGCACTCGGTACCGGTACGCATTACCCGGCTCGACATCAAAATCAAAATAACGGAAAAGTAACACTTTACGTGAAACTGAAAATCGCGTATTCGTGGCGTTCGGCATCATTCGCGATCGAGTCAACGAACTGCCACTCCTACCCGCAAGGCGCTCGTTATACGGCTGGTAGGAAGGTGAATTGTACGCATCCACGCTCCCCTGCATCATCGTCTCCATGTCAGCACCTTCCATGGTGCCAAACATTCGACGCACGTTGTGTTGCTGCTGTGCAAAGCCCCCTCTGCGGGTCTGCTGCTCGCTCTCAGTTTTTTGACGCGCTTTGATTGTCTTCTCATGGAGCTGTGCTTGTAGTTCAGCCTGCTCTTCGGTCAAAAGTTCGACCTTCGGATGAGTGGCTACTTCTTTCCATTCACCAGCAGCGCGTCTGGGAAGCGGCATGGTAAACACGGATTCAGTGTACATGGTCGGGACTTTATCAATGTCGAAATCACTGACTTTGCTCAGGATGTCGAGCGCGGTTTGAATGTCCAATTTCTGCCAAGGCTTCGACCATGGATCCCGACCAGCAACGGCCGTTTGACGTTCTAAGACAAAGTCCAGGTAGTCGACGAACGGCGCCGCACTGTTCCAAGACGTGTTCAACGCCTGCGAAAACTTGAACGTTTGGTTCCACAACGGGACGATACCGCGGACTGCAACGAAACGATAGCCTCGCGCGTTCGCTTTCCGACGTTCTCGACGACCCATCATGCCGGTGCTCATCATCTGCGGCATGCCCATGCCCTGTGGGCCTTGTCCCATACCGGTCGTAGCACCACTAAGCTGCATACGCATACCCGGAGGAACGTCACTCCCCATGCCTCCGCCCGGACGCCGTTGCTTTCGTGGCGACGTCGAATCGAGTTCCTGTTCGTCTTCCCCAATGACGGCAACTTTGCGTGCCTTCTGCTTCTTCGCTGCATCCTGTTTTTTGGCTGCTCTCCGATTCGCCTCAGCAATCATCTCTTCCGGACTATTCTGCTGCCTTTGTTTCGAGACGAACTCAAGAATCACCTTGCCTGGAGTTGCCAGTAACTGTTGCACGGGAAGATACTCGGGATCCCTGACCTTCACTTTCCTGGTGTACAACGGCCAAATAAATGGCGTTCGAAACGAGTACTTCTCAATGCTCGTCTCGGAAAACATCTCGTTGACCGCCGCGCCCACATCCTTTTGCGTGTCAAATTTCTTTTTAGTCTCAGCCGGCCATTGAGACTCGCTTAAGTTCTGCTCTCCCGTAACGACCTTAGCCCTAAACTCGTCCGGTTTCCGGTCGTAACGGATCCAGTGGCTTGAGCCCAGACTGAACAGGACGAAAAGACCGACCATACCTAATACAATCTTTTCTCCATGAGCCATCAGCAACTGCTTGTAATCCAAATCTTTGAGTTTCTCAATCAGATCTTTCATGACCGACTCCGTGTTTCCGTCGGTGTGCTCGAATACCATAAAATTCGGGCACCTACCAAATCAATTGCCGTGATTTACTTTATCGTTTGGTACCGCGTTTTCTTTGTTTGGGATGGTAGTTCCAAAGGGTTTTTCTCCGGGAACCACGGGATTGGGTGTTATGTTGGGGACGTCGCGCACCTGATCACTCGCGTCCGGCTGCGATATCACCAGCTTGGACGTCTCAGGTGGCATGTCTGTCGTAACCGCTGGCGTTTGAGGAATTTGGACATCAGGGTTGGGATTGACAGTTCCAGCACGTGCGTCGCCACGCGGCACTATTTCGCTGTCTCCAGTAATAGTGGCCACAGCATCGGCCTGACGCGACGGTGCTCCTTCTGCCTTCGCTTTCTCTTTGGGTGGGTTATACAAAGTCATCAAGCCTGCAATCTCAACGGACGCGATATTCGGATCGGTCAATGCCACCTTGGCCATGGCGACAGCCTGCTGGCGCCGCTTGTTCTGCAAAAAGACATCTGACGATCCCGATCTCCCGCCCGTGTTGCCGAAATCTCCCGCCATGTCCATGGCTGCTTTAGCCATCGCCGTCTCCATAGCCCTGTTAGCTTCCAACATCTCCGAGGCAGCTCCCACGTCGCTACTGAGACCGGTGCCGGTAACATAATGTACACGCACGATTTCGATCGGCCACGGGGACTTCGACAATTCCGCCAATATTGTAGGAATCTGCTGATGATCGAGTGTGAGTTTGATTCTAAAACCGCGAGTTCGATAAGGAAGATCTTTCGAGTCATCAACATACCGTGTGTTTTTTTTCTTCTTCTGTTGAAGCGCACCGCTGGCACCGGTGTCAGTCATATCCATCATACCCGTGCTCATGCCGCCCGTAGATCTCATATCCATTGGAATACCCGCAGGCATGCGCATGGCACCCATACTCGAATTCGAGCGGAGAAAGTGTACCTCTTGAAACTCTTCCGACAAGAAGTCAACATTCCGTGAGCTTCCGCCTTGAAGCGCTGCTTCCATCATTCCGCGCATTTCATCCGAAACGAATTCCTCGCCCGCCCTCTTTCGACGCGTTGTTTGCTTCGGCTGACCTCGGACACCACCAAACAGCTGAATCTGTTCAATGCGCTTCACGTGCGACTCCAAAATCGTACTTGTATCGAGGTTCACTCGAGCAATCGCTTCGAGCAATGCTCTCGACAGCCAAACGTCTTCCTGAGCATCCCAGATTTCCGGCCAGGTCGGCGACAACTGCACCCAGCGTTGGACAGGGGCTGACGGGATGCTGGCCAATTCCAATTTAATCTTCCTGTTCTCCGACAAGTCAGTCATGTTGCCCTTCGAGTCGTCCAACGGCTCGACAATTCCCCACAACACTTGCAGTTGCTCTGAGTATCGGTTGACATAATAGACTGGAACGTTCA
>CAUZSN010000168.1:0-5417 GCA_963582345.1 Planctomycetota bacterium
AGGATCTTGCTCGGGAAAGAGGACTCCGGGATCCTGCGGCTCACGATTCCCAAGAACGCTGAAAGCGAACCGATCATTGAGACATTGAACAGTACATTAGAGAGCGTACAGGGACTCTTGCTGAGCGCAAATGGACTCATTGCCAGTGCCAATCGATCACTGGGGCTCTATCGACTGAATCAAAGTTCCGGCGGAAGCCCGTTTGACAAGGTAACGCTTTTGCAGGAGACTGTCGGCAGCCAAGGGGACCACGGCCGACATGACCTTGTCCAGGATGCAAAGGGGCGTCTCTACGTGATCCATGGTGATTCCGTTCAGATACCCGATAACTTCACAAGCCTCGTTCCTGCAACCAACGAATTCCAGAACAAAAAGCCTGAAGCTGGGCACGTCATTCAGACGGATGTGGGCGGCACAACATGGAAAGTATTTTGCTCTGGTTTGCGAAATCCGTATGGGTTAACTCTAAACGATGTCGGCGAATGCTTCACGTATGATGCGGACGCTGAGGCGCATACTGGATTGCCTTGGTATCGTCCAACTCGCATTGTGCATCTCATGCCCGGCGTTGACTACGGTTGGCGTACCCCTGGGATACCTTGGCCTGGGTACTTACCCGATACGATGCCGCCGATTACAACGATTGGACGAGGTTCGCCGACATCCTTGAAGTTTGCCTATGCAAGCAATTTTCCAGCTGTCTACCGACGCGCACTTTTTGCCTTGGACTGGTCCTACGGTCGGATTCTCGCTGTGCATTTGGCCCCCAAGGGTTCCACCTATTCGGCACACGCTGAGGTTTTTGTGCGCGGCCGTCCCTTCAGCGTGTGTGATTTAGACTTCGATGATGACGGCTCGATGCTTGTGATCACAGGTGGTCGAGGCACCCAATCAAGGCTATATCGAATTCGCTACGTCGGCAGTCGAACGAACGCCGAACCTGATTCGCAACAGGTTCTGGATCGGTCGAAGTATTCAACGAAGATGCGCGAGCAGCGATGTCTCCTCGAATCCCTTTACGACGAACGAGGGCCAATGATCGTTCATCGCGCGTGGAACAACTTGTCTCATCCTGACCGAGGGATTCGCAGCGCGGCCCGAATTCTACTTGAACATCAACCGCCATCAACGTGGCAAGACCGTTTGTGGAATGAGCAGGAACCAAAATGCGCCCTTCCAGCACTCTTGGCACTAGTTCGTACGGGGAAGCCGGAGATCTTTCCCAAGATCCATCAAAAGCTGCACTCCTTGTCGTTAACAGGGATGTCCGAATTGCAAATGGCAATTCGAATTGAGTCGCTAGTCGATCGAAATCTGCCAAGAGATGACGAGCGATCGGGGGCGATTCGTGTGAGTTTCGATTCACGCTTCCCAAGCGGGCGACGGTCGGTCGATCGAGAACTTTGCCGGCTGTTGGTGGAACACCAATCCGAGGTCGTTGTCGATCGCACCCTTGTCGTTTTGGCCGATGAAACAAACCAAATCGACAAATTCCACTATTTGGTTTGTTTAGCCGATGCGACCACAGGTTGGAACACGGATCGATATGATGAGTTCTTTCGGTTACTAAGCGGCGCCAGATTATACATCACCGACGAGGGACTGGACGACCGAGTCCAGAGGCTGTTCGATATAGCAATACGCCAAGTCGCGGAATCACGGCAGGCTGAGTATCAAGATTTGTTTGCGACAAATTCAACCGACCGGGTTGCTCAAGTCAAGTCTCTTCCATTCATTAATCGATGGACCGTGTCAAAGATTATACCTCAATTCAGGGACGTAGAACGCTCTACAGATGTCGAAAACGGGGCACAGGTTTTCAGAATCGCAAATTGCAACCGCTGTCACCGATTCGGAACCACGGGGCGACCGTTTGGCCCCGACCTAAGCACTGTCGCATCAAGGTTCAGCCGCAAATACATCTTGGAACAGATTGTCGAACCGTCTAAGACGATTTCGTCGCAATACCGAAACTACACCATCGTCTTGAAGAATGGCAAAGTAATCAACGGGCAAGTCGTTTACAACGGCTTTAGAAATTCGATCTTGCGAGTCGCAACCGACCCAACGGCTCTACACGAAACGACAGAAATCAAAAAGGATGATATTGAGTCATTTCATGAGTCTGGCATCTCCCCAATGCCTGAACGTCTGCTTGATACGCTTTCGATTGAACAGATCACGGACCTGTTGGCGTATTTGGAATCGGGCATGAATTGATCGAAACTTAGCGCTCTCTAGGGATCGCACATAGCCTTCGTTCAATCTATCGGCAAGAATCTGTACCTATCGCAGTTTGGCCGGGCGATGAAGGACTTGGATGTGGAGTTGATTCTGGCTCACAGCCCTCCGGCGAAAGATCGTGTGGATCGCCGCAACGCAGTGTTTCAGGACCGTCTGGTGATGGCACTGCATCTGAAAGGGATTAGCGATTTGGATGGTGCGAATGCTTTCCTGGACGATGAGTTTCTGGCGAACTTGAACGAGAAGTTCATCGTCCCGGCACGCGAACGGAGCGATCTGCACCGCCGGCTTCCGCGTCGAGACTGAAAGATCAGCCTGGACAGCCATAATCTTCAAACGCACGAGTTCTTTCATCAGTGTGCGGCACCCTTCGGGTTCCGTCTGTAACGGTTGTGACGATCTGATTGTATGGGTTCCGAGTGTACTGCCGGTAATTTCGATATTGAGACTGTGTACAAGGTTAGATCAACAGAATTCAGAGTTTTGGTATCAAAGAGAGCAATCATTTTCGGCCTGCCGTCCATGACAACCACGGAGGTCATCCATGAAGCAAACCCCAGAACTGGTCATCATCACCAAGACCTACGATCCGATTCTGTGGTCTTGTAACCATACCAGTCGCTTTCCTCGCCAGCACCGCTTCGTGCTGGGCGAGCGATTGGAACGCAGGCCCGAGACGTAATAAATAGGCCAATAATTGTGGCATCGAGGCGAGCCAGCCCAATTCAGACTACGCAGTCGAGCCCGAAGGAGATCGCTAGCCGACCGCGTAAAGTAAATTTATTCCGCTAAACAGCTTGAGGGTCGGTGGAGTAAATTCACCATACAGGGTAGAAGAACGCGAGACAGGACTGGAAGCATGGAAAGCGGCGATCGAAATTCACGATAAGCTCCGTGCGAAGAAAAGAAATGTCGATCTGGATTTCGGCTCGAACAACTACTGTCTCTATGTCTTCCAGATGAAATCCATCGTAATGAAGAATCGATCTTTCGTTCGGATGAATCTGTCTCTCACGGCTGATAAACAATTGCCCTGTGCTTATGTCGGGATGACAAGTACGTCGCGGGAAGATCGCTACAGCCAGCACATCAATCCCGATCACAAAACGAGCACGAAATGGGGCCGTGACTACTTTGTTCGGCCCTATGAAAAACCCTTCGTCAAGACTGGATCAGCGAGTTTCAGGGAACTGGCCGGAAGGTTGACGAAATGAATAAATATGAAGCACTCCTTGGTGAGTATGACCTTCGCTGCTGGCTTCAGAAGAAAGGTATTGCCGCTTACAGCAGGTGAGAGATACAACAGGGGCGAGTTCCGATGATCCGTGTAACGATTCGCTCAGCGGATACTCCTGTGGCGGAACATCCGCCTTGGGCGAAGTGTTGCCAGCGGTATTTTGAACAGGCAGTTCAGGAGTCAGGAGCGTTGTGGCCATGATTTCAGAGGAACTGTGGCGGGCCTATGAGGCGACATCCTACGAGGCGGAAACGTCTGCAGGGCGAGTGCGTCTTCGGATCGGGAGCAGGTCTCCGGACGTCGATCGATTACTGTCGGAAAAAAACCTGAGTTCCTGGGCTTTTGTGACGGCATTCAATCCCTGCTCAAAACCACTGACTGATCCGGAGAATGAGGAAAGACACCAGCGACTGCTGCATGATCTGAGCGACAATGATGGTCCGGTCTATGCGGGAGTAGGTATCCCCGATCACCCGGACTGGAATGCTGAGACCAGTGTGCTGATACTGGGGATCGAACGTGAAGCCGCTGTCCGGCTGGCGGTCAGGTACGGTCAGAATGCCATCGTTGTCGGGACCATCGGAACAGATGCGAAACTGGTGGACTGCATGAAATGTGAGCAGGAATCGTCCTGAAAATCATACCGCGATGAACTCTGGATCAACGCCCTCGCGAAAAATAATCCTGGCTACGTTAGGCACAAACTATTTCAAATCTCTATTGGAGAAACTCCCGTCGCACGTGTACTATTCTTCGCTGGTGCTGAGGTGGGGGACCGCCACCTAGGCAGCACCGGGTCAACCGTCGGTCTACGGGCAATCCGTGCCGCATTGCTCGTCGACGGAAAATCCGCTGGATGAATTGATGTCGATTTACGCTGAGTGTCGCGACTATGGAGCCTCTATCAACGCTCCTTTCGAAGACGCCGAACGCAGTGTCCGATGCCGTGAGTGTGGCGGACCGATTCGCATCCGGTAGTCGGCCGGGCTGTTTGGCTCGGCCTTTTTGTCAGAGACGAACTCAGCAGCGACGGTTCATTGACGACTCCGGACGACAACTCGGGATTGATTCCTCGTGGATCGGGTTCTCTGTCCCGGCTGAAGAAGTCGTCTGTGCTCCCCGGAGCGCAGGAACATATCTGATCTTGCCCCTAAACCGAGTCCAGCGCCAAAGTGATAGAATGGTGTTTTGGACATAGAGGAAAGGGAGGTAAGCAATGTCCAAGAAGCGATTCACAGCGGAACAGATCATCCCGTATGGTGAATTTATTCCACAGATCCTCAACCTGTTTGGCAACAGAGACTTTGACATGGCGAATTGGCTGAATCTCGGCCGAGCTTTGGGCCGGGATCGGGTTGATCAGCAAGCGTTGTGGTCTCGAATGGCAGGCGGAGCAAGACTGGGCGCGGATGATGTGCCCTGCGAATTGTCGGCGGTGCACCAGGCGGAGCCCTTTCGTCATCATTGCATTTTGATCGGCGTGATGGTGGTCAGCCTCATCGCCAGGCGACCCTGATCTCTTCATCTCTGCGCTCTTCAGAGATCGGCACGCTTACTTCGAGCATCGCGGCGTGTTGTACTTACATGAGCTGCGAACAGGTTTAACAGAGTCGTAGCTGGCTAACTCCTGCCATTATTTTATTCCAACGTACCCTCGCGTTGTCGCAAGCTCTGTGAGATAATACAAACTGATCGTTTTAAGTCGCGAGGTGAAGCAAGCCAAAGACAAGACCGGACCAATCATGTTGAGATTCATACTTTTCATTACTCTCCTTGCCATAACAACGGGCGCGCCAGTGAACGCGGACGAACAGCCACGGACCGTTCATTGGAAGCTAACCGACGAGCAGATAAACGGCTCTGCTCGAAGTGCATTCGACGAGTTTGGGCATGAGTCTTGGTTCTTTCTTCGAACAACAACTACGGAAGGACCCAT
>CAUZSN010000169.1:0-5388 GCA_963582345.1 Planctomycetota bacterium
GCATCGAAGACAAGGGCCTAAAGATTCTGGGTATGAAAATGCTGCAGATCACCGTGGAACTTGCAAAGACACACTACGCTGATCACGTCGACAAGGCGTTTTACCCGTTATTGGAGCAGTTCATCACATCAGGTCCAGTAATCGCACTTGTCGCCGAAGGGCCTGACGCCGTGTCAACTGTCCGTGACATGATGGGGCCGACAAACGGACGCGACGCCATCGCGGGTACAATTCGTGGCGATTACGGACTTAGCCGTCAGTTGAACCTGATTCACGGCAGCGACAGTCCAGAAGCCGCCAAACGTGAAATTGAAATCTATTTCTCTCCGGATGAGTTGCTCGACTATGATACAACGCTCGGCGAATGGGTGTGCGCGCCCGATGAAAAGTAGAATATTTTGTTCTCGCGACGGATTTTGTTCACCCAATCAATTGTCGAATCGCATTCGAAAGTTCGAAATTGACTTTGCAATCTTCATGATGTGCTACCATTGCTGTTAGCGACGACGTTCATTTTCGCCCTTCTGGAACCGTCTCTCGCAGCGATCATAGGATGTCCATAAAAAACGACACTGAAACTTGACCAGAGTCAGAAAATTTTTGATTTCTGGCAGCGTACGTTTGAGATCAATCATAATCGAGACTAATACTCGTACTGTTCCGAACATCCACCGTCCAATGTGCTAAAGGTCGACTTGATCGCTTGCCGGACTCGACGTTCGACCGCTTCTTGTTGCAACTTGGCGATCGCTTCTTCGATCGGCATCGAGCCGATCCGCCCTTCAATGCGATCCCGGACGTCAACCGTGTCCTGCACTTGTTCCCTCGGGCCGACACATATCATGTAGGGGATCAATTCCAACTGGGCATCGCGGACCTTGGCTTGCATCTTGGCGTTGCGGAAGTCGGTCGTGACTCGGAAACCTGCCTCGCGAAATCGTCGTTCCACTACGTCCGCGTACTCGTTTGACTTTTCACTCAAAGGAATCACACGTACCTGTTCGGGTGCTAGCCACAATGGAAACGCGCCGGCAAAGTGTTCGATCAACATTCCCACAAACCGCTCCATCGAACCAAACGGGGCGCGATGAATCATTACAGGCCGATGTGCCCGATTGTCCGGGCCGATGTATTCTAACTCGAAGCGTTCTGGCAGGTTGTAGTCAAGCTGAACAGTGCCCAACTGCCACTCACGCCCAATGCAGTCACGAACCATGAAATCGGCTTTCGGCCCGTAAAAGGCAGCTTCGCCTTTCAGCGGCTCGAAAGTCAGTTTCATTTCGTTCAAGACGCGTTCGAGGGCGGCTTCGGCTTTGTCCCAGTTTTCACTGCTGCCCACATATTTGTCGCTCTCAACATCGCGCAAAGACAATTGGATACGATAGTCATCCAGACCGACGCTTTTCAGCACGAACTGAGTCAGTTCCAATGTTGCGCGGAATTCATCTTCCACCTGATCCGGAGTACAGAACAAGTGAGCATCATCCTGAGTGAGCCCCCGCACGCGCAGCAACCCGGACAATTCGCCCGATTGCTCATGCCGGTATACCGTCCCGAATTCGGCTAGCCGAACGGGTAAACTTCGGTAACTGCGCGGCAATGATTTGTAGATTTGCACATGATGAGGGCAGTTCATCGGTTTTAGCAAATACCGTTCCTGGTGCAGTTCCCAGCTTCGCAAAGCCGCGATCTTCTTATCTTTCGCGTCACCGATATCGTAGTCGCCTAAGTCACAACCAAGGATATGGGCTGTGTTCAGCAAATGCGACTCCTGGTCGGCCGACAAATCATCCACACGAAGTTTTCGAATCCAGAAGTCAACCATTTGGCCGCCGTCGTGTCCAAAAATTGGGGCGAATTGCGACTCGCGGTAGTACGGAAAATGACCACTCATCTCAAACAACTCAACACGTCCGATGTGCGGCGAGTAGACTGGCTGGTACCCACGTTTCAGCAGTTCCGCCTTAATAAAGTCTTCTAGCACACTACGAATGGTCGCCCCTTTCGGCAACCAGAGACTCAGCCCCTGCCCAACGTCGTGACTAATGTGGAACAAACCCATCTGCTTACCCAGGACGCGATGGTCGCGACGTTTTGCCTCTTCCAATTGCTTCAAATAGGCGTCCAGATCCTTCTTGTTAAACCACGCCGTTCCGTACAGCCGCTGTAGATGTTTCCCAGTGGCATCGCCTTTCCAATGCGAACCAGCAACCGAAAGCAGTTTAAACGCCTGGATTCTTCCGGCATCGGGCACGTGCGGTCCTCGGCACAAATCGACAAATTCTCCTTGACGATAGAAACTCAAAGTCGCTTCGTCGCCCAAACCCGTGTTGATATGTTCGACCTTCAACTCTTGATTCAGGTCGGCACAAAATTTCAGGGCCTGATTGCGGTCCAACTTGAAACACTCGAAGGCTTCAGCTTCGGCGACGATCTTCGCCATTTCCGCTTCAATTCTGGGGAAGTCTTCCTCACTAATGGTGTGCTCTAAGTCGAAATCGTAATAGAACCCATGACCGGTCGTGGGACCGAACGCTAGGCCGACGTTGGGGAATAATCTCATGACGGCTCGAGCCATCACATGAGCTGCCGAATGCCGCATAACGGCCAGAGCTTCCGAGTCTCGATTGGTCAATAGCCTTAACGAAACGGGCTGCGCGTCGGCCACATTCGACAGTGGCCAGGTGGCATCGACTATGGTGCCGTTCACTTCGGCCAATAACGTCGCTGCTGCCAGCCGCTCACCAATAATCTTGGCGACATCGAGCGCCGTGCTGCCGTCGGGATATTCGTTAACATTACCGTCAGGGAGTTTGACTTGGATCATCGTATGATGAGAAAATTTTGAGATTTGTATTCCGTGAATCCACTAGTACGAAAGGCAAACGATGCTGCAGGCGTGACGATTATATATCTGAGAATCGAAACTCCCGTCAACCGTGATTTGTTCGCGTGACGCTGCAGTGTCACGCCTTGCATTTTGAGCTTGACGATCAACGAAACAACACGTAACGTTTTTCTACGTAATGTGGACGATTAGCTCAGTTTGGTTAGAGCGCCACGTTGACATCGTGGAGGTCGCTGGTTCGAGTCCAGTATCGTCCATTTGAATAACTCTTTGCTGATTCGCGACTTACAGCCACCTGCCAAACTCGACAGAGCAGCGTGAAGCTGGTTACTACCACTTCACTACCACCTTTGGGGGAAGCCGCAATGCCGAAAGCAAAACAGAAACCTGCCTATCTGCTTCACAAACCGAACGGTCACGCAGCGTCCTCCACGGATATGGTGTGGAGTCTTACGGATGTAAGTGGCTAAAGAATCCCTAACTCCGCCGGCCAGTGCAAACACACCACCGCGTTTCCATCTGAACGAAGATAATTGAAGGTTTTGCGGCATGATGACCAAGTTTGCGAGTTGTGTGAGGGGGCGACCGCCCGCTACTCTTCCTCGTCAGATCATAGATTTTGTTTATCTGCCAATTCTCCTCGGCAGAAAGCAAAACAACCAGATTCAAATGCCGACACGCCTTGCTGTTGAGTAGAAAATTCAGCCTGACTGACCTGCAAGTCGGCAAACCCAAGACTCACCACCGCGACACCAATCTTCAACAAGCTGTTTTTGACCATGACGCAAGCTTCCTTGAAGGAATTGAAAAAAGTCAGTTAGTCCGGTCTCAGGGCGTGTGACCCCCCCTCGCAATGGTGATCCTAATCTGGAGCAGTGTTGAATACAACATTCAGTCCAGATTCTTCCAGTCCGCACGAACTTGTGATCCTTGTTCGTTCCGCGATAGTCTAGGGTGCAACTTTTACAGCTGGATTATGAGTAATCACTCCTCTAGTGATTACATTTTATGGCGATCGCTGCTATGGCCCCGTATCACCGAATCTACCGCGTTGCTCTAGTCCTGTTGCTAGCTGCTTTCGCGGGATGTGGCGACAATGAATCCCCTGAAATTTCTGCGCCCGTCACCACATGGGACGATTTAGCAGATTGCTCCACCCAAGACGAGCAAACGAAAACTGAATACAAAAAGAGTCGTGATTTCGACCGCAAGCGCGGAGATATGGACACCGCCATTGCGTGCTACACCGAAGCTATCCGACTGGATCCGGACTACACAGGGGCCTACATTAGTCGCGGCAACGCGTATCAGGACAAAGACGACTTCGACAAGGCTGCCTCGTTGTCTGGAATGGCCAAAGCCCCGCAGAACATTTCCAATACCGTTGCGCCCGACACAAAAAAACAGACAGTTTACATCACTAAGACGGGAACCAAGTACCACCGAGGCCATTGCAGATATCTCAGCAAGAGCAAGATTCCAATGTGCCTTCGAAATGCTAAGAAGTTCCGCGAGCCATGTTCCGTCTGTCGTCCGCCAAAATAGCGATGGTCTTTGACACCTTAGTTATTGGGGCTGGCACCTCAAGTTGAATGAAAATTAGGCGGCGAAACTAAAATAGAGACCGACCACTGACAAACACAATAATGCAGCGCTCATGCAGAAGGAAACTATCCGCAAAAAACGCTGTCTATTATCAAATAAAACGGCTGTGACTTTTGACATCCCCAGTTCAACCGCTGCCCGCCGTACGCTAATTGCAATCATCTGGTCAAGCCAAAGATTTAAAATCAGAGCAACCAGAATTGACCACCACAACACGTTGTGCGGAGTCAGCCAAAGGCCATACAAAGTCACCACCGTCAGCAAGGTAATAAGGTCTATGACACACCCTATGGAAAGGTCTTTGCTAGCTAACAAATCGCTCAACCGGAGCGGCGGCTATCTAGAAAACGGCAACTGGTCGCGCTCTTACTCACTTCGTACGAAGTGGCCGTAGTTGGTGTTGCGACGATGCACGTCCCGAGTGCCTCGCCACACGATACTACATGATGGTTGGTCCGGTTCGTCAACATCGTCCACAACTGGCGTGAATTGAAATGTTTGCCACTGGTTCTCTTGGTTTTCACGAACGAATTCGGTGGGATTTGCAATTTCGATGTCGTATATTTTCATCACGTCCGGCTGCCGAGCGCTGATGACGAACTCAATGGGGATGGCAACTTCTACGTCGTAACCGCTATTGGTCTGTCGAGCGGCAACTTTCGTACCAGGCAAAGCCTTGCGGTATGCTGCCTTGACGTTCAGTTTGGTGTTTCCGTCCTCATCCGGCGCGTCGATCGTGAAATAGTATGTGCCCTCCCAAAGTTGACTATTGCCAAGGCGGACACTGACTGACCTCGCATCCAGCCGTAACTGAAGACGATCTCCAGATACGACTCGATCGTCGACAACTCGGGCAGCAACGTAAAGGAACTTCTGATCGTGGGCAACGTCGAACGACAGCGACGCATCGCCTGGGCCTTGCCACAGTTGTGTCT
>CAUZSN010000170.1:0-5380 GCA_963582345.1 Planctomycetota bacterium
GTCGGCTTGCACCATGTTGAGACCGCCGAAAAGCCCTGTCAGTCCTGCCGCGGCTGTTTGATCGGTGAACGTGCCGTCGCGGTTGTTTCGAAAGAAACGAGTCTGCATGTCTGGCCCAGCCGATGATGTGAAGATGTCTAGGTAATGGTCGCCATCGAAGTCATCGACGACAGCGCCACCCGCCTGATTGAACGTATTCAAACCCAACTTGGGGCCTACGTTCTCGAACGACGGAAACTCCACTTCCGATTGGAAAAACTCTGGTGGAATTAGGTACTTTTTAGGAACTTGATCCGGATACTCATCAAGGGTCATGTAAGCGATGTTCAGTAGCCAACGTGCCTGTTCAAAGTATTCACTGCGATGACTGCTACCGTCGGCCTCTTGTAACACTTCCAAGAAATACTTGATGGACTTTCTCGATCCTTCCTGCTTTGAATGTACGCCGGCGCCTTGGATCGGCAGAATACAACTTTCCGCAGTATGCCGCAGGCAACAGTTTTCGGATTCTCCCAATCGCAAATAGGCCATTGCCAAATAAAATTTGACGTCAAGCGACGAGAGCGACTGGGCATTTGCATCGGGAAAATCAATGCTTGGAAGCAAATCGTACGCTTCAGTTAGATGTTTAATAGCCAACTGAGGCGTCGGCTCGAAGTTCAGCTCGGCGTACCCAAGGCGGCGCAATAGATTGAATCGATGAGGCGGGTCGGCATCGAGACTGAGGTCGTCATAGGACTTCGTAAGTCTCGTGTGAAGGCCCCGACCATAATAATAATGCTCCTGTGACGCTCGGTCCTTAATTTGACGAAGAATGGCCAGCATTTTAGCGTGGCCTTCGGGGTAAGCGGTTGTCTGACCTGCTGCCGATTCGCTCGCAGTTGCCTGTTGTTCCGCATCATTCGGAACAGCTTGCGCCACCGTAGCGTCCGTCGGGAGTTGGGCCGTAGGTTCTACCACTGCAGACAGAGTGGATCCCAGGGAAGCTTTGTTGGTGGAATCTGCTTTCGCAGCTTTCTTACTTCCGCAACTCACAATGCCCAGCAGCACAACATACGCAAGCAGGCGTGTCATAGCGGGTTCTTCAATCGGCCACAAAAGGATTCGTCTGCCCTTCATGGGCCTTTTGACTCACAGTATTGTATATTGCCCATCGAGTTCGTTCAATTGCTTCGAGTTTGAGCCAGCTACGGATCGTACGATCATTCTCAATACGTTTAAGCATTTCGGGGGTTTGTGGAGCGGGATACTGTCCTGCGAAACAATTTCAGCGGCTGATGCACTTCGCATTGGCTTGTGTCATGAAGTGGTCGTAAACGACAAGTTAGAAGCGTGAGCTGTAACCTCTCGGTATCCATCCTGAGCGGAGCACCTTCGGTACTGGTCATTACCAAGGAACCGATTGCGAAGTGTGGAGCGTTGATGCTTGCTAGAGGTCCTTTGGTAGAGACCGCCAACTACTCACTTTTGATCGCACAACTGGATGAGGGAATCAGAGCTCCGTGGCCGCTCGCGAAACGGCTGACGCCTGTGAAGGCTTGGCCGTGTGCCTAAAGAAGCGCAAACCAATGTGGAACTCGGGAGGCGAATAAGCTACATCACTCAAGCCGTTCTGCAAGGGATTTTTCTGCCTGTTGTTTGCGATAGGTGCGCAATCGGTCGCGAAGCTCTGGGCGACCTGCTGATAAAATACTGATTGCGAAGAGTGCCGCGTTGATAGCACCGGCCTTCCCAATTGCCAAAGTCGCAACGGGAATACCTCGCGGCATTTGGACGGTCGCGAGCAAGGAATCCAAGCCGTCCAGCGACCAGCCTTTCATAGGGACACCCAAAACTGGCAATACCGTATGCGCGGCGGCGACACCCGCCAAATGAGCCGCACCTCCGGCAGCCGCTATGATCACCTCGACGTCGCGGTCTTCAGCGGTGCGAACGTACTGCGCCGTTGCGTCCGGAGTACGGTGGGCCGACAGAACTCGACATTCATGGTGAATCTCGAATTGCTGCAGCATGTCGCGGGTATGCTGCATGGTCTCCCAATCCGATTTGCTGCCCATGATAATATTTACCACTGGTGTCCGTTCGTCCGGCATTGCCTATTGCTTTCTATTCCATATCGAGTGGCGAATTGTGTGCAGGAACACATCTCTCTTGACAGCGTAGTCAGTCTACAATCGGTCGGCAAGACAGCCGGCGACTTGGCTGGCCACAGTCGTCTGGTCAGTCTGATACATATGCGAGGGTGCATACGATTTGAGCAGACAGAAGAAAAGCGTGTGGGAAAACTCTCCGGATTATACATGTAAGCCGGTATAAGGTAGCGTAACGTGTTGCGGGGACTAGCGCAAACGCAATTGTTCGACGTCGCGTTTTGTCCGCGAAGTGATCAAAGAAAAGTAACCGTCGTTTCGGAAGAGACGCGTTTTTTGATTCTAGTCTAGGGTTTCATGAATCATTCGGACTACAGTAAAGTGAATCATGCCTTAACGAAAGCCGAGTTGTAGGTAGTTCGTCGCAGTGTGCGGTGCGGTGGTTCGTTTGGATTGTCTTGTTGGCAATCTTTAACAGTTCGCCGTCTCGGCCAGGAATGAATCATTTGTCTTCGTGGACAATCCAGAACATTACAAGATGACCGCTAAAAAAAGAGCTGCGTCCCCTTTAACTCGTTGGCAGTTCAACTCTGATAGCGAAGACGACACAAGCCTTCTGGGCGAAGTGCTGGGCCGAGCACTTGTGCCTGGCACTACTATGGCACTGGTCGGGGACTTGGGGGCTGGTAAGACACGACTCGTCCAGGCCATCGCCGAGGGACTTGGGGTCGATCGGCGAGCAGTGACGAGTCCGTCGTTTACCTTGATTCAAGAATATCTAGGCCGTCTGCCTATCTATCATTTCGATGCGTATCGACTGCACGATTCCGATGACTTTCTGAATCTGGGTGCAGATGAACTATTGGAGTCGGACGGCGTATGCCTGATCGAATGGGCCGATCATGTGACCGCCGCACTACCGGACGACGCCTTGCGTGTTGAAATTGAAATTACTAGGCCGACTTCCCGAGTCTTCCGATTCAGTGGATCGGGACCGAAGTCGAACGCTGTTATCGGGCGGCTGAATGAAAGGAATGTGAATCCATGAACCTTTGATACCGTAGCCGAAGATCGTACTTCAGCAGCTAGGCTTGCCCAATTTCGTTATGTGTTAATGATGTTCAGGCTGCGATTCGACTTCTAAGTATTGTTGGTCAAACTTGCATAACTGATCGCAGCAGCCGGAAAGCTGGACGCTACCGCACAGGAACATGATGCAAAACAGTTCGGTCATGTAAACCGTCTTTCCGACAAAGTTGCTCAGCGTGAGTCCAAACATCTGGTGAATTCCACCTGGCGGTGGAGCAATCAGGCCCCATATCAGAACTATCATCAGTCCGATCAATAGGACGCCAAGCCAGCCTCCTTGCAAAATCACTTCGCGAAGTTTCAACCAGTTAACGCCAAACAACCAGAAGACGATCCAGGCAACCAATGGCGTCCAGGGCAACAGGATTGCGCCAAACGACACCAGTACACTCAAAACTGCGATCAGCAATTGCAGCAAGCTATTAATTAATTCTTCCATGGCGACTTCCTAACCCAATAGACGTTGTTGAAAGACAGTTTCGGAGGAATAATCATGAATCTGTAGGCTGGAACAAGAAAATGCCGCGTTTTTCGGAACTACGGTCACTTCTCTTTTACCATTTCGCAACCAGCACGCGACTGTGTCCGCGTTGTTCCGGAAACACGCTGCATTACCTTCGTTTCGGCTGACAAGAAAAAACCGCGTTAACGGTCCATCGATTCATCCCATCTCTATTTAGGATTCTTTATCAAATTCCGGGCATACCTTCCAGTCAATTGGTCGTCCTGATTTTGATGATGGAGCTGTTTCGGTTGATAGATTGGGATGCCCATAGTGCGGTTTTCCGTCTAGAATTCCGTACAGAAATTGTCGAATGCGATTGTGGTACTGAATATGACGACGATCCCGTATCAAATTGAAATGGAGAGTTTTGGCGGCCCGCTGGACTTGTTGCTCTATTTGGTCCGGCGCAACGAGGTAGAGATTCTCGATTTACGAATCGCAAAGATTGCTTCGGGGTTTCAGAAGTACCTGGATGTGATGGAGTTCATCGACTTAGATCTAGCCGGTGATTTTATTGCTATAGCCAGTACATTAGCCGAGATCAAAAGCCGCATCGTGCTGCCGCTGTTGGAAGAAGAAGAAGAAGAAGAAGTGGTGATCAGCGAAAATCCGCGGAGCGAACTGATTCAGCAGCTTTTGGAGTACAAGAAGTTCAAGGATGCTGCCAAATCGCTCGAGGAGCAGGTAGCCGTGTGGCAGGAGCGATATCCGCGGCTGGCTGATGATCGTCCTATGCCAAAAAAGGATCCATCGGCCGATCGAATCAAGGAAGTCGAGTTATGGGATCTCGTCAGCGCGTTGGCACGCGTGCTGGAACGTAAAGTCATCGACGAACGGACGAAAATTCGTTACGACGAAACGCCGATTTCGGTTTACGTCGAACAAGTCGGTAGCCGTGTGCGGGTCGAAGGACGCACCGCGTTCAGCTCACTATTCGAAACAACAAGTCTGCGAAGCAAGATCATCTGTATCTTCCTGGCGGTCCTGGAACTGTTGCGTAGTCATGGTTTTCAGGCCGAGCAGCCAGTCGATTTTGGTGAAATCTGGATCAGGGCACCAAGTCGATAATCATGTCAGATTTCCAGCTTGTAAGCGAATATCAACCGGCGGGAGACCAGCCGCAAGCGATTGAGTCACTGGTTCGTGGCATCAATGAGTCGAAGCTCGACCAAGTGTTATTGGGAGTGACCGGCTCGGGCAAAACGTTCACCATGGCCAATGTCATCGCTCAGATTAACAGACCCACGTTGGTGCTTTCGCACAACAAAACGTTGGCGGCTCAGCTTTATGCGGAATTCCGCGAGTTTTTTCCAGACAATGCGGTTGCGTACTTCGTTAGTTACTACGACTACTATCAGCCGGAAGCCTACATTCCGCAGCGAGATATTTACATCGAAAAGGACGCGTCGATCAACGAAGAGATTGACCGGTTGCGGCTGAGGGCCACCAGTGCATTGGTCAGCCGGCGGGACGTGATCGTCGTGGCCAGCGTCAGTTGCATTTACGGTCTTGGCTCACCCCAGGATTATTTGGACATGATGGTTCCGTTGACTGTGGGTGACGAGATCGATCGCGACCAAATGCTCTTGAAATTGGTGGATATCCATTACGAGCGAAACGATTTGGAGCTACAGCGCGGCAGATTCCGCGTGCGCGGCGATGTGGTCGAATGCTGGCCGGCGTATGAGGAATTTGC
>CAUZSN010000171.1:0-5362 GCA_963582345.1 Planctomycetota bacterium
TCACAGTGGTCTTGCCGTTGGTGCCGGTCACTCCTGCAATCTTCAGACGGCAGGACGGATGTCCTGCCAGTGCAGCACAAAGTTGTGCATACGCCCGGCGAGTGTTGGGCAGGACGCATTGTGGTGTTGCGACGTCGGGCAAAGGCCGTTCGACTAATACGGCCGAAGCGCCTCGTTCGACTGCCTCGTTGACATACTCAATTCCATCCACGTGTGTTCCCGGAATCGCCGCAAACAAGACATTGGGCCTGCAGTCGCTGCTTCGTTCACTCACTTCTCGGACTTGGATGTCTGCGCAGCCCACGAAACTCGCCGAAGGAAAGAGGCGACGCAAACTCAATGTGACCGGTACTTGAGGAATCCACGTCGACACGCGACAGGCCTCCCTGCCTGAATTGTTAGTCACTCTTGTGATCCAACGTTCGAAAGGTGGTAACGCTGATTGGAATTCATGCAGATTCAACAGGACCGCACGGATCCCACGCCCACCAACAGCCAGAATTCGCTCGGGCAGGCCGAAGGGTCAGAATGGTCTAAAGAGTGATCGAGGTGAATGGAGACGAGGTGCAGATGAATTCGATCTTTAAATCGGTGCGGCATTCTCGTCATTCTGTTATTCCGGTCAAGTCGACTTTTGCAAATTGTCAATCTTGTTGCAAAGGTTACAAAGTATGGAAGATAATCGCTGACCTGCCGACATGAGTAGGTACGCGGTACAATGCACCGCTGGTCAACGACGAATTGAGGAAAGAAGTCAAGTGAAAAGTTCCTATGACGCTATTCTAATCGTTGCATTTGGTGGTCCTGAAAACAGGGACGACGTCTTGCCGTTTATCGAAAACGTCGCGCGCGGCCGGAACATTCCTCGTGAGCGCCTGTTGAAAGTTGCCGAACATTACTATCGCTTCGATGGCATCAGCCCTTTAAATCAACAGGTCCGCGAATTGATCGCTGCCTTGAGGAATGAATTGCACCGGCATCAGATCAACCTGCCTCTGTATTGGGGCAACCGCAATTGGCATCCACTGCTTCTGGAAACGCTGCCCCAGATGGCTGCTGATGGTGTAAAGCGAGCTCTGGCGCTTATTCTGTCACCGTATAGTTCGTATTCAAGCTGTCGGCAATACTTGGAGAATATCGAGGACGCTCAGCAAGCAGCGGTTGCTGCTCCGAAGGTCGAGAAGATTCGCGCGTTCTATAATCATCCGGGATTCATCGCATCAAATACCGAACACGTTGGCGAAGCACTTCAGAAGGTTCCTTTCGAACGACGACAATCAGCCCACGTGGCCTACACGGCGCACAGTATCCCAAAGTCGATGGCCAACCGCTGTGATTATGAAAAACAACTCACCGAAACCTGCCAACTGGTTTCAGAAGAATTGAATATTCAACCAACGAATTGGCGGTTGGTTTATCAAAGTCGAAGCGGACCGGCTACTGATCTGTGGCTTGAGCCAGACATCGTTGATCACCTACGTGAGCTGAAAAGAAGTGAAGTCAACGATGTCGTTGTGGCACCAATCGGTTTTCTTTCGGACCATCTGGAAGTTCTGTACGACCTGGACATTGAGGCTCAGGATGTGTGTGACGAATTGAATCTCCACATGGTCCGGGCAGCCACAGTCGGAACACATTCGAGTTTCGTTGATATGCTCCGTGCGCTAGTTGAAGAGCGAATTTCAAAAATGCCTCAACGACGGTCGGTGGGGCATTTTGGGCCAAGTCACGATGTCTGCCTCGCAGACTGCTGTCCGGCACTAACCAAGTGTTAGTAGTGATGAAGTCTTTTAACCACAATTTGTTAATTGTATGAAAGTCCAATGCATCCTCGAGATTTCGATGGAAAGGCGACTCGTCGACCTATGGGTTAATGTTAATCGGCTGGTCTTGATCGATTCTTAGTCATGCGTCAGTATTGCCCGTCAGTGGCAAAAAAAAGTCCGGTGATTCACGCAGGTGGGATTGTCCCCTGTCGCACATCACTTCACCTCGTTTCAGGGCGTTGCTTGCGCAGAGACGATCTTCGGTAGGCGCAGCAGGAATCTTGATGTCGTTACTGCTTGAAAATATTCGCAAGAGCTATCGTGAGCCAGGTGGCCAAGAGTTGCCAATCCTGGACATCGATTACTTCAACGTCAAAGAAGCCGAACAGATGATCCTGGTCGGCCCTAGCGGCAGCGGTAAGACTACGTTGTTGAACGTAATTGCCGGCATCACGGTTCCTGACAGTGGCCGCGTGTTGATCGACGGTGTGGAAGTGACAAGTTTGTCCGAAGCGGCTCGCGACCGATTTCGGGCCGAGAGGTTAGGATTCATTTTTCAGATGTTCAACCTTTTACCGGCATTTTCCGCTTTAGAAAATGTACTGTTGGGAATGAGTTTCTCGGGAGAAAAAGCTGACCGAGACCGTGCGGGCCAACTGCTGGAACGCGTCGATTTAGGACATCGCCTGCATCATCGTCCCAGTCAACTGTCGGTTGGCGAACAGCAACGCGTAGCTGTGGCCCGGGCGTTGGCGAAGCGGCCCTCGTTGTTGCTAGCCGACGAGCCTACGGCTAACGTCGACATCGCGAACCAGAAGATAATTCTCGATTTGATTTGCGAGACTTGTTCTGAGAATCAGGTTGCATTGCTGCTAGTTACTCATACTCTCGAAGTGGCCGCGCAATTCGACCGAGTGGAACGACTGATCGACTTCAATAAACCTGGAGGCAGCGCATGAGCCTGCTGTCGATCGCTTACAAAAGCATTCGCCAGCGTGCTTTGGCGTCGTCGCTGACAGCGCTCAGCGTAGCACTGGGCGTGGCGCTTATGGTGATTGTGCTGGTCAGTTACGGAATTGTCGACCGCATGTTCAGCCAGCGTTCAATTGGCTACGACCTGATTGTCGGGCCGAAAGGAAGTGAACTCGAGTTAGTGCTGAACACGGTCTATCGCGTCAGAAAAGCCAGTTGGAAGCTCCCCTATCAGTTTTATCTGGATTTGAGGGACGACTCGCGGATCGCCGAAGCAATACCTGTGGCCCTTGGCGACTTTACCGAAGAGGGGGGCTTCCCGATTGTCGGGACTATTCCTCGCTACTTTGTGGTCGAGTATGCACCGGGCAGAAAATTTCAGCGTAAAGGGAAAGACTTGCGACGTCCTTTTGATGCCATCATTGGCTCACGCGTTGCACGTCAGAACCAATGGGAGATCGGAGCAAAGTTCACGTTGGTGCACGGAGGTGCCAAGAGCGAGCACGTCCACGATGAGGAATTCGAAGTTGTAGGTATCTTAAAGCGAACCGGCACGCCTAATGATCGAACTGTCTTCGTTCATCTTGATGGGTTTTTTATGATTGCCGGACATGAGGAGGACCCCGAAGACATAATCAGCCGGATGATCAAATTCTATCCTGATCCGACTGACGAGCTCCGAGAGTTGATGGCCAATATTCGGCGCGAAGTAGAGGAAGAATCGGCGAATCAATCGAAACATGAACACGACGATCACCATCATCATTGTGTCCCTACCTGGCGAAAGGAAGTCACAGCTATTCTGCTGACGGTTAAAGGCGATATGTTCGGCAGAGTCAAACGGTCGATCGACTTGACCCGTGAATTGAAAGAGGGGTTTCAAGCTCAGGCCGTCAATCCAATTGTTCCCATGAGAGATCTGATGGAGATCGTTGTCAAAAACGTGAGCATCGTATTGGGAGTGATGACGATATTTATCATCATTGTGGCCGGAGTCAGCATTTTTGTTAGCATTTACAATTCGATGGCCGATCGTAGGAAAGAGATCGCCATCATGCGTGCATTAGGCGCGCGGCGGCAGACCGTTTTCTACATTGTTTTGGCCGAATCGACGCTGTTGTGTATTGGAGGTGGCCTGGTTGGCGTGGTACTGGGGCATGGACTTGTCTTCCTCGCCGCTCCATTAGTCGAATTGCAGAGTGGGATCCTGATCAATCCCTTCGCGTTCGATATTAAAGAACTCGTGCTATTGCCCTCTCTGATTGTGCTGGCATCTCTGGTCGGGTTTATTCCCGGTCTGACCGCTTATTGGACGGACGTGGCAAAAACGATCAGCGACTGACGGATTGGTGTGAACCACGGTCGTATGGGTGAGCAGCTATACTGAAATGTAGGCGATACGCGGTTAACCGTTGTGACCTGAATTCGAGTCGCAGAATTTTCGGCTGTCGAGCGATGTGAGTCGTTACAATACAATCTGGAATGAAATCGAATCCACTCTTGGTATCAGATGTAGTCCTGGAGAATAGCTATTGTTGATCGATTGGCTGAAGTAAGACTATAGTTAGCATTCTATAGTAGTTGGCAGCTGGCATTAAGATTAGATGAGTCGGCAGGTTAAAGATATCTCGAACAATTGATCAGATCGATCGTCAAATGGGCAGTCGACAGTTTAGTGAGTTTTCGTATAAGCCAGTGCCACCGCTTGCTCCAATTAGCCTGTTCTTTGGCATCCTCTCGTTGTTCGCTTTGCTAAGCATATTCGCTTTACCAATTTGTCTGTTTGGAATTGTCTTGAGCGTGCTATGTTTGTTTAGAATTCGCCGTTCCAATGGAGAGTTTAGCGGTAGTCGGTTGGCATTGATTGGGCTTGCGCTATCGTTTGTCTTTTTGATATCTGGATCCGTGTGGCATTCGTACGTTATTGCGACTGAGGTGCCGGAAGGTTGTGAACGAGTTGATTTTACTCGGGATATTTCGCGGAAAGGGTTTATCTTTGAGGACGGGGTCAAGCAGGTCCACCCCGACGTGGACGTGTTGAATGGCAAGAGAATCTTTGTCAAGGGCTACATGTACCCGACAGGTCAAACGGAAGGGATTACAAGTTTTGTCCTGGTAAAAGATAATCAGCAGTGCTGTTTCGGTGGTCAGCCGAAAACTAACGACATGATTCTTGTGAACATCCAAGACGAAAAAACGGTCAATTACTGGTCTGGACTCGTGTCCGTGGGAGGAGTTTTCCAGTCGCAGACATCGCAAAATACCAGCAAACTGAAGCCCGTATATGAATTGAAGGGGTTTTACTTCAGTGAGGCAAAAACATCGTTCTGAATGATATTTTCAGGCAATACAGTGGTAAGGTTGCGTGCGTTGCTCGTAGGAATGATCTGTTGCTTCGCAATCGGCTGCGGTCAGCCGGAGACCGCAGGCTACAGTCAGTTCTCGGAAGCCAATATTAAGCATTCGGAAAAGACGCCGTCGCACAAAGCTGATGTAAACGGTGACTCGCCTGAGGTTGTAAAGACTCCGAATCAGGTGGCGTTGTCTTCGAGTCCGGATCAAATCGTGGTCCATCCGAGCATGGCTGTGAAGGCGAACAGCACGACATTGATGAATGATTCGGT
>CAUZSN010000172.1:0-5326 GCA_963582345.1 Planctomycetota bacterium
TTCGCGGTCGATGGTGTAGTCTCCGTAGCAATGCCCGCTGATAATCGTCAACTTGATGTCTTCATTCGGTTGGCCCGTTGGACCAAATGTTGCGGATGGAATAACTTGGCCAAAGACGTCAATCTCCGCAACTTTATCGGACAGTGTCTTGAGCGTGTATGTCGTCGTCAAGTACATCGGCGACGGTCTTGTGAATTGTCGTTTCTTGATCCAGCTTTGCCCGACTTCAATAACCGTTGTTTTGTTCTGTTCGTCGGCACTGTATGGCAAAAGGCCGATGCTGTCGTCGACAAAATTAGCAAGACCGTTCTCGCTAGACGTTTCATAAAGCTTCATCCAGGTGGATTGACGTTGTTCAAGCGGAACTTTTTGCACACAACGGCGCAGGAAGTCGTTGAAACCAACTAATCCCTTGATTTGGTTGTCCGCTCCGATCCAGAACGAAAAGCCGTTGTTGACCAAGCCATGGTACATCTGAACTGACTCGGAAATTTGCGATTCTGGCGAGTCGGAATCGTATACAAGTTTCTCGCCAGCGACATCGTGAGTGTAGCGGACACTTAAATAACGCACACCCATCCGCTTATCGCCATTGCGAATCTCTTCGACATTGATCGTCAGCAGTAGAGTTAGCTCAGATGTGCTAGTGTTCAGCCCGTTGGGCGAGGATTGCGACAACGTCTGTTTGACTGTCTTTAACAACGGAAACCGATCGCCGACATTCAGGTTCAACTCGAGTATTTCCGATTCCAGAGATTTTTTTTCGTGCGATTCATCCGCGTTCAATATGAGTTCCGAGAAGTCGTTATCGAGTGAAATTTCTTCTTCGCTCCACCAGTCACATCCGGGAATAACAATGAGCCAAAATAGCATCAACGACACAACTGACATACTTCGCAGATCCATTGGCTTGTCCTTTTCGACCGGTCCTTCCATCCACACAAACCAGCGAAGAGTAGCACTTTTGTACGATCTCGCAAAGATGATTTCCTGTACTAGTGGATACGATACAATAGGCTGCCACTGACGTTGGTAGTTGTAACTATGATTTGTTGTAGACGATTGTTGGATTGATAACGTGGAAGCACAGCAGCCGTAGTGCTTCCGGCGTTGATTTGTCACATCGGCTACGGCGTGGCAGCGTTCGTCGCGGATGCCCAATCGGGTGAGAGGTCGTACAACGATGCTGATGCTAGGACTTCTTGGAAGCGGCTAAAAGTACTCTAGTCACTTCCGTCCTTCGGTTATCCAAGATCGCTGCGATCGAGTGAAATTGGCCAGTGAATGACCCCTTGCTACTCATCCCACAAGTCCCATTCTCAGCTTTCGATTCAGCGGTGGTTTGTCGATTTTATTGTCTCTTCCCCAGACTTCGAAGTGAATTAGTCGTTGTCAGCATTCTGCCTGTCATTGTGCAAGTTTCGAAGGATATTTTTCGCAATGGACGAATCAACGGATACAACACAAAATGTGTCTAGCCCTGACGGCGTGGAGCCGCTAGAGTGACGAATAAGAGGCCGCAGTGCATCCGATCTAAACTGTCTTGTCGATAGGTACTAAACTACGAGGTGCAAGTCGTGTTGAACCGAGTTTCTGAAAGCCGAATATTGTGGCTAGTTGTCGGTGTCATGATTGGATTAGGAATTTCGTATTTTTGGCCTCACGAGCCCGCTTTAGCGATCGCATCCGATCGGAATGACAAGTTTGCCTTGGCAACCGTCCCGGTTTCAGTCGATTTGGACATGATATTCGTGCTCGACTTTCTGACTGGTCGTTTGCACGGAGCCGCGTTAGACCGTCAGGGGACGGGATTTGCCGCACGCTACATACGGAACGTTGCTGCCGATTTCAACGTCGATCCCCAAGCCGAACCGAAGTACGCTATTGTTGCCGGTCGCGCCGCATTTGCCAACACAGCCGGCGCCCAATTTGCCAACGGCGTTTTGTACGTATCTGAATTGTCGTCGGGTCGAGTTGTCGCGTACAAGATTCCGTACAGAATTACAAACCGGCCTATCCCGATACCCTTGCAGCTATTTCCGTTCGCGAACTTCGGATTTCGAGAGGCAGCGCAAGGTGGGTAATTTGCTCGCCGATGGATCCAGACTCAGTAATTGAGAGTTTTTCAGAGGCTTCCTAGTTCTTCCGATTCTCGGTCTGTTGTTGCAGGATGGACTTCCCTGCTCGGAGTGGCACAGAGTTGCGAGGATCACAAATTATGTTGTATCGAAAGGGAAATCTCATATGCGTTTTGAATGTCGGCGTCTGACTTGGACGGTCGCTTTGACGCTCATTTCAGTTCTACTTGCCTTGAAGACAGTTCGCGCCGACGAACAGAGTAATAAGAACGAGGACGTCCTAGATTTGATGAAGGTGTTTGTTGACACCTTTGAGCAAATCGATCGAAATTACGTAAAGGGATTGGATCGCCGCCAGCTGGTCGAAGCCGCTATCCGAGGAATGATTCGAGAACAACTTGATCAATATTCTAATTACATCAGTCGGGACGATTTGAAAAACTTCAACCAACAAGTCGAGCAGGAATTTGGAGGCATTGGGATTCAGGTGCAGATCGACAGCGAAACCAAACGGTTGATGGTCATTTCTCCATTACCCGGCACGCCGGCGTACGAGGTGGGAGTGCGTGCCGGTGACTTGATCATGCAAGTCGAGGGCAAGTCGACGATCGGAATGACCCTGCAACAGGCAGTCAATATCCTCAAAGGCAAACCTGGCGAATCGGTCAACATTACGGTTAAGCACATTGGTTCGGACGAATTAAGTCCCCTAAAAATTGTGCGAGCCATCATCAAAGTCGCCACGGTTTTGGGCGACACCTACAACGACAACAATACATGGAATTTTATGTTGGACGACAAGCAAAAAATCGGTTTCATCCGTCTGACACACTTCAGTCGGCGCACCGCCGGCGACCTTCTCGAGGTCCTGGAAGTTTTGAAGAGGGAAGGAATGAAAGGTCTGGTCCTCGACTTGCGATTCAACCCCGGTGGCTTGTTGTCTCAGGCGGTCAAGGTCTCCAACTTGTTTGTAGAAAGCGGCAAGATCGTCAGCACCAAGGGACGTAACAGTCGCGAAAGGGTGTGGAGTGCCACGAAGGATGGCACATTCACTGAATTTCCCGTCGCGGTACTCGTGAATCGCTATAGCGCCTCAGCCAGCGAAATTGTCAGTGCGTGCCTACAAGATCACAAGCGAGCGATTGTCGTTGGCGAACGCACTTGGGGTAAGGGCAGCGTGCAGAACGTCATCGAGTTAGAGCGAGGTAGTAGCGCCCTAAAGCTGACCACGGCCAGCTATCACCGCCCCAGTGGTAAAAATATTCATCGCTACAATGACGCAAAGGAGTCGGATGTATGGGGCGTCATGCCGGATGAGGGCTATACGCTAAAGTATTCGGTTGAAGAGATGAAAAAGTACTATAAATATCGCCAAAAACGCGACGTGTTACGCAAAGGACAGCCTCTCAAAAGTGACTTTGTCGATCGCCAATTGAATATGGCCCTCGAATATATCCACGACAAATTAAAAGCCAAGACAACCGCGACAAACACCAAACTAGGCGATGAATTCAAGAACAACAAGAAGCCGAACAACGATAAGAAATACAAGATATCGAAAATCTCGGGGAATGCTGCCAGTCAGAGACTGCGGCCGCTGTTATTCCCGAGAACGCAAGCTGCGTAAAGTTTGTTGTCGTGTGAGATCGCGCTGAGATGAATTGCCTTCGAGCGTTCATTGGCCGGAAATCGGCTCATCATCCGGCTTTTGCTTTTGGGGTGTTGTGTGCGAGAAAATGAAGGTCAACTTTTCCGATCGAATCGATCAGCAGATACCCAGGTTCTGCTGGCGATCGAATCGTCGTGCGACGAAACGGCTGCGGCCGTTATTGATCGGGAACTGCATGTTTTGTCGAACGTGGTTGCGTCACAAACTGATCTACACCAACGTTTCGGCGGGATTGTTCCGGAAGTTGCCTCGCGAGCACACGTTCGACGTATCCTGCCGATCATTGACGAATCCCTTCAAGAGGCCGGTTGTGAGCTCGACGACCTATGCGCGATTGCTGTCGTAACAGAACCCGGTCTCGTGGGGTCGCTGCTGGTCGGACTGACGGCTGCCAAGACACTGGCTATGGTGATGAGGATTCCTTTGGTTCCGGTGAATCATGTTGAAGCCCACTTGTACGCATGCCGAATGGCCGCCGGGCGGGACATTTTTCCAGCGGTTGGCTTGGTTGTCAGCGGCGGACATTCCAATTTGTACGATTGCCACAGTAGTCTGGAATTTGAATTATTGGGATCGACGATTGATGATGCGGCTGGCGAGGCTTTTGACAAGGTGGCCCAAACGCTGAATTTAGGTTTTCCTGGAGGACCGGCCGTCGAGCAAGCCGCTCACATCGGTTCATCCAGCGCCTTCAAATTTCCCAGGACGTTTTTGAACGAAGACCGATTGGAATTTAGCTTTAGCGGCTTGAAGACGGCCGTGCTTTACACCGTCAGGGGAACTCCAGGCTCAAGGAAACCGGTCCCTCAATTGACCGAACAGCGCATCGCTGACATTGCAGCCAGCTTTCAGGAAGCAGTCATCGACGTCCTTGTCGCGAAGTGTCAACAAGCGATAAAACTTCGTTGCCGTCAAGTACTTTGTGTCGGTGGCGGCGTCGCGGCAAATACTCATCTTCGCCAGAGTTTTCAGCGGATGGCTGACGAATCGGGCATTGAGTTGATCATCGCCCCACCCGAATATTGCACCGACAACGCAGCCATGGCAGCCATTGCTTGGGAACTTCTGGAACAGGGTCGCACCGCTAGTCTGGATATCGATGTCACGCCGGGACTGGTTCGGCAGCGCACTCGATAATCTCCCTGGAGAAGTTCTGACTGTGATTGTTCCTTAGCGTCGTGTCGAACCAGTGGTACAATTTGTTTGTCGTTGGCCGAGTCGGTTGATTGTCACAATGGACCGGGAACTAGCATCGTATTGCTCGAACATTTAATGGGAGTGCACGATGAACAAACCGTATTGTGTTAAACGATGGCTGTGGACTAATTGGCTGGGCGCAACTGCGTGCGTGACCATCATTCTATTGATTATTCCAAAAGAAAGTTTGGAAGCGCAGCGTTTTTCTGAGCTGTCGCAAAAGGCCAAGGCACCATCGTTGGGTGGAGGACTTGGTTGGATCAATACGGCAGGGCCAATCGATATTGAGGATCTGCGCGGCAAAGTTGTGCTGCTGGATTTTTGGACGTATTGCTGCATTAACTGTATGCACATGCTGCCGGTACTGCGTCAGTTGGAAGAA
>CAUZSN010000173.1:0-5308 GCA_963582345.1 Planctomycetota bacterium
GGCCCTCGGCATCCGACTAACCTGGCCTATCGCGACGGATAGTGCAAGCAATCCGCAAAGCATGTGTCTGGGAGCTGCCAAATCCGAGCAACCTGAATGCTCACTATCAGCTCCCCGACTTCACTCGAAGTTCGAACAATTAAAACGGGTATATTAGTATGACCGTCTACTGTCTGCCCGAAGTCGAGAATAACGGGCCAACGCAATCAAAGGAAAGTAGATGCGGTACAGGTGATACTTCAAGTAAAACACTCTCGGAAAACCCGTACCTGTGAATGCGTCTTCCTGCCAGGTTCCATCGTCCTGTTGAGTGTCCAGTAGATACGTGATGCCTCGCTGAACGGCTTCCGAGTGGACGTAACCAGCGGCCATTAGCCCCATCAAGGCCCAGGCTGTTTGAGAAGCGGTTGGCTCGCCTTGGCCTCGCAGATTCGGATCGTCGTAACTTCGCGGAGTTTCACCCCATCCACCACACGATTGCTGCTTTGACATTAACCAGATGGCTGCCTTGCAAATACGTGGGTCATCCGTCGAAACGCCGATGCAAGTTAATCCCACAAGTGCCTGCCAAGTACCGTAGATATAATTCACGCCCCAACGACCATACCAGCAATGATCCTCTTCTTGATCACGCCAGACGAATTCGGTTGCACGTTGAATGACGTCGTGGTCCCGGGGAAAATTCAGATCGGCAAATAATTCAAGAACCCGAGCGGTCAAGTCCGAGGTGCTGGGGTCGATCATGGCATTGTGATCAGCAAACGGGATTCGAGTTAAGATCTCTCGATCATTGTTCACGTCGAATGCTCCCCAACCACCGTCGCGGTTTTGCATGGCCGACAGCCAGCATGCGCCTCGACGAACGGCATTGAGAATGTGCCTCATGGATTCGATGTCGGAAAAGGCGGCCTGTGAAGATGTAGTCTTGCCCGTTAACACGGCAGCTGAGTCGTCGTCCGCTTCGTGAGGGCTCCAATCATCCAACAGAAATTCTGCGGACCAATGATGACCGGGTAGACACCGAACCAGTGCGGTCAATACCATGCATGTGTCATCAACATCGGGGTAAAAAGCATTGTTAAATTCGAAAAACCACCCAGATTCCTGATGTCCAGGATTTGAGATGGCCCAATCACCGCGTCGGCGAACTTCCTTTGCTAACAGCCAATCAACCGCACGGCGCAACGAAGGATGCTCGGCTGGCACGCCAGCTTCTCGCAATGCGATCGTTGCAATGGCTGTATCCCACACCGGCGATTGACACGGTTGCAGCCGATCGGCGCTCCCTTCAGAGATTGTTAACTTCTCCAACTCATTCAGTGCCCTTTGGCATTCTGACGCATCGTCCTTGTAACCCAGGCACTTCAGCGCGACGACACTCCAAATGATTGGCGGAAAAATGGCGCCCAATCCGTCGCTATCGTCAAATCGCTCGTTCAACCATTCGGCCGCTCGACGAATGGCCAGTCGTCGCAATGGACGAATCCTCCACCGTTCCAGAAATTTCAATACCTGATCCGCTCGGTGAAATAAGTTGTCCCAGTTCATCCAAGTCTTGTGGTTCATCTCGTCGAGCGATTCAGATGACCCCATGCTGATTGAGAGTTCTTCGGGCGAATTGACAAAAAGTTCGCGAATGCCCTGTTCGATCGACAATTGCACGAACGGTCGATGTGCCCATACCAAACTCAACGGCACGACGATTGTGCGAGACCAAGCGGACATTTCATAAATATTGAACGGCATCCATGTCGGTACAAGAACGATTTCAGGTGGAACTGCCGGACATTGTTCGTATGAGATAACTCCCAGCAAGGCCAGGTAGTATCGCGTGAAACTGTTGACTCGCTCGGCTCCGCCTGCCTGAAGAATCGCCTGCCGAGCGAGAATCATCCAATCGACGTCGGCCGAGTGTCCTGTAATCTTCAGAGCAAAGTATGCCTTCACGGACGCACTAATCTCCAAAGGACCACCCGGATAGATTGCCCAACCTCCTTCTGGCAGTTGTTGTTGCCGAATATAATTCGCTGCACGTTGCGCTGCTTTTGTTTGACCCCGACCCAGAAACGCCAACAACAGGACGTATTCAGATTCCAGAATCGTATCCCCTTCCAACTCGCCGACCCAATACCCGTCGGAATGTTGCAGACCAAGCAAATAGTCCTGAGTTCGTTCGCAGGCCGCATCAACGTGATCTGGTCGTACGCTATCGATCAATTCCGAGGAAATTGGCAAGGGCACAGACGGACCGCGGCCGGGGACCAAATGAGATGCATCAAAACGAATTCGACGAGACTCCAACCAGCCTGAATCCATTTCAGGTGCCTTTTTCGAAAAAAAAGCTGCGACTTGAGTAGCACCAACAGAGATCACAAAAGCAATCGACTATACAAACCTCAAGTGCGTGCCCGACATTTTTGCAGTGCTGCCGGTTATGGTGTCATAACGTATGTTTGAAACTCAACGGACCATGCACAACAAAAATCCACATACGACCGGCTCGCCCGGATGTTACTTCGAGCGGACCAGTGCTACAAGTTCAACGTTCCATTGTCTTTGAAATGAAGGATTCGCCGAAAGCGGCGATACGGAACGTCTTTTTGCGATTGCGTAACACACCAACAAAACAAACGACGAAGATTTATCCAGTACTCATGTTGCAACAATCGTGTCAATATCGTCGCAACGGGAAGCGCAATGATCGCACTCGTAGAAACGCAAAATGCAATGTCGTCAAAGACCTGCCTAAACCCCATTCCACTTGATCTGTCAGATGACAAGATCATAGGCAAGTGTATTGGACAGACACCTTGAACGTCAGGACACTTTTCGCTTCGCGACGCTCAGGCTTCAGTCTGTGATGGCCGGGTTAGATTCCGCGGTCACGTTCCCAGTTACTATTTAAAACAAGTCGCACAGGAAATCGCTCTGGAAGTGCAGGGGGGGGCAATAAATTAGCTGTACGTCGTCAGATGCCCGTCATACGTGAATCGCAAAGGTGATTAACGCAGTTGTTTTTCCCGAGGCTACTGACATTGTCAAGACACACTTCGCGAACTTCAACAAAACAAATATCGCCGACCTAAAATGAAGATAAAATCACTCGAATATCGAACAGGGAATTGGGTAGTGCGATTCGTTCGATCCGGATTCCATTTTACAACGACAAACTCCCATCGTGGACTGACTCCATGAACCGCAAAACATTACAACGGCTGGTCTTCTTGGCACGCCGTTTTGGTCAAATTGAGGGTTGTTAATCACTTGCCGCAATGATGGCCTGCAATTCATGGTTGCCGGTGACGATCTCAAAACCTAGATCTTTAATCATTTGGAAGTCTTCCTCAGCAGTTTGGCCTTTCGTCGTCAGATAGTCACTGACGAATAGAGAATTAGCCGGATACAGCGCCATAGCCTGCATCGATCTCAGGTTGACCTCGCGACCACCCGCAATGCGAATCTCCGTACTTGGATTAGCCATCCGAAACAGACACAAAACCTTCAGGCAATATCGCGGGTTCAGAAGATGCACATTCTGCAAACGCGTGCCCGGAATGGAGTGTAGAAAATTGACAGGAATCGAATCGACTTCCAGTTCACGCAATTGAAAAGCCACATTGACTACGTCCTGGTCCGCTTCACCCATACCAACGATCACACCACAACACAGTTCCATCCCGGCATCGTGCGCAATTCGCAATGTCTGAATACGATCTTGGAACGTGTGAGTCGTGCAGATCTTCTCATAGAATTCTCGGCTGGTATTTAAATTGTGGTTGATGCGGTCCACACCGGCTTCTTTCAAACGCCGTGCCTGTTTGACAGTCAACAGACCCAGGCAACAGCAAATGTGTAATCCGAGTGTTGTCTTGATCCGTTCGACAACAGTCGCCACGTGTTCCACTTCCCGATCGCTCGGGCCGCGACCGCTGGCCACGATACAATAGGTTCGGGCCTGTGATTCAATGGCCTGCCGAGCTCCTTCTAACAGCTTTTCTTCGCTCAACATCGAATATCGATTGATGTCGGTCGTCGAGTCAACTGCCTGCGAGCAGTATCCGCAATCTTCTGGACAAAGACCACTCTTGGCGTTCTTCAGGAAGTACATTTGTACTTCCTGCCGAAAATAGCGGCGGCGCACCCGAAAGGACGCAGCCAAAAGCGCTGGCAAGTCGGTATCGGGAGACTTCAGAATCGCCAACCCGTCATCGTGAGCGAGTTGGTTTCCATCGAGTACCCGATCGGCAAGGTTGTTCCATTGACAGCCCGATCGAACATGACTTTTCATGACTTTCATGTGGACCTTTCTGCCTACACAACGGAGCCCACTAGCACCGATCCACAGTGTATCACCACACCACAGCGCACTTGCCACGCTCTGCAAATTAACCGGTTCGCAGCCTGCAAGCAAGCAGGTCGATGGCTGTCACTAAAAGGAATTACCTCACATCGAGTTGACAACGAAATCAATGATTCGATGCACCGGTCAAAATTCGCTATTGCGTTGAATGGTTGGTTGAACATAATCTGTGCCCGCGTCCCAGGGCATCCGGATTTGGATGTATTCATTTCCTTATCCCGAATCATTCGACATCTTTAACCAATCCACCAAACGCGGCAGTGGAAGACACGAATGTGGTGTGCAAACTGTCAGGCTGACGTTGCAGCAGAAGTCGCGACGGACAACCGACGTTTGCGCTGTGCAACATGCGGCACCGATTTGTCCTGGTCCCAAGTGTACACCGCCGAAAAAGCGTTGCCGGACAACGATAAACCGTCGTTAGACGAAAAATCCCGCGATGCTCGGGAACTACTGGAGCGATGGTCGGGTAGCGCCATGCTCGATCCATTCGGTCCTTCGTTGGGAACTCGACCACTCGTAGAATCCAGCCCCTCACAAACGACAGTCCCAACAACCGAAGCATCACCCAACTTCAACGCGACAATGCGGGTGGATGACGCTCATCTGGAGGAACAGCCCATAACCGAGTCTCAAAGCGCTGCACACAAAACGGTTGGCACGGCGGTCTCAGAACACTCGAAAAGCATCTCGCGAATCGATCTCACAGACAAATCTCTCATGCCAGATTTCGATCTACCGTGGGCCACCCAAAACGACCAACCACGAAACACGAATTGGGTCGCGTTGGCTGGCCAGTTTCTGGCATATGGAGGCGTATTGGCTTTGACTGTGGGGGCCTCCTTGGTGCTATGGAGCTATTTTGGTGGACCGCCCAATTACGCTCCAACAGGCTGGCTGGTGACAACGGTCGGGCAGATGTTACTGTTTTTGGGCATCGTCACGCTC
>CAUZSN010000174.1:0-5284 GCA_963582345.1 Planctomycetota bacterium
GGAAGCACGGAACAAGAATGCCTATGTCTGGCAGGAAGGTCGATTTGAGGGTGACATTGATTATTGGAAACACCGCCTCACTAAGCCGGAAGATGTCAAGTCAGTAAAGGATGGTCAGTGTCTTCGGTGGTCTTTGTACACCTCCGCCGATTTTCAGTTCTTCCATCAAGCGGCGACGGAAAACTTGGAATCTACCGAATGGTTCGAATCTGGCTCGGAGGAAGAACTGCGCGTGAGTGACGCGAAAGAATTGAGCAAACAAACAATTTGACTGAAAGGAGCCTTAGCAATGGCAATCGCGATAAAATTCGACAAACAGCGTGCCCAACAGTTACTCGACACCCTGGCCAATGGCATGCCAATTGAACCGCCCGCCGAAGGCTGGACTGGAAACGACATGCTTGCAGTCGCAGGAGCCTGTTTCTTTGGCGCTACGAGCCAAGGACCTGCTTCCTTTTGGCTCAGAGACCTTCCCGAAAACCTTCACCAGGAGTACAGAGAGGCGGCAGAAGAAACGTTTATGAACGACCTTCGTGCAGCGGTGGAATTCTACAGTCACCTTTCAATGATGGTTCAGGACAAAACGTATGACGATTCATTTGCACCGTGTTCGCTCGCGTTGGTCACCCAAGAAGGGGACATCAAAAGCACGGTTCTCCCGATCAAGGGTTTTAAGGACCACGATGATGTCATTTGATTCTGATGCGCTGCCCAGACTGCTGTCGGTTGAGACGCTTTCAACCGCATGAGGACTTTGGTAGAGTTTAGGGCTGCGGGCGTCGCACTAGAATTTGGAGACCCTGTTGATGCGGAAGTTGCACGAGTACATGAAGATTGCCGAAGCATCTCAGATACTCGGCGCAAGCCAAAACACATTACGCAAGTGGGCGGATGAAGGTCGGATCGCCGCGAGCGTGAATCCAGCAAATGGGTATCGCTTGTTTCGGCGAGAGGATTTGGAGAAGTTTCTCCGTGAGGCGGCAAAGCCAGTAAGCAGCAAGCGGAAGCCCAAGTAGAGACCTGTTGAGCACCAATCGCTATGAGCCCAACTACAAATCAAATCAAGGCAGGCAGCATCGTCAGCGGGCCGACCCTCCCGGAACCCGTGGAAGTGCTCGCGGTCGTGCCTATGGGCGATTCGCTAAAGATCATTGGCCGCGGACGAAACACTGGCATGACTCACGACCCGGTGCTCAGTCCACAGCAGATTGCCCAGCTCCAAAGTACCCACGTACCACTGGCAAAGACAGATTGATAAGCCCCTGGTTGGCTGAATCTCTGCATCCGGCAGAACAGGGTTATGCATTTATAGCCCCTTCTTTTCGTGCTGAACAAGCCGCTCGCTTGGCTGCTTCTAGAGCAAGACCAAGGAGCTGAGTTGGACCAGTTCGTCGCCAATGCGCTGACGGATTTGAGAGAAGTAGGACTTGTCGATGCAATCGACGATGAAATGCGGCGGCGAGGAGCGGAAATATAAGCGTGATGGCCATGTGATCAAGCGATGAGTCACGCTCCACTATGGTCCGCTTATACGTTCACCCGACCTGTTGGTCCAAAGGAAGACAAGAAATCAACTCGGCAACAAATTCGTGCCCCTCCGCCTCCAGCTCACCGTCCAAAACGAATGTAAGTGACCGGACGCGAACGTCACCAACGTTCTCGTCCAAAGATTGGTCCGTCGGATAGGGATAAATCAAGACGGCGTGTCTGCAAACCTTGGAATCAGCGTAGGCCACAACCTGGGCTATATCGTCGACATGTGGCTTGTCTGCCTTGTACTTCGTGTCGAGCACGCACGCCGGTTCCAGCGTGTCGGCGTGATAAAGCACCATGTCAACCTCGAAGTACCAGTTTTGGTCGGCGCCAATGTACACGCGCTCCTTTGGTTCGATAGTCCACTGAGGCGGTAGATGAACCCGTAACCACTCTGCTATGAAAAGCTCGTAGAGGCGATCCATGTTGACCAAGAACGGTAGCATCCTGCGGTCGCCAATGTCGTGGCTGGGCCCAGTGTTTTCCAAGAAGAACCGACATAACCCATGCAGTGGCTCATAGTCTTCGTTGAGGCGATTGTAGAGCCGGTCGACGCATTCATGTGGGCGAAACTGTTTCAAATCAACCGTCCCTTGCAGCATACGATAGGCGCGGCGTACTGCCGGCAAAGACCGATCAAGCGTGATGTCACTCCGCGTGATGCGCAGCAGCGTCCACGCAAGAATCTGATTTTCCTCCACGTCAGGAGTATGAATCTGGTAATGACAGTGGAGTCGGATATCCCATGGAGCCCGAGCTGTGCGTCGTAAATCCATCTGTCCTCGTACGAAGGGTAGGTCGCGTGATTCCGACACATAGGACCGATAAAGCCCTCGGCGGGCGCGGTCGAGGATCCGTTTGGCGAGCACATTAGCAAGCCGCTCGTAGAAGTCTTCCAAACAGCTCGATTCAATCGTCCCGTCCAAAAATTGGAAGCTTTTAAGACGATATGCATACTCCAACATGCGAAACAGGTTCTGGATCTCAACTTTTGGTTTCAACCAGAAGACGAAATCCTCGGAGACAGCTACGTAGCCGACCCAGCCCAGCGGTGTCAATTCCCACTGTTGCCCAGTTTTTGGTGAAGGGAATTCAACCGCTACTTGCTTCCCGTGCTCGCGCCATAACACTTCCCCCACGTCATCAGGAATTGCATGCCGGTGCAATCTCGTGACCTTACGCTCAGTAAGGGGAATCGGTCTAGCCGGTTTTTTGGTCACAGCGCAATCAACTCCTTGACTGCCTCCCATCTAAACTGTTTTGCCTTGTCGGGCTGATCGAAAAAATATTCATCGAGGTAGGGCTCAATCTCCATCTGCCAGATGTCTTCAATTTGCTCATGCAAATCCTCACGAAGAAAATAGGTGATGCCTACCTCGTAATGCCGATCTGCGATCACCTTGTTAAGTTTCTTCAGCATGTTGGCGAGACCTTCAATATTTATGCCAGTGCCTTCGTGGTACGCAGTCAGGATGTCGTAATCGGGATACAGCGCCAGAAACGCAAAACGGCGCCGGAGAGCGTGGTCGACAAGAGCGATCGATCGATCAGCTGTGTTCATTGTGCCGATCAAACGGACATTCTGAGGCACGTTCAATTCACCGCCGCCGGCCAACGGTACGGCGCGATTGCGGTATTCGAGCAAGTACATCAGTTCGCCGAATACTCGTGACAAATTCGCGCGATTGATCTCGTCAACAATCAGGACACAACGACCCTGCCGCTTCGTCGCCCTCTCGCAAAAGTCCAGAAATCGCCCTGGAACCACGGGATATCGCAGTTGCCCATCCTTGGTTGTTTGCGGGCGGATTCCCTGCATAAAGTCCTCGTAAGCGTATGCCGGATGAAACTGGACGATTTCAGAAAATCCGTCACCGCCGCCAATTATGTGTTTGACCATGTGTTCGGCGATAAACGTCTTGCCAGTACCAGGTGGACCGTAAATGATAGCCTGCCCTTTCCGCTCGAGTGCATTTATCCAGCGCTGCAATAGAGGCTCGTCCAATCCCGTTTCTTCCGTAAGCATTGTCAAACTATATATCGGATTCATGTGTTCCGGTGGTACTTGCGGTCCTTCACCCTTAGGCGGTGCCTTCAGAAGCGTTTCAAACTTATCGTGGTCGAGCTTGATGATCGTCTTGCGCCATCCGTTTTCCTCGATACCCCGTGCCGAAATATCGTCCCAGTTGACTGGAATGCGGTGCGCGTGTTCCTCACCCTCTACGTAATAGTACGGACCGGATACCGTGCCGAAGCCCAACACTTCGTGCGTTCCACGATTTGCAACGATCTGATCGCCCTCTTTGATGCGAGAGAAAACCCACGCCTGATTCGCACCTTGTTTTGTCCAGTCCGAATTTTCGGCTACCAACTTGTCACGGCGCTGCTCGTAGTCGGACCTGCCCAGTCCCGATAAATCCCCCAATTCTGACCAGCCCATAGCAATGAAGTTGCCGTCACGACAGGAATCCCAGTTTTTTGCATCTCGTCCAGGTGACACTTTCCAATACTTTGGTCGTGTAAAAGCATATTTTTGTACCCCGACCAACCAATGGCTGAACATGTCAAAGTAATCGGAAACTGGTAATTCCGAGTCAGATTTATGGTCGTCGATCTCCTCTTTTACATCTGCGACTAACTTCTTTGCCAATTCGTTCGCCGCGGGATAGTCCTCCAATGAATACCGAAAGTCCGCGCCACAGAAATAGTTGAGCACTTTTCGAGATTTGTTGTTGATCAGTAGATACTCCGCTGGCCGAATCGCATTCAGGATTGGGCTGAGCATCCCTGACTGAAAACCCTTTGAATAAGGGAGTTCGGCGAACGCGGCGCAGGCGTCGGCCAGTTGATCTGGGTCATCGACGCATCGCTGAACAAATGAGAGAATTGCGCTGCTAATGCTAGGCCAATCCTTTGGTGAAGTCCAACCAGCCCCTTCAAACCAAGACTTGAGATCTTTGGTGACTGCCGGAGCGACGTGGATCCATGCTTGTTTGTCCCGATTGCCTGAGTTATTGGCATGCGGTAGCAGGTGGAGTAGCACCTCATCGGTCACATCCCCGTCGCGTGCAGTCTTGGTGACTAACGCCTCAAAGTGTTTTCGACCAGACTCTCTCCCTTGTAGGTAGAGTTTCGTATGACGCTGGCCTTCTTCGGACATCGGATAGGATTTGAAGAAAGCAGCGAACAGGTTGCCGAATTCAGCACGTTTGTCGGGAAGTATTGTTTGGTCCATCAATATGCCTTCATGTATTGCTCTGGAAAACTGTGTTTCGTCGCCTTGACGTGTTGATGTCATGGAGCGCAACCTTGTCACAATGCGTGAACGGCCAACCCCCGTTCGTGCAGCAGCCGAAAATGGCGAATGAGTCGTTTCGCCAACCATTCGGACTGAATATTCAAACCCACCTCAATATTTCTCTCTTATCCCGCCTCAGAAACTTCGAGAATGCTCCCCGAGTTATTTCCGAATCCGGATGACACGATCCGTTCAATTCCATCAATCTTTATCACGGCTCATGTCGTGCTATTCAATCAGGTACATCGAATAAAGTAACTCAATTGAGCGAACGGCGAATCTCTTGCCGACATCATTCGGCCCAATGAGAACGGTAACGTTCGGGCGCAGCTGAGGGGACGTTGCGACCGTTCAATGCCCAATGCGTCTCGATGTAATGATTTTGACAATCATTCGTCAATTTGTACTCACGTCATTGCTGTCATTTTGCTGGGCATTGAAGGGCGAACAGTC
>CAUZSN010000175.1:0-5255 GCA_963582345.1 Planctomycetota bacterium
GCGGGATCGGGAACTGCTGTACAAGGGGATCGCAGTAAGTTCAATCTGCCAAGTGAAAACCCCGATGAATTTCCCGCAGTGGCTTCATTCAAGGAGGAAAAGTTCCACGAAGTTTCAGCGTTGTTGCTGCGAGAATTGGTACGGCGGACAGTGTTCGCAACGGACGTTGAAAGCACTCGCTATGCGTTAGGGGGTGTTATGTTGGAGATGGAAGAGGAAAAGATAACGGCGGTCGGAACGGATGGCCGTAGATTGGCAAAGATGGAAGGTCCGGCGCTCGCCGTCGGTGGGCATCAGTCGGTTGAGGCACAAACGATTGTTCCCACCCGGGCCATGCAATTGCTCGAGCGGGCCATATCGACAAACGATTCGGAAATTCAAATGGCAGCGCGGGCGAACGACATCCTCGTCAAGAGCGTTCGGGCGACGATTTTTGCAAGGTTGGTCGAGGGACGATTTCCAAAATGGCGCGATGTGATACCGACTTGGTCCGATGGTCAAACGATCGAATTGACGGTCGGACCGCTATTCTCGGCGTTGCGGCAAGCGTCAATTGTGTCTCGGGAAGATAGCCGCGGCATCGATTTCACTTTCAATGAGGGGTCCTTGCTACTGGCTAGTTCGACGGCTGAAGTAGGTGAAGCGCGTGTTGAAATGCCGATCACTTACAGTGGATCCCCCATTACGATCACGGTCGACCACCGATTTGTCGCTGATTTTCTCAAGGTGCTTGACCCGGAAAAAACATTTAAACTACAGATCCGTGATGCGGAGAGTGCCGCTTACTGCATGACCGAGGATGGTTACGGATATGTGGTCATGCCGTTGGCGAAGGATCGGGCTTAGCTGATGCTATAGGATATACGGATGCGCAAAATCACGGGCCGGAAAAAAAGCGGTCCGAAAAAAATAGGCGAAGTTCTGCCACTACTGTTGGCGCGTCGTGGTTATGCGGATGTCCAGCGTAGTAATGCCCTGGAACAGGCCTGGAAATCCGCTGCGGGAATCGTATTGGTCAGGCACAGTCGCGTGGCACGAATAAGAGGAGGTGTGGTAGAAGTGATCGTGCGAAACTCGGTCACGTTGCAGGAATTGACGTTTCGCAAAGCGACGCTGGTGCGGGCACTTGCAGGTAAACTTTCTGGGGAAACAGTATCCGATATAAAATTTCGAATTGGACAAATTGAATAAACGCTAACCGTAGGATGTATTGCGAGATGGACAGTACTACTTTGTGATTGAGTATTGTCGTAAATGGTAAAGGAGTTCAGGTTTCAGTGTTCAGGACTTACTATTTTCCGCCCTAGGTGTTCACGCCGTTTTAGCATGCATTGCATTCAATCCAATGAATTCACCGTTGTCTGTTCCTGAACACCAAAGACCTTCCTGATACGACATATTTCTCTATATTAATGAATTTTTTTGACACGCCGGAGTAAATCCCGAACGGACAACTTATCAGAAACGATATGGCTAATATGAGCGAAACGATTCCATCCGACGACGATCAGCCGTTGCCTGCCGGACAAAGTTTGATACCTGCTGCCGACGCCGAATACAACGCGGAAGATCTGGAACACCTATCCGATTTGGAGCATGTTCGCGAGCGTCCCAGTATGTATATCGGTGACACCGCCGCGCGGGGCCTGCATCATTTGGTGTATGAAGTGGTCGATAACTCGATCGATGAAGCGATGGCCGACTTCGCTACCACGGTCACGGTCACGGTCCACAACGAAGGTTCCGTGACCGTCGAGGACAATGGGCGGGGCATTCCCGTCGCCACACATGAACAACTAACCGAGGAACTTGGTCGGAACGTTTCCACGTTGGAAGGCGTGATGACGGTGTTGAAATTTGGCGGCAAGTTTCAAAAGGGAGCTTATCAGACGTCGGGCGGATTACACGGTGTCGGCGTAACGGTTGTGAATTTCCTTTCGGAATGGTGTGAAGTCGAAGTTTACCGGGACGGGCATGTGTACCAGCAGGAGTACGAACGCGGCATCCCCCAAGGTGATGTGCGAACCATCGGAACAACTTCCAAGATTGGTACCAAGACAACGTTCAAGCCGGATTCTCTGATCTTTCAGACGAAGAAGTTCGTCTACGACACACTGCAAAAACGTCTGCAGGAACTGGCCTTTCTCAATCGAGGCGTGCGCATTGTTTTTCAAGACGAGCGGACGAGCCGTGGCGAGGATTTCTGCTACGAGCGTGGTATTGTCGAATTCGTGGAATTCCTGAACCGCGCCAGCGAACCGATCCATGGGGAGGTCGTCTTCATTCAAGGCGAGTCCGAAGGAGTTGGATATGAAGTTGCGCTGCAATACTCGACCGAATATACCGATAACGTCCACTCCTACGTCAACAATATTCACACTACCGAGGGGGGCACCCACGTGTCCGGTTTTCGCGCGGGGTTGACGCGAACGTTGAACAACTATGGCAAGAAGTCGGGGCTATTCAAGGATCTCGCACCAACCGGAGACGATTTTCGAGAAGGTTTGACCGCAGTCATCTCGATGCGAATTCCCCACCCGCAGTTCGAAGGTCAAACGAAAACCAAGTTGGGCAACAGCGAGGTGGAAGGCATCGTGATGTCAGCGGTTGGGGAATATTTAGGGAAATATCTGGAAGAAAACCCGAAGTCGGCCAAAATCATCGTCAACAAGGGCATTTTGGCGGCCGAGGCGCGCATGGCGGCGCGGAAAGCTAAAGATTTGCTGCGGGAACGGAAGGGAGTGCTTTCCGGCGGTGGTTTACCCGGGAAACTGCGCGACTGCTCAAGCAAAGAAGTCGAGAAATGTGAGTTGTATCTGGTCGAAGGTGATTCGGCGGGAGGAAGTGCCGAAGGTGGCCGGCTGCGGGAATACCAGGCCATCCTGCCGCTCCGCGGAAAAATTATCAACGCCTATAAGTCACGAGAAGACAAGGTTCTGGCCAACGAGGAAGTCCGCAGTATGATTCACGCGATCGGTGCGGGAATTGGAGACGATCAGGATTTGGAAAAACGGCGTTACAACAAAGTGATCATCATGACGGACGCCGACGTTGATGGCTCGCACATCCGTACTCTGTTGCTCTGTTTCTTCTACCGCCAGATGTACAGCCTAGTGGAGAAGGGGCATGTTTATCTGGCCCAGCCGCCGTTGTTTCGCGTGAAGCGAAGAAAACAGACCTACTACGTGCACAGCGAAGAGGAAATGAAGTTACAGTTGCTGAAACACGGTCTGGGGGAAGCGGTATTGGACCCGGGTGACGAGCGAGAGATTTCCGGCAAGCAAATCGAACGGCTTTGCCGGATCTTGGCGGCAATGGAAGACGCCGTCGTAGCCCTGGAAAAACGGGGCGTCTCGCTCAAAGGCCACGCTCAGTTGCTGGAAGCGGAAACGGGCAAGCTGCCGATGTATCACGTTTTTCTGGGCCGCGTCGAACACTGGTTCTGTTCGCGTAAACAGATGGACGAATTCTTGAAGGCGCAAGAAGAAGCGAGTGGCCAGGAACTGACCGTCAGCGACACCCCCGAGGCTGACGGGAACGGGCAAGAGGGTTCCTCGATCGCATCCAAGTTACATGTCACCGAATTGCATGAAGTTCGCACGATCAACGCCCAGCTGCAGAATCTGGAAGAGTTCGGTTTTGACATCCAGTCCCTGATCCCGCAGGAGCGTACCGGCATGGAAGGAGCCCGTTACAATCTACGTCGTGGAGACACGGAAATCGGCTTGAGCGACCTGCGCGGGTTGCCGCCCGCAGTCCGCTCGGCCGGCGAAAAGGGCTTAACGATTACGCGCTTTAAAGGACTGGGCGAAATGAACGCCGAGGAGCTGCGCGATACGACGCTTGACCCGGCCAATCGCACCCTGGTTCAGGTGACGATGAAAGACGCCAGTGCGGCGGGCGACATGTTCCGCGTCCTGATGGGGGACAAAGTCGAACCACGCCGCGAATTCATCGAAAAGTACGCCCTCGACGTGCGCAACCTGGATATCTGATCAAAGACTCTATCGGATTAGAGCACCATAGTCAAAACTTTGAGTCGAATGCTCATCAGTCGGCCTCTAGTTTGTGTGTCATGAAGAGCCCCAAACCCTCCCGCCTCTTTCACCTCGATCGAGGTGAAAGAGTCAGCTCGTGCGTGCGGAGGTACGCATCCACTTTTGTATCGCTATTTTTGCCAGCAGGGAGGTTGTCATAATCGCCTGCACGCCGGACGTCACCATCTACCACAACCCACATTGCACGAAGAGTCGCCAAACACTTGCCCTCCTGGAGTCCCATGGTATTTAGCCCAAGGTCGTGGAGTATTTGAAGACTTCCCCTGACGAGCAGACGCAGCGGGACCTGATCAAGAAACTGGGCATTGAACCGCGCGATTTACTGCGACAGAAAGAATACCGCCCGCTTCAACTTCCCGATCCGGACGAATTAATCTCGCGGATGGCAGCGAATCCACAAGTGATCTAACGACCGCTTGTCGTTTGCGGCCGCCCGCCGGAAACGTGTTAGAGATCGTCGATGTCCTGTCGTGACGCGATCCTAACAAATTGATGCTCGGAGTCTTTGCTAGTCTGTCGAATAACGCTCCCAGGTCAGGTTGTGCTGCAGTGAGTGGGCGGAAAAGCAAGTCCATTTTCTTTTGAATGTGGGCGATTAAACTCGAACCCGCAACCATGGGGTCGACAGTTTTCCGTATAGATTTTACATTAGAGATTGTATTCCGTTGGTCGGTTCCGCTTCGGTGTCCTGACTAGATGATCGCTTTGTCGGTGCTGTCAGATTGTCTGCTACACCGATTTCTTCATCGCCTTTTCCATTCCCTTCCTCCCAAGTGGCAACGTGAAGCGGGTCAGCCGAAACGGGCAGGAGTGACGAGAAAACGGCGACAATAACGAGCATTACTTTGCAGTGGACGAAAGTGCTGAAGCTTCTTGACCGATGGATCGTGGTTTGTTCGGGGATACAGAGACAATGGATGATGGGAATGACAATGGATGAAGGGAATGTCGCAGGCCGCTGCTAAGCCGATCCGGGTACTGATCGCCAAAATCGGTCTGGACGGCCATGACCGCGGGGTCAAGATCGTGGCTCGTTGCCTGCGCGACGCCGGCATGGACGTCATCTACACGGGACTGCACCGAACGCCGCAGGAAGTCGTTTTGGCGGCTGTTCATGAGGATGTTGACATCCTCGGCATTAGTATTCTTTCAGGCGCCCATATGACCGTCTTTCCCAAAGTGTTAGAGTTGCTAAGC
>CAUZSN010000176.1:0-5255 GCA_963582345.1 Planctomycetota bacterium
CTGCTTGAGCAGGTTGGACTGACGTACAGTATCCAAACCGACGGAATTCGAATACACAACTCCGAAACGAATAGATCATTGCCCACAGAGTAACGTAAGTCTTCCTCAAGGCGACGTCTGTAAAGACTTTAAAGCGAAAGAAGATTTGCGACGACCACAGCCAGTGTCTCTCGGCTTTGACGCTATTGAAAGAATATCCCAATTCTAGCGAATGCGATTACGAGAAATTCTAACGGAATTACCTCGAAAGGTTTTGTCCTGTGACTGTCCGGTTTCTTATACGAACATTGGTCACCAAATCATCCTCAACGTTTCTTCCGAGACCCTTGGAAAACAATTGTGAAACTTGACGACACCATCTGCTATTGCTTTCACATTCCTAAACGCAAGATCATCAACTTCATCCGCATCCACAGACCGCGCCGTGCCAGCCAGATCAGCGAATGTGGTGGTGCGGGAACCGGTTGTGGTTGGTGTGTTCCTTTTTTGAAGCGTTATTTTTCAGAACAAATGGAAGGACGAACTCAGAAGCCTGATACGATCTTGCCGGATGAATATGCGAGCCTGCGAGGTAAGTATATTCGAGTCGGCGCCGGTGTTCCTCCTCCAGACGCCATTCCGCCTCCGTCGGTCCAAGGCTCTAGCAAGAACCGAGACGAACCATAGCGGCACCTTTATTCATTCGACAGCGTCCAGTTCGTTTAAGGTGTCTCAGCCATGCCAATGATTGGACGATTAACGTATAAGAGCGACATCAAATGGACTCATCGAGCAAAGTTCTGCGAATGTTCGTCTTGTCGGGAACAGCCGGCCTCCTTCTAGCGATCCCAGCAACGGCATATGATGACGGTGCCGCCCAAAACTATTGGCCGCAATGGCGCGGACCGAAGGGCACTGGCGTTGCGCCGAATGCCAACCCGCCTGTAGAATGGAGCGAGATAAAGAATATTCGATGGAAGCTCGCGCTACCGGGCAGCGGCCATTCAACACCGATTGTCTGGGACAATCGTGTGTTTATCACCACGGCGGTCCCTTTCGGCGAACGTCTGAAACCAATCTATGACAACGCGCCCGGCTCGCATGACAATTTACCGGTGACACACCGCCACAAGTTTGTGGTCCTAGCCGTCAGTCGTCGTGATGGAAAGATCCTCTGGCAGCGGGCAGTGCATCAGGAGATTCCGCACGAAGGCGGTCATAACACTGGAAGCCTGGCATCCGCCTCGCCTGTGACTGACGGCGAGCATCTGTTTGTATTCTTTGGCTCACACGGGCTGTATTGCCTTGGCTTGAACGGCGAACAGCATTGGAAAAAAGACCTCGGAAAAATGCAGACCAAGCACGCGCATGGCGAAGGAGCATCACCAGTACTGCACGGCGACACCTTGATCGTCAACTGGGACCACAGAGGTCTGTCATTTGTGGTTGCTTTTGACAAAAGGACCGGCAATCAACGATGGAAAGTTTATCGCGACGAGGTCACGTCGTGGGCTACGCCAATCGTGGTTGAACACCACGGCAAACCGCAGCTCATTGTCAGCGGCACCAGTCGCGTGCGCAGCTACGACCTGGCCACTGGAAAGGTCATCTGGGAATGCGGCGGTCTGTCAGCCAATATTGTTGCGTCACCGGTGGCGGCGGACGGCGTGGTGTATGTTGGTAGCAGCTACGAAAAGCGGGCATTGCTGGCAATTCGTCTAAATGGTGCCAAAGGCGACATCACCGGAACTGATCAAGTCGTGTGGGACCGCTTTCGAGGCACACCGTACGTTCCGTCGCCTCTACTTTACGGAGACGCGCTGTACTTTCTAAGGCACTATCAAGGGATCCTTACTCGCATCCATGCAAGAACCGGCAACGACCGGCCTGGCTCATTTCGCCTCGGTGGTATTCGCAACGTTTACGCCTCACCAGTCGGGGCCGCCGATCGTGTCTACGTAACTGACCGCAATGGCACAACAATTGTGGTCACTCACAATGTGAAACTCGAGTTGCTGGCCCGCAACAGTCTGGATGACAGCTTCAGCGCCTCGGCTGCTATCGCCGGCAACGAGTTATACTTGCGAGGACACCAAAGTCTTTACTGCATCGCAGCGGAGTGAAACCTCGACGCGTGTGTTGGTCATTTCGTTGACACCTTTCCATGTTGGCCATAAGATCGGCAGTCAATCCGAATTAGAATTGTACATAGAGTTACAGCTGCTGCTTCAATGAAGATGTCTCACGCGGTGCTGTGGCGCTCGAACCAGCGCATTTGCTTTCTCGCCTGAGACACAAGGAGTCACTCACTATGAACATGGGTTCCGGCGAAGCTATTGAGAGCGTTTTGAAAGAATCACGCTTATTTCCGCCCGCAACGGAGTTCACCGCCAACGCCAACATCAAGAGTGAACACGAATACCAGCAAATGTGGCAAAAGGCTAAGGACGACCCATCCGGTTTCTGGGGCGAGATGGCCGAAAATCTGGATTGGTTCCAGAAGTGGAAAACCGTCGTCGAAGGCGAAATGCCGGAAACAAAATGGTTCGTCGGCGGCAAGTTGAACGCCTCGTACAATTGTCTGGACCGCCATCTAACTGGCTGGCGCAAAAACAAAGCGGCTATTGTTTGGGAAGGCGAACCTGGCGATCGCCGCGTATTGCGATATCAAGATTTGCACCGTGAGGTCTGTAAGTTCGCTAACGCACTGAAGACGCTGGGCGTTCAGACCGGCGACCGTGTGACGTTGTACATGCCCATGATACCCGAATTGGCAATCGCCATGCTGGCGTGCGCTCGGATTGGTGCACCGCATTCAATCATTTTCGGCGGCTTCAGCGCCGAAGCGGTTGCCGAACGCAATAACGACGCTCAATCGAAAGTGGTCGTCACGGCCGATGGCGGCTGGCGCCGCGGCAAAGAAGTGAAACTAAAAACGGCCGTCGATGAAAGTCTCGAAAGGTCGCCGTCAGTTGAAAAAGTGGTTGTCGTACGCCGAACGGGCTCGCAAGTCGAAATGGTCCCGGACCGCGATTATTGGTGGCATGAATTGATGGAAGGCGCTTCGACGGAATGCGATCCGGTCGAAGTCGATGCCGAACATCCGTTGTTTATTCTGTACACCTCGGGCAGTACCGGAAAACCGAAAGGCGTTCTGCACACAACTGGTGGTTACATGCTGAACACCACTATGACGACGCGATGGGTCTTCGATCTGAAAGACGACGACACGTACTGGTGCACAGCTGACATTGGTTGGGTCACGGGACATAGCTATATCATCTACGGTCCGCTGTCAAACGGAGCGACCTCGGTGATGTACGAAGGGGCTCCAAACTGGCCGGACGAGGGCCGCTTTTGGCAAATTGTCGAGAAGTACCAAATCAACATCTTTTATACCGCGCCCACGGCCATTCGTGCCTTCATCAAATGGGGTGAAGAGTGGCCTGCGAAATGTGATTTGTCCAGTTTGCGGTTGTTAGGTACTGTCGGGGAACCGATCAACCCCGAGGCCTGGATGTGGTATCATCGTGTCATCGGCCAGGAACGCTGCCCCATCGTCGATACTTGGTGGCAGACTGAAACGGGCGCCATTTTGATTAGCCCACTGCCGGGTGTGACGGCAACCAAACCGGGTAGTTGCACCAAACCGCTGCCGGGCATTGTGCCTGACATTGTCACTAAAGACGGCACTAGTCTGCCCTACAACAAGGGCGGATTGCTTGTGATGCGGCAGCCATGGCCATCAATGCTGCGAACGTTGCACGGGGACCACGAGCGGTTTGTCGAAACATATTTCGATGAGATTCCCGGCTGTTATTTCTCCGGCGACGGCGCTCGTCGCGACGAAGATGGTTACTACTGGATCATGGGCCGCGTCGATGACGTATTGAATGTGGCGGGCCACCGACTGAGTACGATGGAGGTGGAAAGCGCGCTGGTTTCGCACGAGCATGTTGCGGAGGCCGCAGTGGTTGGGTTCCCGCATGACATCAAAGGCGAAGGTATTTGCTGTTTTGTTACGTTGTCCTCCGGAGACGGAAATGAAACCCTGAAGCAGGAACTAAAAGAACACGTCCGCAAGCAAATCGGCGCTATTGCAACGCCAGACCAAATCCGTTTTTCCGCCGCGGTCCCAAAAACACGCAGCGGCAAGATCATGCGACGCCTGCTGCGGGACATTGCCGCAGGTCGAGAACAAGTCGGTGACACGACCACGCTGGAAGACTACTCGGTCCTGTCCAAACTGCGAGAAGAGAACGAATAGGTTCGTTCTCTAGTTTCGACACGGAGTTTGTGTCGAATATTTATCCGACTACGGTAGCAGACTGTCCACAACACTTCTCCGGTATGCGTCGATGTTCACGCCGAAAAGTTTGGCGTCAAAATTGGCGGCCGAATCATGTGGGATAGCGCCTATGGAGGCGAATCTAACTTAGCCAATACCCATATTAACAATAACGCAAACATGGATGCCGTTGATGAGTTCGACAACTTCCACGAATTTCGCCGAGTGTGCTTGTCCGCTAGTGGCAAAGGGTTCAAAATTTTTCTGTACAAGCTCCAAATCGATTTCGCGAACTTCAATGACCCGGTTGCTAAAAATGTGTATCTTGGCGCCAACCTACCGTTTGGAAAACTTCTGATCGGTCATGTCAAAGAACCGTTCAGCTTGGAGGAGCAGACCAGCAGCAAGCACATCACATTTTTGGAGCGTGCATTGCCGAACAACATGGTTCCCGCTCGAAGCACTGGAGTCCTGCTCACTGGCAATTGGGCTGATGGAAGCGGTGTCTGGCAAGTTGGTTTCTTCTGGGATGACCTTCAGCAAGGGGACACGGAAGATGACGGAAACGTCGATGCCGAAGACTCAGAATGTCGCAGTGTCACCATGCGGTTGACCCGCCTGCTCAAGAACGAAGCCGATGGACGCGGCCTAATCCACATTGGTGGTGCGTACCGTCATGTCGAAGAGGGGCAGGACGGCATCAATTTCCGTGCCCGCCCTGAAGTCCATAGCGATTTCAGGCTTGTAAAACACGAACGGGAAAAAGAAGGCGAACCAGATGAAGGGCTAGAGTCTTCAGATCGTCCATGCCCAATGTGGCTGGAACTTTTGGAAAAAGCTATATCCGTTCTGACGCGGATTTGCGAATATGAAAATCTTGCTGAACAGCTACAGACGATTCGGTGGCTTTTCGAGTCAAGGGTATTGACTGGAGTCGACTTCCTAAAGAAACTGAAAGCCTGTCTGCAATCTGCCGTACCACCCGATG
>CAUZSN010000177.1:0-5231 GCA_963582345.1 Planctomycetota bacterium
CTGCCTAAGGCACACGAAGGTTAGAGCTCTTTTTGATCATGATTCTTCGCCGTTCGTGCTTGATCCTTGCTTCTCACCGTATTTCCTTATTTTATAGAGGCGGTACCAGCGATTCTTTGTGTTGTCCCAGGCTACGAAGCACCAGGGATTCGATCCATAGGTCCTCGGGCTTTCTATCGCCGGAACGGGCTCGCAGAACACTTAACGCTTCTTCCAAAAATGGGCGCCGTAATTCCATTTCGGCTGGTTCAGGAAAAAGCAGAGTTGCCGCCTTATACAAAATGCCGGGATCCGCTGGAAGCACGTGCTCGATCGCCTCCTGTGCACTAAGTCGAGTCATACACTGATTTAGAATGTCGGTTAAGTGGTCGGCCGAGTGTTTCAGCGAGTGGTTCCAACTTCGCCACGTCTCATCAAGATCTTCGTGCTGCAACTCTTGGAGGCCACACGCATACCAAACGATTGGATCGGACGGGGACAAGAATTTTGCCCGCCGAAGATACGATTCACGTGAATCTGCCTTGTCAAAATCACTGACATTGTCAGAGAGCCACAAATGCGGCATGGCCAATAACGGGCAACAGTCGCGTGCTTGCAACCAATGACGAAGCGCAGGATCGAGATACGTCTGTTTCGCGCTTTGCTGTTCTGCCTGGCTTGATTCAGGGATACCCTTCGTCACCGTTTCGAAGATCTCAAACTGTGTTTCGGCCAAAGCCAGGTGCATCCTGGCATCGGTTGGAACAAAGCGGCTCGCTTCGCCCAAACATAACAATTGTTCTGGGAGGCTTTCCGCACCGGTCGCTAAGGTAAATCGATCGGCCGCAATTCTCAACCGATCGGCACGCGCCGTGTACCAGTACTGACGGCAGAGTAGTAGGCCTAATCCGACAAGCACAATCGCAGCGATGACGGGTGCAGCCCCACCGATTCGAATCATGTACGTGTCCGAGGATTCAGCGGGCGTGCGCACCGCTAGATTAGGCATCGCATCCGAATCACCATCCGAAATGAGATTCTCAGTTCCCAAGCGAGAAAGGTGTGCGGAAAGCAGTACGGCAACAATCGCGACAGAAGGCAAGTGAATTCCGAACTCTCCAAAACTGTGGATCACGAGTGTAGTGATTGCCATTATTGCTCCAACCACCAATCCGTGCAGCGAACTTCCACGATATGCCCACCACGCCCGTAAACCGGAGTAGAAAACAAAGCCGATCGCCGTAACGCTGATTGCCAAACGCACGATGCCGCCTTCAACCAACGCCTCTAGGTATTCATTATGTGCGTGCGCATGGCGACCGCCGGTGAATTGCGTCACATCTCCGTACAGAGGTTCGATGTATTCAAAGGTGCCGTGTCCGGTACCCCAAATCGGAAAACTCGCCGTGACGCCAAACATCTTGCTCCACAACGGCAGTCGGCTTTCCGCTAAAGCGTTGCCGGTCCAGAGAAGAGTCAATCGCGACTCGAGTATCTCGTTCCATCCGATCCAAGTTAATAGCGCAATCGATAGCAAGAAAACGCAAAGGATCTGACCCATTCGTCGCAAACTCGAATTCAATGCGGAAACGGCAAAGACCAAGATTGAAAAACAAAAAAGCATTGATATCGTCCCGCCCCGCGAAAGAGACAGGGGAACGCTGACAATCATCAATGCGAGGCAGAGACAAATCCACAGGGTAGATGGATCGTGGAAGACATTCTGCACCTGCCATCGCCATTGCGCAATCGGGCGACTTCCCATTCCCAAATTGGATTCATCCGGTACAAGTGATCTGCTGGACAGCAAGCCCACTCCAGCAGCAATGCAAAGATTTGCATACATTGCATAATGGCCACGATTTACAAATGGGCCAAAAACACTCCCGTTCGTTGGAAGTCGCCAATATAAAAGGTCGCGGGCTGGCACTGTAAAGACTTGAATCAAGCCGAATAATGCCAGAAGTGCTCCATTGATCAGAAGTGCGATGCACAATCGTTGTAGCGATCCGGGACCCAGATTGTTGAGAGCGACAGCAAAGATCAACAATACAACCAGAACATTCATCATCTCAGCTCTCGTGGAGTAGGGATAAATGCTTATTGTTGAACCTGGTTGTGAAATCGACACGTGTTCTTCGCCACCGTGTAACACTTCCGGAGAATCCGGGAGCAAGTTTTCATAGAGCGAAGCGGTCGCGGGAGACAATCGTTTTAAGCTCTTTGGCGACAGCGGCGTAATCTGCCAAGCCGCCAGGAGAAATACACCACAAAGACAGACAAGAACTGGACTCCGCATCCAACGCAATTGCATTTCCAAGATTATGCGTACTGCCCAGAGAAAAATCGCAACGGCCACGCCGCATACAAAGCAGAATTCAATCCGAGCTCCGATTCCACCAAATGCCCAAGGTGAAAGAACCGCAAGCAACAGCAAGATGAATTCAATGGCGTACGCCAACCACTGCGAAACCGTAACGGAGGCGGTCGATGCTGACCTGGCAGCGTCTTGGACGTTACGCATAGCTGACGTTTCGGCCAGACCAGTTTGTCGTTTTCGGCGGCTCTTTTTCTGTTTAGCCATGAGTCTGCATTCGTCAAGAATCGCAAGAAACAACACCAGACAGCGTTCGATCGCGAACTTTGTCCGGCAAGATCACCGATTGTGTGACAGACGAACCGTGTTGGCCTGCCCGCCTTATGAGATCTATCATCGGCGGCCTACATTCTATACAGAATCATCAATGATCATTGGGGATTTTGAACGGTGGCGGTAATGATTCCGTCCAAGCTGCCACGCTGAATGACGCGTCCAAATATGCTGAAATTCACGACGTTGCTGAAGTAGTTAGCAATCGCTTCGCCCGGCGTCTGCTGTAAAACTAACAGATCACCCGGACGAACTAGAATCCTCTCGCGCGGATCACGCATGGCCCGGTTCAGGTCCACTTTGATCGGGATTTGACCGCCTCCGGGAGTTCGTCGTATCACGGTTAACAAACTTGGCGACGGATTGCCCATCCCACGGGCAATAAGACCACCAGATAGGTTGTTACCTCCAAACGCCCCATTTAGCAAGGAACCTTGAACCTGGACGACGGCTTCTAACACATCCAGGTCATAGTCACGTGGAATTTCGTATTCACCAGACGGAAGAAGCCCTCCGGTGTAGAACAAATCGGCGTTTCTCGCCTCTAAGAACACGACGTCTCCAGATTGGAGAACTACGTCATCGGGGCCAAAGGGCAGCGGTTCATTGGGCGGCCAACGAGTCGGGATCTGAATGACTTGAACTTCGTCGCTCACCAGCTGTATGGGACTTTCATCCGCCTCAAGTGTTTGTAGCTTCCTCGTTAACTCACGGTTTTGTTGGCCTTTACGGAACACATGGATCGTGTCAAACGCATCGAGCCCCGGAAGTCCGCCTGTTTCCGTGAGCGCGGTAAGCACATCGTTTTCGTAGGCGCGCAGATTGACGATCTGGCCTGTGCCCCGCTTGCTCGTACCGGCTGCAATTCCGCCTCGACCACCGGCCGAAAACCCACCCACTTCTTGGCGTATAACGAATACTTTTAACTGTCGCGGCTGCATGAGCGTCACGAAAATCCTCTCACGTCCAGGCTCCAAGATACCCGCATCGACATAGGCCTTGCGGATCGCGTCATGCGCTTCTTCAATCGTCAGATCAGCAACTGAAATCGGAGCGACGAGCGGCAGCAAAACGGTCGCGTCAGCGCGAATTGTGATAGGAAAACCAAGCGCCGGTGACAAGCCGACACCCAATGGGTCAATTTGCGATGGAAAGTAAACAGGTGGTTCTGCCGACCGCTCATTCGGCGGAGTCATCGGCAGGACTCCATCGATAAAAATGCCTAACACATCATCAGCGGAAAGACGGTATTCTCCAGGCCTTTCGAGAGTAAGCAACGTCAAAGGAACCGTCTTCATATTCTCGCGGTGCGGTCCCGACAACAACTCGGTCGGCAATCGCCGCACCGGAATCCCATTTGCCACCGGATTTGTTACGGCCGCACAACCCGTTGCCAGACCGCTCATTACGACCAACCACAAGACGTAGCGACATTGACAAGAACTGCAATTGGGCTGAGTCAGCATGTGGTTCTACCCTAGTGTTGTTCCACCGGTGGTAACCGTCGCATCGACTGCTGGGACAGCGATGAGACGGACAACCCTCCCTCATCTTTCAGGCCTTCGGTCCCCTGTTGGTCAACTCTGCTCATTGGCAGTGCAGGCATCGACCGACGCTCGAAAGTCGCAATCGAGGTTGCAAATTGTCGGATCTTCTGCCACGTTTTTTCGGTTTCCACGGTATTTCTCGCAGGAGCTACGAATTCTGACATTGGCTCTGGTGGCGGCAATGGCTCCGTCTCAAGAGATGTTTCGTTATCGGTTGATTCCATAAGTGGAAGGAAAGAATGGACATCGTGCCATTCCTGTGGTTCCATGTACGCCACTGAAGAAGGAACTGTGACCAGATCGCGGTGCCCACCATCTCGAGCAGCAACGGCACCCTGTTCAAACCCCACAAACCAATGATGAACGGCCTGATGGCCGGCCACCGATTGATAGTGGCGTCGCCAATAGCGTCTGGGTGGCAACGGCGGAGGCATGACGCCACCGCCGGCCAACATGTAATCGACGAAACCATACTTAAAACCTCGTGCAAAGTCGTCATTGTGACGACGCTCTGGATCGACTTTTTCAAGTACGGTACTTGCCAAACTACGGTACCGACGGCACTCAAGCTTTTCATTCACATTTTCGGCAAAGTGTATTGGCTCCAAAACCATGGTGCGGACAAACTCATGGCCTAAATGGCACCCGCTAAGCGTACAGATCATGAGGGCGCAGAGCGCCTGTTTTGTATCAATGCACACGATGCCATCGGTTCGATCGCATGAGACTATTCGGATTTGAGCTAGGAAACATTTTGCATACAACGTTCATGACCCGACAGCAAGGTTGCGGTGCTATCGCGGTCCTAGGATGTTACGTAGGACTTTCGTTAGGAATCGACAGCCCACTATGTAAAGCTTTAATGGTTATTAGGGTTATTATGGTTATTCTGGTTATCCGGTCTGTTGTATTTGCAGTGAATTGCTAGGTCAGTCAAAATGGACCATGCCGCTTTGAATCGCGAGGCGGCCGAATTCGAAGGCGTTAAGATCCGAAACATATGAACATTAAGTCGCCTTGAGGGCTACGAAAAGAACGAGGTCTTGATGGCCAAG
>CAUZSN010000178.1:0-5195 GCA_963582345.1 Planctomycetota bacterium
GCAAACGCGTAGCAGTGTTAAATGCCAAAACCGGAAGTTGGGGTGAATTGGCCGTCGTGTCGGCCAGACAAGCGATTCCGCTGGCGTCCGACATTCCGTTCGAACAGGCCGCCATGTTCTTCGTCAATCCGGCAACAGCGTACGTGATGACTCGCCGCGTCCTGTTAGTGCCAACCGGTGCCTGGTTGCTGCAAACGGCGGCCGGATCAGCACTGGGACGAATGATAATCCGCTTGGGTCGCCGCTTTGGTTTCCGAACGCTAAACGTCATTCGTCGAGACCAGCAAGTTGACGAACTGAAAGCAATCGGAGGCGACGAAGTCATCTGTTTCGACTCCGAACGCCACGATGCTAACACACTCCGTGAAAGTGTCATGCGCATCACCAACAACAAGGGCGTACGATTTGCGATTGACGCCGTTGGCGGAACAACCGGATCGGCTGCTATAGGCTGTTTGGCAATCGGCGGAAGAATGCTCGTTTATGGCACTCTTGCCGGTGATCCCCTCTCCTTTCCGCCGCGTGAACTGATGACACCGGGCGCTTCGATTCAAGGATTCTGGCTAGCTCGCTGGATGGCTGAACAGGGACTGTTGAGCAAACTGCGACTGGTAAAAGCCATCACTGGCCTGATGCGGCAGGGTGTTTTGGTCTCTGAAGTCGGCGAGACTTACGCCCTGGCCGAAATCCGCGATGCCGTCCACAAGGCCGAAGAAGTCGGCCGAGGAGGCAAGGTGTTATTACGAATTGCTGAAGCTTAGCCCGGATGATTTGGAAAGCATTGGAAGCAAGCGATGCCTTTATGATGGCTGAAAATACGGTGTGTACGTTAACTCCTCACCACCGATCGCTAGCAGTGCTTCCAACTCCGTTAGTTTTGACAAAGTAAAGATCGATGATGGCAGTTTTCGCATCTAAGACTGGAAACAGCCACGTGCCTGTGACAATTGGACAACTTATGAGCATCTGCTTATTGCACTCGCTCCAGTCGTTCGAGGATTCTGTTCAGAATCTCGTGCACACGATCCTGCTGGGTCGGTCGCCGTCCTTGTAAATACCAACGGTCCAACCAGACTATTCCGCTCAGTACCACACCACTGCGATCGAGGATTTCCACAAGACCGAGTTCGTCCAAAGTGAGTGGTCGCTGTTGCTGATATGCTGCGAGCGCCACATCCCAGGCTTTTCGATCATCGCCCACGAAACTACCAATCATTCTCGCGAGATCGGTCGCCACGTTTTCACTTCGACACGCGCTAGCGTCAATCAGACCGGTGACGGCATCATCTGTGAACAACACGTGATCGTGCCAGATGTCCCGTAGACACGGCTGCAGTCGAAAATGCAACGAACATGCTGTCTCCAGTTCGCCGGTGACTCGCGGGGATACCTTCTGGAACAACTCCAAAATTTGTTCACCCGTTTCACGGAATTCGAGCCAATTTTCGCTCATCAACAGTCGCCGAATTCTTTCAATTCGGCCGTGGCGATATCGCTGAATGTGATCAAGCCGTTCAATAATTGCTGGTGATTGTACGTCCGACAGGCAGTAAAACCATACACGTTCTGCCGGCCGCGGAACGAACGTCAACACCGCTCTGTGCCAGTCTGCCAGACAGTGCACTGCCGCGCGTATACGCAAGTCGCTGGGGTGTTGTCGAAAGTCGGCCTGACCTGGCATCCAGGGTTCTAGCTGCCAGTACCGATCGCCAATCTTTACTAAAGTCGTATCGTCCAATGACTTGATCGGAACCGCAACCTGTGAAACCCCTTGTGCGGCAACTACGGCCAAAAGCCGATGCAGTCCTCGAATGCGTTTAGCTGGCAAATCACTTACAGGCCACCCACGCAAGCAAAATTGTCCCGCCGGGCTGTGTAATTGAAAAACATCTGCGCCGCTGAATCCACCCGAATCGTTCAAATATTCAAATCGATCCGGGTGGTAACGGTTGTCGTAATGGCGAACAATGTGTTGGATGATCTGTTGCATGAACGATCGCAAAATCTGGTTTCAGAAAAGAGTCGGAGACCGTGCCCGGGTTTCCTAATATTATGGTACACCTTATTCGAACAAACAGACCAACAGCACAAAAACCAAATGAGGATGATTGTTGTGTCGTAGCCATGTCTGGCAACGACATTCCTTCAACATTCGTCACTGTCTTAGCTTGACGCTGTGGCCCAGACCATTGACAGTTGTGACATCGAGGCAGTACAAGTAATTGCTGGTGTGAAGTTCTTATGCGGTTCGTTGTACTAGATGGGCGGAAGTGCAAAGGGACGTCAATGAAAACTCAATTTGGCAAGTGGTTTTTGGTTCTGGTCTGCACGTTCACCATCGTTGCGGGCACTGCATCGACATGCGATGCCGGCGTCATTCCCTGTATTTGGAACTTACTGTTTGGACCATGCAGGGGCGGCTATAGCCGTGGTTACTACCATCCGGGTTATCTGGCCGCACCACGGGGCATCTCGTCAGGTTGCTATCCAACAACGGCTTTTTATCCGCCTCAGTGCTCGCCGTTCGGCTATGCAGCCTGTGGACCCTGCAGATCGATTTGTTCAATTCCCGGAGTCAGTAGTTGCCCGAAAAACATTTGTGCTGTGAGCTACCAGAAGTCCTCTGGAAAGAGTTCCGGGCTCGTCCCGGACCCCGTGGAAGCCGAATTGCCAAAGACTTATGCCGATGAAGCAGCAGAGACAAACGAGAAGTACCCGTCGACGAATGATGATGGATTTCGTCCTCGATCCAACGGAGCGGATCCGGAACCACTGGACTCGCTGGAAATCAAGGCCTTTAAAAGGCCCGCTCCGATAGCACCGCCTGTTGAAGACAAAAATAAATTGGACATCCGGGAACCGAATTCAAAAAAGACGGGAACACCACAAAGCAATCGTCTGCCAATCCCCATGCTAAACTTTGATAATGCAGTAACGTGGCGGGTAATTCCCAAACGGAGTCGCTTAACTCTGAGAGTAAATTTCGTGAACCCAACCGTTGCCCGCCACAAGCTCTATTTGAGTACTGATTGGATGCCCGTGCCGGAAGAGATAAAAATTGCCAAGAAGTAGTCTTCCGGTTCTCCATCCTGCGTAACGGAAGCATTGCGGAGCTTCCCATTCTGTTCTCTCTGTGGCAGAGATGCCCGTTTACGCAGTCAGGTGTCCACGATTGACGCAGATCAAGAGCGACTGCACCGCGTATGCGAAACGCTGACGTTGCCCGTTTTTTTGAAGAATTGGCCGACCTACTCGAGATTCAGGAAGCCAACCTGTTCCGCCTGCGCGCCTACCGCAACGCTGCGCGGACGATTGAAAACTTATCGGAATCGGTGACTGACCTCGTTGCCGATCCTAACCGAGATCTTCAAGACTTGCCGGGAATCGGCAAAGAATTGGCCGAAAAGATCGTCACGATTGTCCAGTCCGGCCACCTGCCGCAACTTGAAGAGCTACGCGAACAGATCCCCGCCGACGTCACAACAATGCTTCGCCTTCCAGGAATAGGACCGAAAAAGGTCACCGTATTGTTCAATGACCTATCCATTACCACACTCGAGGCTTTGAAAGCGGCGGCCGAAAACGGTCAGATTGCGAAATTGAAAGGTTTTGGAAAGAAGACGGAACAGATCATTTTAGAAGGCATTGAACAAATCGCACAATTCAGTGAGCAGGTGTACTTAGCGGACGCCAAAGCTGTGGCCGACACGATTGTCGAGGACCTACTGTCACTGCAATCCGTGGAGCATGTGGTGATCGCCGGAAGTTGTCGGCGCCGTAAAGAAACTGTGGGCGACCTGGATGTTCTGGCTACATCAACTGATTCTGCCGCTGCGATGGACCTACTAGCCGCGCACGAGCTCGTTGATAAGGTACTGGCTCGCGGTGAAACGAAACAGCGAGTCCGGCTGCGGTCCGGATTGAAGATGGATTTACGCGTTGTATCCGATAAATCGTATGGGGCGGCCATGCAGTACTTCACCGGTTCGAAAGAACACAACATCGTCATTCGCCGCCGTGCTCAGGAACGCGGCTTGAAACTGAACGAATATGGCGTGTACCACGGCGACGAACAAGTGGCCGGGCGTACGGAAGAAGACGTCTATCAAGCCGTTGATCTTCCCTGGATACCGCCGGAACTGAGGGAAAATCGAGGCGAGATTGAACAGGCCGATCACGGTAATCTGCCAACGCTGCTAACACTAGATGACATTTGCGGCGATCTACACATGCATACGACAGCTACTGACGGCACTGCTTCGATCCTTGAAATGGCCGAAGCAGCTAAGTCTCGCGGACACAAATATATCGCTATCACCGACCACTCGAAACGAGTCACCATGGCTAACGGTTTGGATGCAAAACGCTTGCGCAAGCACTGGAAAGAAATTGATAAGGCACGCTCCAAAATTTCGGGAATCGAAATTCTATGTGGCGTCGAATGTGACATCCTCGAAGACGCAACTTTAGACTTGCCAGATGACGTACTGAGCGAAGCAGATTGGGTAATCGCGGTCTTGCACTACGGTCTAAAGCAACCGCGAAGACAAATCCAAAACCGCTTACTTGCCGCCATTCGCAATCGTCATGTGGACGTAATTGGCCATCCATCAGGTCGACTGATCGCCCGTCGCCCGCCAGCCGATATTGCCTTCGATGAAGTCTTTGAAGCGGCAGCGAACCATGGCGTGATGATGGAAATCAACGCGCATCCCAGCCGACTGGACCTCGACGACGTTCACGCCGCCGCGGCCCGTAACCGAGGAATCCCCATCGTCATCAGCACCGATGCTCACAGTACTGATGGTTTAGATATGATGCAATATGGCGTCTATCAAGCCCGACGCGCCGGACTAGAAACAAAAGACGTCGCCAATACGCGATCGTTCGCTGAATTCAAGAAATTATTGACGAGTCGGTGAACCATTAATGACTAACCGTTGCAAATTGACATCCGTTAACTGAGAATTCTCAAGTGGCAGTCAATACCTCGTTCTTTGAAGAGGTGAGTGTTGTAATCAGTTTCGCCCCAGAAACGCATACCCACTATGCAAGGCCGCAAAAATGAAAACGTGTTCTTGGTTAGCTCAGGTATTCGCACTACTGCTCATCCTTTCTTTAGCAGAGTCCGTCTCGGCCGTCGCGAAGGCCGAAGACAAATCAAAGACGAAAACAGTTAAGGTCAAGGACGTCAT
>CAUZSN010000179.1:0-5107 GCA_963582345.1 Planctomycetota bacterium
ATCTCAGTTATTTGCGATGTAAACGACTGGTTTCACTCTCCTTAGGCAACGATCGCTTCATAGCGATCGCAGGATCGGTCCAATCCATAAGATCGTTAAAGTTTCTCCAATTCTCCAACCGATGAATTCTAAAGCGACGTAATTGCCTCGTTTTTTGACCGTATTCTGTTCCTGTTGGGAGATACCATGAATGGGCTCTTGCGAATTTTGGTCTGTACACTCGTCTCCGTCTTATTAGTCGGATGTTGCTGCCGAAGTAGCTATTACGATCCGTACACCAATTTGATTCATGGCAGAGGATTTGAGCGACAGAAGCTTGGCATATCAGACAAGATCAATGGCATGTTGACCCAGTCGAAAATCCGCCAAACAAATTGGCAGCAATATGACTATCAGCCACACGCTAACGTAGGAAGCCCGCCATATACCTCAGAGGGACACCAGCCACACGCTAACGTAGGAAGCCCGCCATATACCTCAGAGGGATACCAGCCACACGCTAACGTAGGAAGCCCGCCATACACCTCAGAGGGACACCAAACACACATTCTCGCAGGATACCGTTCACAAAACAAAGAAAAACGGGACACAACTGGCTGTGGTCACAATCAGGGTGCACCGTCATGTCAGGCTGGTCGCTTCCCAGCTGCATCTCGCACGTCCTGTGGTTGCGGTCTTGGCACGGACTACGCATCTGTTTCCTGTTCTTCGTCGTGCGAACCGATCATTTCCGGCCATCCGGAACTCAACGTGGAATCACTGCATGCTACATCTCGCACGCCTTGTGGTTGTGGTCTTGGTGCGGACTACGCATCTGTTCCCTGTTCTTCATCGTGCGAACCGATCGTTTCCGACCATTCGGAACTCAACGTAGAGTCGTTGCCTATGACATCAGTTGAGAGTACCCGGATTTTACCAGCTCCACCTGCAATCGAAGAACCGGCTCAGCTTCCCAACAAATCGGCTGTGCCGATTCAAGATGCCCGCCAATTAAATTGGGTTCCCCGATAACTTCCGTGACAAGTGATCTTCGAGGCGGATTTCGCGTTGTCTAGTCGATTGAACTTGCTTATCCTTTCAATCGCCCAAGGCATGGAAAAACAGACGCTTCCAATGGACGACTTGACGCTGGCAGTTGAAACTTCTGGTCGTGTTGGCAGTGTGGCGTTGTGTCGGAATGGTTTATGTCTTGAGGAACGATATCTGGACCAAACGGGTCGTCGCCATGCTCAGACGCTCGTTGTCGAAGTCGACTCATTGTTTCGTAAATTCGGCGTCAGTTCCAGTGACTGCCGGCTAGTCGCTGTCAGTATCGGTCCCGGCAGCTTCACGGGACTTCGCGTCGGAGTTGTCTTTGCCAAAACATTTGCGTACGCGACTGAGTGTCAAATGGTAGCTGTGGATACTTTGCATAGTATTGCCTCAGCTAGCCCCTCGGATGTCAAGGAAGTCTACGCAGTCAGCGACGCTGGTCGGAGCGAGTTGTATGTTGGCCATTATCGACGACAACAAAATGACAACTGGCAACGACTCGGAAGCATTGCGATCTTTGATGCCGTACAATGGTGCGATGCGCGTTCAGTAGACGACGTAGTAACAGGTCCTGGAGTCGAACGGGTCATAGAATTGTTTGCGGGCCGTGGCCGCGTTCTGGCTCCAGAAATTCGGAAGCCACGCGCATTGTACGTTGCTCGACTGGGCCAGCGCAATCTGGCACTCGGTCAATGCAACGACCTGTGGAACTTGGAACCATTCTATCTTCGCAAGAGTGCTGCGGAAGAAAAATTTGAACAGCAACATGTTGACTGTGATTCGTCCCATCTATCTGATCACTGTCCTTAGTTTGTTCCTGTTTGTCGGAATCGCTTTGGGTGTCGAAACTGTTCGTGAAATCAATTGGACTAGGGTTGCGAAGTCCGGTCAGATTGCTGCAGTGACACTTGTCTTCGACGAACGGCGGGACGCGAAACCAGGAGTGTCAATCTTAAGGACTCAAAATTCAAAGTCGACACCGCTGACTGCCACAATTCTGACGATCGCGAATCCCGAAATTCACGAAAGCAATTACGCGCTGATTGGTTCGATTCGATACAGCGACGTGGCTGGGAAGGGCTACCTGGAACTGTGGAACCATTTTTCGTCCGGAGAAAAATTCTTCGCACGAACACTGGGAACCTTCGGACTGATGGATAGTTTGGAAGGGACATCAGACTGGCGCGAATTCGCTTTGCCGTTTATGAACAAGGATGATGCAGCTGCGCCAGAGAAGCTTGTCCTTAACGTCGTCTTACCCGGCCGTGGCACGGTCGAATTAAGTTCTCTGAAGTTAATCCAGTATGCTCACGACGACGACCCTTTTGTGGAATCCGGCCCATGGTGGAGTGATCGATCGGCCGGACTTCTAGGTGGTCTTTTCGGATGTGTGTGCACAATCATTGGGGTGATAATTGGACTGCTCACTGCACAGACTAGAGCACGCCGATTTGTTTTCGTCTTGATCGACGGGATGATCGTGCTTGGCGTGATCGCCATCGTGGCTGGGTTGGTGGCCATCGTCGGCTCACAGCCTTATGAGGTCTCCTATCCCCTGCTGCTAGTCGGAGTCATCTTGACCTTGGTGGCTAGCTTCAACAGGCACACGATTCGTCTCAGGTACAACGAGCGTCAGGCTCCACAATGAGTACGAACTGGATACCATTCACTGCTTGATTTGACAATTGGGCAACGATTGTTTCACTTGCTTTACGCCTGCGCGACGTATTTTCGCGGACCGTCATCAACGTTGAAACCGTTACTGCATGCGGTCGTCGTTACCATTGATTAGCAATTGGAAACGATTGACGGTTAAACGAATCAGTGGGCGCAAGTCACCAAACGGCCGTTTGACCGTCCCCAAATCGTGGTTTATAGTCCTCTCAACGATGCGCGTGTGTCGCAACACGAGGAATGAACCAACGGTAGTTCGACCCAACGTGTATCGGAGCCGTTGAAAACAAGGGGGGGGCAATGCGGGTTGGCAAGTTTAAACGTACGTTCAGTTATATTCTTCTATTGTGGACCTTGACGTGGGGAACTCGTCAGGCCACAGCAGATCTCGTTACCCGTTCGTCGTTGTCGGATCAGCGGCACTCCATTCAGACGGGAGCCGAGCTAGAACATTCGCGGCATTGGCTTGAGGCCATCGAGCATTATGAAGATGCCGTCAAATTATGGCCGGAAAGCAAGAACTTAGTATACGGACTACGACGCTCGAAAATTCATTTTGGAATCAAGCGGCGGTACACGGACAAAAGCTTTCAAAATCAGCTACTGAAAATGTCTCGTCGTGATGCACTGGACCTGTTCGACGAAGTACTGCGTGCTGCAAAGGCGCATTACGTAGAGTCATTGAGTGCTACATCCTTCGTCGCACATGGAACTGAAAGTTTTTACCTGTCGTTGGCGAATCAAAAGTTTTTGAACTCACATTTTCCTGAAGCCGTTAAGGCCCAAAATGCTCGCGAGCGTGCCACGCACATGAGAAAAATTCTGCACGCAAGATACTGGAATAAATCAATCGCCCACTGTAAATCGGCTCGCGAAACAGTCAGCCAGATCTGCGATATTGCGAGCGAGGTCGTGGGGCTTTCCAGTGCATGCGTGGTGATGGAATACGTCTTCGGAGGATGTAACGCGTTAGACGACTACAGTAGCGTTCTAACTCCCGATCGTCTGGACGACCTCGAAAACAACATCGACGGAGAATTTGTCGGCTTGGGTATCGAAATGAAAATCGAGAAAGGCGAGGGATTGTTGTTGGTCAATGTGCTGCCCGCAAGTCCAGCGGCCGAAGCTGGCGTGCGCGCCGGCGATTACATTACTCGAATTGATGGTTGGGATTGCCGATTTATGTCTACGGACGAGGCAGCCAATCTGCTTCGTGGTGCTTCCGGAAGCCGAGTCCGAGTGGTCTTGAAGAGAAATTCGCAGACACCTGTTCGTGAAGCAACTTTAACCCGTAGAGCCGTCCAGGTAAAAAGTATTCCCGTTTCACAGATCGTCGACCAGCAATACGGCATTGGCTACATTCGGTTAACCGTGTTTCAGAGATCGACCGTTAGAGAATTGGATGACGCACTTAGCAAACTTCGACGTCAAGGCATGCAAGCCACCATTTTGGACTTACGACAAAACCACGGCGGATTGTTAGATGCCGCTGCTGATGTCGCCGATCGCTTCATAGGTGCCGGGACCCTGGTGTCAACGAAAGGTCGCACTTTCGAACAAAATGACAGGCTTTATGCTCATCGTCTTGGCACTATAGACGTACCGTTAGTCTTGGTGACTGATGATGAAAGTGCCAGTGCCAGCGAAATCGTTGCCGGTGCCATTCGAGATCACCGCCGAGGCTTGATCGTCGGACGACAGACATATGGCAAATGGTCGGTCCAGAGTATTTATCCCATTCTCGGTTCCATGGGACTACGGTTGACAACGGCTCGATTCTATTCACCGCACGGCCATAATTTGGGGAAGATTGGCGTCCGGCCAGATGTCACACTTGATGCGCCGGAAAAACACAAAACCTTCTATCGAGGAACGTCAGACTTTGATGCTTCGAATGATAACGATATCCAAAAAGCGATTCAGCTATTACGTACCCAACTGTCACGACAATGAGCCAAGGCAACCCAGACTGGGTGACAGCGGGACAAGGCATCGCCCCTCATCTTCGCTGGTCGTTCACGACTGACTCTGAACTTCGCACGCGAGACAGGAAAACTGTTGGCTGCCGATTTTGCAGGCAAACTGTATTGCATTGACCGTGCGGGTAAAGTTCTGTCGTTGATGCGAGGTCTGAAAGACATTCGCACACTAGTTTGGAGTGATATCGGAAACGCGGGTGTTGCCTTGTTCGGCAATGCGAACATTAGCCACTTCAATCAAAAGATGAAGCTTGAATGGTCATTCGATTTGGCCGAAGCCGCGTTAGATGTCGCAATCGACTCATACGGAAACTACATTGCTGTCAGTTTGGCCAACGGCGTCAACCAGATCTTTGACTCAAACAAGAAACGAGTCAACAGATTCGAAATAATTCGCTCGCTGATGTTTTTGGAATTTCTAC
>CAUZSN010000180.1:0-5076 GCA_963582345.1 Planctomycetota bacterium
CAGCAGAGTTTTTTCTGAATTTTCGTTTTTTAGCAACGGTCGCCGCATACCTTTCAAAATTTCGTCTTGCTCATCGTTGAGAAGTGTGGAAGAATCTGAACCTCGCATTCCCTTCTGCCGTGGTGCATGCATGGTCGCTGATTACTCTAAGCTCTTGAAGAATGAAGTCCAGAAGATTCACAAGAGAATCCCAACCGACTGGTCAAAGGAGTGACCGTTACATGACGTGGCTCGACTTGCGGTATCGAGCGGAATACTTGGTCTTTCGAGTACTGGTTTGCGTGCTGCAGGCAATGTCTCCTCGACGCTGTGTGTGGCTGGCGGAAACATTGGCCTTTTTCGTGTTTCGAGTTCTGCCCCGCAAGCTGACCCGTTATGAGGTCGCTCGACAAAACATCCAGACGGCCTTCCGCGGACGGTACACTGAAAAACAAATCGACGAAATCATCTTTCGCATGTGGGTGCACTTATTTCGGATGATCGCCGAAATCACTCACTTGACCCGCAAGTTTCACGTTAATAACGCTTTCAGCGTACTTAGCTTCCGAAACCGCAGCGACATTGTCAGACCGCTTTGCTCGGAACGTCCGGTCATAGTGCTGAGTGGACACTATGGCAATTGGGAAATGTCTCTCTCATCGCTTGGAGTATTTGGTTTTCCGATCAACGTTGTGGCGCGTGACCTGGATAACCCATACCTACACAATTGGTTCTTTCGCTTCCGCCAAGCGACGGGCCACCAAATGATCGGAAAGAAAGGCGCCTTCGGTAGAATGGCGTCGGTACTGGAACAAGGTGGCAACATCGCTCTTCTATGCGATCAAGACGCAGGCCTTCGTGGAACGTTTGTCGATTTTTTTGACCGGAAGGCTTCGACGTTCCCCACGATCGCGCGTTTGGCCATTGAATTCCAAGCGTACATCTGCGTCGGCTACTCGCGACGACTTCCGGATGACTTCGAAAACCATGAATGGGTGCACTTTGAAATGGGCTGCGAGGAAGTCGTCGACCCGCTCCTTTTTCAAGGCGATGACGCGATTCAGCAGATTACACAGCAGTTCACTCGGGCGCTCGAGCGACTCATCCGCCGCTCACCAGAACAATACTTGTGGGCACACCGCCGCTGGAAAACTTCGCCGCAACAGGCCGAAGCCAACAAGCGCATTCGTCGAAAAAAAGCGGGCTAATGGAGAATCAATGCGAGGAAGCAATTGGCGATCGCAGGCGAAGCATCAACGATTGAAATAATTCAATACGCAAGCTACTCATCGCACCTCCTTATTATCGAGAGTCATTCCGATGTCTCAACTGATCCGAGTTGCCGCAGTCAGCGAAATTCCTCCTGGCACTGGAAAAGAGTTAACAGCGGCGGATCGAGTTGTCGCGTTGTACAACGTTGGCGGTCAATTTCACGCGTTGGATGGAGTGTGTCCGCATGCTGGCGGACCGCTCGGACAAGGAACGCTTGACGACGACGTGGTCACGTGCCCGTGGCACGGCTGGCAATTCGACGTAACGACCGGCCAGCATTGCCTGAACGTTAACATCCAGCACCAGACGTTTAATGTCAAAGTCCACAGAAACGACGTGTTCGTTGAGATACCGTGATGATGCGTGCCGAATGTCTCACTTGCATCGCGGTTGTTAGAAATTTCCTTCGTCGTCCCCATTCCGATTCGGCACAAGATTACGATCAGACCGCCCAGCCGCGAGCTATTTGTGGAAATCTTCCGCCTTTGCTGCCAGCAGCGACAGATTCGATTCAGCCAATCGGCCGCAGATTGTATTTTCCCTAACTACCGCAACCGTGGCAAACCACCCAGACCAAACGACCAGCGAGATTTACTGGAGATTGTGCAATCAATTTGTCGATTTAGGAACCAGCCAATTTTACTCACGGACGAGCTAATAGCAGAAGCGACGGATCGTTTCGTCTGTCAGGTTTGACCTTGAGTGCATTATCCCCTGTTGATAGTGCCCACGTTCAGGCGGCTCGATTCAGCGACTTAGATCTAGTCGCATGACTACATGCATATTGTCACGATGGAGATACGGTTTGGCCGGCACTGTTTTCATCCGAACCTGTGTTCTAAATTGCGTCTGCCTAGCCGTACTTTTGACAGGTTGTACGATTCCGAACGGTGGATCTCGCAACAATTCGGTCAACGCGACGGCTGATACGGCAACGAATGCCACACCCAAACTCAAACTGAAAAACCCTTCAAATCTGCACTTAACGTACGCGAAGTGGCAAGAACAGATAGGAAATCTGAAAGAAGCACGTGAATCATACGAATTTGTATTGGGGGAAGAGCCCAAATCGGCTGACGCGATCCTAGGGTTGGCACGCCTGGATCAATTGGCCGGTCATACTCGGGCGGCTGAGCAGGGGTTTCTGCAAGCTCTAAAAGCATATCCTAAAAACCCACATGTCCTGCATACCGTTGGTCAATTTTATGTTGCACAAGACCGTTGGGACGAAGCAGTCAAACTATTGAACACCGCAATGAAATCCGCTCCCGCTGACAAGATGATCCGGTATCACCTGGCCGTTGCGCTTGCTCAAACCGGCGATGTCGACTCAGCAAAACCTCACTTTGAAAAAATCGTTGGCGATGCCGAGGCTCACTATAACATTGGCCTGCTTTTGTACGAACGAGGACAACTGGAATCCAGCAAGAAGCACTTCTTACAGGCAGTCATAAAAAATCCAGAATTAGAACAAGCCCAGTTTTGGTTCGACGAAGTGCGTCAAGAACAAGATGCCAAATTCATCCTGACCGGTTCGAACAACTTAAAAGGCGCTCAGCCGCGATATGAAGAATTACCTCCGCCACCAAGTTCCGTGTCAAACAATCCGGACCCCGATAGACGGGATACAACACCGATCGCACAAAACCAATCCCAAAACACGAACGTCTTCAGAAACTCACAGTCCTTGTCCCAAAGCGCCGCCGCTCAACAAGAATACCCTGCCGCGGGAAACCGTTTCCTACCTCCGTCTGTTGATCGCACCCCCCCCAGAAAAAAGTCTTTCATCTCGCAGTCCCAAACGGCCTCGCCACCCACTCTGACTCCTGAACAGTCAGAACAGCGGAAAAATCAAGTCAGGCTCAGCAACGGACATTAGACTCAACAGGAGTCAAATTGGGAGTCGTCATGTGCTGTCGCGTAGCAATTAATTATCATGCGGATGCCGCGCGCTGACCCCTGATCCTTGACTCGTAATCCGTGACTTCCATGCCCTGTCCTATCAGCAAAGATGTCTCTCTCGCCGCTGACCAACTGCGAAAAGGCCGTCTGGTAGCCTTCGCCACCGAAACAGTTTACGGACTGGGAGCGAATGCATTCGACACAAACGCTGTCGCCCGTATTTTCGAGGTCAAAAGACGACCAAATTTTGATCCCCTCATTGTGCACATCGCTGATCCAAACTGGCTTGACCGACTGGTTGTGGAGATCCCTCGAGACGCTCGAAAACTAATTAAGCATTTCTGGCCCGGTCCACTAACTTTAGTGCTGCCGAAAACCAAGGCCGTACCCGATTTGGTCACTTCCGGGCTGCCAACCATTGCTGTACGCATCCCTGATCATCTACAAGCTTTACAACTGCTGCGTGAAGCCGACATCCCGATCGCCGCCCCCAGTGCAAACTTGTTCGGCCGAATCAGTCCTACATGTGCCCAGCACGTGGCCGAGCAACTAGGCGAAAGAAGCGATCTTATCTTGGATGGCGGACCATGTCGGGTCGGCGTGGAATCAACAGTTCTAGAATTCGCGAGCAGCGCCACGACAATTTTGCGACTGGGAGGAGTCACCGTCGAACAGATCGAATCGCTGATTGGTTCTGTTTTTCTGGCAAAGACTGCCGGACACCCATCCGCCAAAGGCCTGTCGTCTCCCGGCATGCTGTCAAAGCACTACGCGCCGCGAACTCCCCTGAAAATCGAAAGCCAATTCGGCCTACTCCCAACCGGAAAACGTCTCGGATTACTCACTCTCACACCAATTAACTATTCCGAACAGTTTGCAGTTGTCGAAGTTTTGTCGGCAAGTGGCAATTTAAACGAGGCTGCCGCGAATTTCTTCTCAGCATTACAACGACTTGATACACGTCGATTGGACCTGATCATTGCCATTCCGTTTCCAAATGAAGGACTAGGGCGAACACTGAATGACCGCTTGCAGCGAGCCGCCGACTGACCACGGTCGGAGATGTTTGATTCAATCAAATTACACCGGGATGTCGATACGGCCGAAATTTTCGATCGTCACTGTGACACGGTTGGCCACTTCAGTTGGATTCCACGTCGGTTGACATTCTGTTTGTGCGTGATAGCATGCAGCGCGACTTGAGTACCTTTCGAAACTCGGAGTTCCGAAAGGAGAATAGGGAAAACGGTGGAAAGACGTTGCACGCAGGCGTTCTGAGCCTAATTGCAATTCAGACTGTACTGGCATCAAGTTTCAGGTCGTGGTGAGTTCAGGCTGCACTGACTGCCGGATTTCATTCCCCTCAGGCAAGACATCGCTGTCGGCAGAACGTGAAATCCGTGGAAAAATAATCAGCCGGCCGTGCGCATGCCAGGCTACCCAGCCCTCGTTCAAACCACCAGTTCACTTGTCGTTGTCTGAATGACAAGTGTGACAGAGGGACTCTCGCCATGAGAAACGAAGCGTGCGCTTCACGATCCACTTTCAAACCACATCGCTGTACTCAGCGACGACGTCGAAGAATTTGTGGATTCACATTGATCGAGTTGTTAGTCGTGGTCGCCATCATTGCCATCCTAATCGCATTACTCTTGCCTGCTGTCCAGCAAGCGCGTGAGGCGGCTCGCCGAACTCAGTGTAAGAACCGACTAAAGCAGCTCGCGCTGGCCCTGAATAACTACGCCGGCACATACGCCGGAACACTGGTACCTTACAGCATCGATAGTGCCGCGGAGATCCGCTACGTAACGAGTGGATTTTTGGGCAGTCGAGGAACGATCTGTTACTGGTTTGGCAACGTAGACTATTCCGTGGCAGACCCCAACGGGAAACTCAATTTCAGCCAAGGGTTCCTTTCTCCGT
>CAUZSN010000181.1:0-5035 GCA_963582345.1 Planctomycetota bacterium
CCAACGGATCAATTCTGTGAAGCGGCCGTTCCTAGCGGGCAAGCTCCCAATTTTCGACCAGTTCGCGCTGATGCAATTCATACCACTCAAGTACCGCCGAGAAGGCTCGGCGAGGGAACTTGCCCTGGACAACACCGCTATCCATCTCGACGGAGATTTCGTACTCGGCATGGAAATGCGGGGGTGCATGATCGCGGTAATACATTCGGATCACGATACCAAGGAAGCGGCTGATCTCGGGCATTCAACACGTGCCTCAAATCACGCAACGACAAAGTGATCAGACCAATAGTTTACATAATTCCGCAAACATTCTGAGCGCAAAATTGAGTCCAAACGCGAAATCGAGCCCTCTCAACCGACAATTGAGATGCGAAACCGGAATGACTGGAAGAACCGTCAGCAGCCGGATAGACTGTTGAACGATACAGGGTTGCAACCGGAAGAGTCACAAGCACTTACAGAAACGCCTTCCGCCGCTTGCACCAGAACGAAAGATTGGGACCAAGAAAAGCTCGAAACGCTCGCTGCCGACCTACGCCGCCGGTTGACGATTGCCGACGGCTCACTGTGATGCTCACCAAATCGGATGACGAAACGGAGTGCAATGATTGAGGGCATTCCTGTGGCGGGACCGTTCGGGCTGTGGATTGACCGAGTTGCGGTGGGCTACCCAAGGGATGCAACCACTTGACGCCGAACGGCGAAGCCCTAGCACACGAACTTGGGCGGGAGGCGGTCAGAATCTTAGTCAAAATCGACTGCCACGCGGATGGTAGGACGGGAAACAAGCAAGCGGGGCGTGCAAAGGTAGAACGAAACCGGCTGGCGTGAGCGACGCGGGGGCCGACTGACGGGGAGGGGTGGCCCGTCCCCATTGGTTCGAGATTAGTCTTTTCCCTCTGACCCCGAGAGTTTTTCACCCAAAACCCCATTGCCGGAAATTGCACGATCAGTGAAGCATCACTCCGCTGAACGTGTGCACGATCGCCGTCGTCTCGCTGGCCGGTCGGCTAGCGCTCTCCTTCGGGCTCGACTGCGTAGTCTGAATTGGGCTGGCTCGCCTCGATGACACAATTATTGGCCTATCTATTACGCCTCGGGCCTGCGTTTCAAGCGATCTCCCAGAACGAAGTGGCGCTGACGGGGAAAGCGACTGGTTTGGTTACAAGACCACAGGATCAGGTCGTAGGTCTTGGTGATAACGACTAGTTCTGGAGTTTTCTTCATGGGTGACCTCCGTTGTTCAACGAACGGCGGTCTTCGGCCTTAGCGCCCAAGTCGGGTTGGCCTTTGGGGACTCTATACAAGTTGTGACACCACTCCCGTGCATTACCATGCATGTCGAAGACGCCCAAGCCATTCGGCAGATTTGTTCCCACCGGCCACATCTGATTCTTCGAATTAATGTTGTACCATGCGTATCTCGTCAGCAGTTCCAGCGGTTCTCCGAACCCATAGCCGCCCGTTGAGTTGGCTCGACACACGAATTCCCACTCCTCATCGGTAGGCAATCGGTAGCCGCTGCGTTCAAGATAGTCAGCAGCAATCTTCACGCCTGACGAATACTCTCTCTGGTCATTCGGCTCGTAACACCACTGGTCTTGCGGGATGCCTTCTTGATCACTCAGCCAGTTGTAGTATGCCACGGCATCGTACCAGGACACCCTATTCATCGGGCAATTCGATTGTGGTGAGTAATCTGCGTCAGGCTTTTGATCAGTACGGAACTTCTGGAACTGAACCACCGTGACTTCGTGACTGGCCATCGCAAAACAGTGAGACAGCGTGACCTTCTTAGCTCTGGTCTTATCGCCCATCGAAATCTCAACGTGACCATTGACCATGATGTAGGTCTGACCCTGAAAATTGACGAACCAGTTCCGATCCTTGTTCACTGCCGAATTCCGTAGCATCAGTGTCGATTTGGGAGGCGATCTGCTCTTGTTGCCAGTTTCGCAACGTCCATCCCGCTGCCGAATGAACACCGGGTTCAGGGTCGTCTCGATAGAGGGACGCCAATTGTTCCACAAGCTCTTTCTTTTGTTGACTGGACATCTTTCCCAAATCGAACTGGCTCAATGCCAGAACAAGTGCGTAGCGGCTGGATAGATCGGAGGCCTGTCTAATCTGTCTACTCAGAGTGGCAGGGTTGGCTCCAAGCAGAGCCAGCCGATCGATAATGAAACTCCGTAGTGACGGGTCCGGTGTCTGCTGGAACAGCGGCCACAACACCGAGTCCGTCTCATCCAACTCCAACAGGCAGATGGCGGTATTGGCCTGCTTCTTCCAGAACGCATCCCGCTCGACACCGTCAGGACGAGATTGGCTGAGCAGGGCTTGCAGTTCGGGAACGACAGACTGCCGGTGATTGCGGAGAGCCAGCATCAACGGCTGAAACTCCCGGTCGTTGTCGGCCAGCAACATCAATTCTGTCAGGGGCTTGGGGTCATCCTTCAAAAAGTCAGCCAACGCTAGCGCTACCAAAGGACGTTCGTCATCCCGTTCAGGACTGCGAACCTTGAATCGCTGTTCGAGCTGTTCGGCCAAGATGCTTCCCACGGGACGCAGCACCTCAATCCACTCGTCAGATTCGGAAGACGGGACTGACATCAAGGCGGTCACAACGTCTTCGCAGACTTATCCCCACTGTTCGATTTTTGAATCGTAGGCGGCCTGTGCCAATGCCGCCCGGATACGTTCGTTATTGCTTCCGTTTACGATGGTGTTCCAAAGCCGCTTGTCTAATTGACCCCTGTGCGGATTTAGAAAACTGACAATGACGGGAAGAGCCTCGGTTTCTGCATCGAGCAACTGCTGGAACAGAAAGTCCACTTGCGATGGATCATCCTTCACGAGCACGAGGCTGGCATGGAGTTTTTGCTTGGAGTTGCTGTCTTCGCTGGCAACGATTTCTTGCAACAAAGGAGTGGCCAAACGCTGATATTTCCCGAGCTCGCCCACCAAATTCCCAATGTCCGCTGTGTTCGCTGATGACAACGACTCAACGAGTGCCTTGGCATAATTGACGTTCTGCCGTTCCTCGACCTGGCCAGCGATGAACAGACCAGCGAACACGACAAGCACGATGCCCAACCCGACCAGCCCCGAACGCACCCCAAGCACCCGCCTCGCCTTTCCCATCATCTTCCCCTGCGGCCCGTTCCATTTCTTCTTATCCGTCAACAAGCGAATGCTGGCCCATTTCCACAATGACGGCAGGTGCCGGTTTTCCAGTTTTGAGTTCCACGCCGCTCATCGCTCGGCCAATCTCAGTTCGGCCCGACCACGGCGGGTTTCCTTCTGCTTGCGGGTCAGCCATTCACGCAGAGAAGGCACCAGGTAGTCGTGGGTCAACTGGTAATTTTTCTGGCCAGATTCGGTCTGTGTGACCGAATCATCGTCCGACTCCACACCTTCGGGATCAGTGGGTGTGATGAGCCGAATTTCGCTGTCGAGAATTCTGATCAAGTCATCAAAATCACTTTGACGGTTGGTGTAGCCGGCAGCATCCAGCAGTTCGTCGTAAGACCGCATGTGGCCTTTGATGTTTGTGCCCGATTCAGGAAGCGGGGCTTTCAAGACACCACGGGCGGCTTTCTGGTTCAGGTGGGGCGGTGGATGCGCTGAACGTCTCTTCCAGAAAGTTGACACCAATGCCTTCGGTGCCGCCGACTTCTTTGAGCGTGTTCGGCGTCCAAGGCTTGCCCTTCATCATCTCGGCGTACAACGCCATGCGAACGCAGATGACTTTCCCGTCCTCGGCAAGACCAGCGGCAGATTGTTTGAGGAAGTCCTTCTGCTCTCTCGTTATGGCACTTACGTTCTCTGAAAGTTTCCCGAATGCTCGACCAAAAGCGGCCAGAACTTTCCGCGTATGGTCTAGATCAAACAGGTCGACTAATGCGCTGTTTTGAGCTTCGAGAAGGCGAATCTCTAGCTCCCGCAAGAAGCGACTGACGGCCAACCAGAAATCATCCCGCACCATCACGATGCACTGCACGTTCCCACCATCGCACTGCCGCAGCGCCTGCACAAGATCCGTGTCTTCCTCTTCCCGCTTCGCGTGCAGCCATTGCTCGAACTGATCGAGAACGATGAGAACTTTCTTCCCGACCGGGATGCCTTGTCCACGACGAAGTGCCGCCAACGTTCTCTTTAAGGCTCAGGTTGTCACGTAACGCAGGACAGCGCTTCCGTATTCAGTTCAGAAGCCGTGCCTCGGTTTCGTCGGGTGTCGCTTCGATGTAGACCGCAATCACATCACCGGACAGCTGAGGCAGCAGACTGGCTTTGACCAGCGATAATTTTCCGCAACCTGATGGTCCATAGATCAAACCGACCGTAAACGTGTTGTCAGGATCGGTTTCCTCGATGCGTGTTTTCCAGAAGCGAATGCTGTCGGGCAGGCCGTCCCGATCACGAGGGCCGGGCAGCAGTTCCAGGAAGAAATCGGCGTCGTGCTCGTCGAACGAACGCAGGCCCTTGGGAACGATCTTGATGGGTCGCTGGTCAGACGTTGGAGTTGCGAGCGATGTTGGAGTTGGCGTTTCTGCTGTTCTTTCCCTTGAAACCGAAACAGGCGTGGGGGTCACAGGGTTCCGTGAGCAACCTGCTGGCGAAGCCGGAGCGGCACGTGAATCAGTGCTGAGAAAATGGCGCAAGTCCTCAGCCATGTCTTTAGCCGTCATGTACCGGTCGGTGGCTCGATTTGAGAGTGCCTTGATACAAATCCGTTCAAGTTCCTTCGGGATCGTATCATCCACTTGTCGGAGCGGTCGGACCTCCACGGAGGTGATCAGGTCCAACAGTTTTAGTCGCGAGTCGGCACGGAACGGTCGTTTCCCAACCAGCAACTGGTACAGCACCGCGCCCAGGCTGAAAATATCGCTGCGGCCATCGACCCGATACCCTCGCCACGGGCCTGTTCGGGACTCATGTAGGCCGGCATTCCGACAAACTCGGCACCCTTTCCAAAATACTCGTCCTTCAAAGCCAAACCAAAGTCGGCAACAAACGGTTTGCCCGTAGCGTC
>CAUZSN010000182.1:0-5031 GCA_963582345.1 Planctomycetota bacterium
GGTTGGGGACAGGCCGCATCATTTTGGGCTGGCTGACGCTGGCATTTATCATCATAGGCTTTACACCGACCCCATTGAAAATTGTCGCGCCGAAAAATGCGAAGCCACCGACACAACGGACTGGACCACCTATCGCCGAATTTAAATTCAAAATTCTCAGAAAGAAACCTAAAACAAATTCAGAGTCACAATTCTCAATGATTAAGACTGCCAATAGCAGTCTCTTGAGATCTGAGGACTTGCATTTAGGGTTTACGTTGGTTCTTGCAATTCAAAGATTCGGATTTCAACACAAATCGATCGTCCATTAAAGCATGCACCTCACGTTGAAGAGTTTCTGGTCTTGTTGAAAGTGTGCGTGGTAAAGGGGATGTTCGGCAGCAAATGACCGATCTGATTGGTGACGACGGACCAGGCGGTTTTGATCACGTCTTCAATTTCGTTCGGGACTTGTTTCAGTTTGATACGCCGCATAACTTGATTCAATCGATACACAAGTTGCGTTGGATCCAGGTAGTCACGCAAAAACTGTTCTTGCTGGAACGAGCCAATCAATGTGGCCAGCCGTGACGTCGTCGCATGTTGAGTCATGCGGTTTACCGCGTTCTGGACAGCATCCGCATTGATCTTCTGCAGCGAGGCGTAATAGTCGTCCAACAATCGCAAGTTCTGTTGGATCAGGATTCCGTCCAAAATTAACTCGGTGACAATGTGCCCTAGCAACCCGGGCCGAAAGGCGTCTTCGTTTCCGAGAGCACTTCGAAACAGAAGCGCCAATTCAGCGCTGGTTTCGATAAAGGCGCGTGTCCGATGAAACCACTGGTCGTCCTCCAGATGTTGCAGTACTCCGGCCGCGATCTCAGCCTGGATTGTGCCTGATCCGTCGGCAAAAGGGGCAACATAACGGGTTCGCATCCGTACCTTTCGGTCGACTGCAGACAGCCAGTCGGGAACGGCCGTCCCGGCCAGGAAATACGGTCGGTCTATGTATTGCATACCATGCGCAAAGTAGTTCATCGCAACAGAAGTCCTTCCGAGTCCCATTGTCTCTGAATCGCGATTCACGATGGACATACAAGTCCTGATCAGCCATCGTTATTTTGCATAATCAGTCATCCAAGTACAGCTATCAAAGCAGCAGTTGGCAGATTTATGACAGAAATTTCGGATTGGATTCGGTCGATGGCGTCTTGCAAAGTGATCTCCTCACAGTTCGCCTGGTCTGCTAGCATCCTGACCCTGTGACTTGCCAAGTCGCACCTAGAGTGATTCGAAGCGGCGACGGACCGGTTGTAGTCAGGAGCGATGTGCATGACTCATGCTTTTGTCAAACATATTTTGCTTTTCGTGTTGGGATTGTATTGGAGCGTGATGCCCCGTTTGCTTTGTGCTCAAGGTGAACAATTCCAACTTGTCTACAAATTCGAACCAAATCAATTTGTGCATTGTGAAGTTGCGCACAAGATGACGATCGAGATAAAATTGGGCGAGGCATCGCAAACAACGTACAATGAATCAAAATCGCGCAAACATTTGCGAGTCGTCGCGGTCGACCAGCATGGCAACGCTGTATTGGAACCAATGATCGACCATGTTCGGATGACCGCAAAATCGGAACAGGAAACAGTCGTTTTCAACAGTACTGATGGGCCAGACAAATGTCCGCCGGCATTTCAACATGTTTTGAAAACCATCGGACAGCCGTTAACTCGTGTCAAAGTTGCGGCCAATGGAAGATTACTGTCGCTTGGCAATGAGTATGTTCAGCAAAAAGGGGGCAACTCTATCCATGAGAGCGATGCGAGTCGCAATTTTTTAGTGGTCTTTCCGGAAAAACCGGTCCGTATCGGTGCGGCTTGGCATGATGACATCAACGTTCCGGTCGAAGTGTCCGCAAAATTGAAAAGACAGATTACGTTGCGCAGGACCTATCGACTGATGGCCGTCAAAGACTCGATAGCGATCATCGGTTTGAAGACAGCGGTCTTGGAACCGATACGCGATCCACAGATCAAAGCTCAGTTGATTCAACGCGCCCCAGTGGGAACGATTCGGTTCGATATTCAAATGGGACAGATCGCATCGTGGGAATCGAATATCGACAAGGTCGTTGTGGGCGCTTTCGGTCTGAATAGTTCAATGCGGGCGATCAGCTACCGTAGCGAACGGAGGCTGAATCTTGCACAGATTGCTGAAAAACAAGACGGCTCAAACTCGGCCAACCACACTCAAAAACAATAGCCTGGATAGCGTTGACGCCAATACGTATTTCCCTACACTGAAACCGCCACATGCGAACCGTCCCGAAATTGTTTGTCCGTTCCAGCGAGTCTGTGTATGAAACGCAGAGATATGGCACCGCAGTCGACCAGCATGCTCATGGCTGCTCGTCGTATTGCGACGGAAAGCGGTGCTGAAGCGGTCTTGATGCTGGCCGAGTTGCCATACGACTTTGCCAAAATTAAACAGTCACTTCGTAAAGTCCGCTTGGTCGTTGCCACCGACAAACCCGACGTTCAACGTGCGGCCAACGAGGACCGGGTTGACCTGGTTCCGCTATTGCACGAGCCGCAAACTCGACAGTTGCAGCTCAGCCAGGCACTGTTGGAAGCGATCGCCGACGAACTACTGCAAAGTGGCGACAGTATCGTGGCGATCTACGCGGGTTTTGAGCGAGAAAACATCGATTCGCTGAGTGTCATTAATCTGGCCGAGCACCTGGCTAAGCTGACTGCTCGCGATTTGCAACGACTGGAAACTCGCGTGCCTCTGGAAACATTGCGGATGGTGGTCGATTTAGCCGTTGAAATTGGGCGAGAAGGCCGCGAGGGCAAGCCGGTGGGAGCCTTGTTTGTGGTGGGCAATCATCGCAAAGTGCTGGCGATGTCACACGAACAGATTCACAATCCATTTCGCGGTTATGGTCGCGAAGAGTGTTTGATCCGAGATCCTCGGGTGTACGAAGGAATAAAAGAATTAGGACCGATCGACGGTGCGTTCATTATATCGGCCGACGGTGTCGCCGTAGCCGCGGGACGGCACTTGGACGCTCCGGCCAAAGGCCTGACGCTTTCGAAAGGTTTGGGCTCTCGCCACTGGGCCGCTGCGGCAATTTCCAAAGCAACCGACGCCGTGGCCATCGTCGTTTCCGAATCGACCGGAACTGTGCGCATTTTTCAAGACGGCATCGTTGTATTGCGGATTGAACCAATGGACCGAGCGATGAAGTGGTACGACGTTGAAACAGAACCACCGCCGTCGGACTAGCAACGTTTTTTGCACAACTCGCAGATTTTATTGAACTTCCAACGTTGAAGTTTGGTTTTGTCAATCACGCAAAAGAAAAAGTCGCTTCAGGGCATCAAGCAAACCGTGCGGCGTGCCCTTTCGCGATTCGTCACGCAATGCTTCGAGCGGAGGATGCAAGAGTTTGTTTACAATTCGTTCGATGCTGCGTTGGACTGACTCGAAGTCATTATCTTCCAAATGCTGAAGCTTTCCGCGTAGTTGATCCATTTCTTCACGGCTGATCCGGTGCCATTGTTCGCGCAATCGCACTATGGTGGGTCCCGTTGCTCGGTGGTAAACGTCCTGCATGAAGCGGTCTGTTTCTTCATCGATGATGTAAAGAGCCTGCTCGACCTCCTTCGATCTCGCCTTGCGGTTCTTTTCACAAGTGGCTTGCAAGTCGTCAAGGTCATACAGAAAGACGTTGTCATCAACGTTGACTACGGCCGGTTCAAAGTCGCGGGGTGCACCCAGATCTAGGATGATCACCGGTTTTCTATCCGTTTGGCGGCGCACGTTGTAAAACCTTTCGAAGTCGACGATTGGTCGGTCGGCGCCAGTTGTGCTGACAATAACGTCGGCAGCTGCCATGGAGCGATCCAGTTCTTGGTACAGTTTGACAATCGCGCCTGGGATCGCCGTGACTAACTTGTCAACTCGTTCGGGACTGCGGCTCGTCACCATAATCTGGCCAACCCCAGCATGCTGCAGGTGACGCAACGTTTCTTCCGCCATTGCGCCACCGCCAATGATCAAGACGGTTTTATTGTCGAATCGGTCGAAGATGCTCTTGCCGAATTCGTCTACAGCGACACTGGCAATTGAAACGCGTCTTTCCGCCAGACGGGTTTCCGTGCGGACTCGCTTCGAAACATTGATTGCTCCTTGAAACATTGCGTGAGTTAGAGGTCCGCAGGCATTGTTTTGTTGAGCAAGCTGGTATGCTTCTTTCACTTGGTTGACGATCTGCGGTTCGCCCAGCACCATGCTGTCGATGCTGGATGCGACCTGGAACAGATGACGCACCGCATCGGATCCGGTACATTCTAATAATCCGTCGGAAAATTCGCTAAGCGGAACGTGATGGAAGTCGGATAAGAATTGAGCCAATCGTTGATGTGTGGGCGGATCGTCTAGTGTCTTCTGCGCCGTGTAAAGTTCCACTCGATTGCACGTCGACAGGAACACGCATTCGGTTGAGGGGAAGATAGACAGCAGTTCACGGTAGGCGCTCGTCAATTGCTCGCCAATCGAGAACGACAGACGTTCCCGCAGGCTCAAATCGGTCGTTTGATGATTGCAATAGACGACTTGCACGTTTACACGGTGCTCCCGTGAGCATCAAGCGGTCAACCGAAAAACAGATCCTGCAAGTTGCGTGTGAAACGTATCCAGACTACCGTGGGTCAAAACTTGCAGACCAATTACTGTGACCAATAAGAAACCAAACGCCAACACCGTCAACCACGCGACTTGTTTGCCAGCTGGTCGACGCGTCTTTAGCAACCAGACAAAAAACGCCGCCATTATCAGCCAGACAAATCCGTTTACAACCACGATCGGATCAGTGAATGTTGGCGGTTTTGGAATGCCTTCTAACAAGAACACCAATCGCACGCCGGTCAGCATTCCCAGGGACAGCAACGGGACCGATATCATTACCGCCCACCAGTTCCAGCGTGCCAACTTTTCCAGGCTGGGTAGCGCTAGACCATCTTGCATTGTCTGTTTACGTTTCAGTCG
>CAUZSN010000183.1:0-4982 GCA_963582345.1 Planctomycetota bacterium
GCTCCCTTGGCCAAAGCGGCGACCGTTTCACGACAGAATTGGACATACGCTGTCATTTGACGTTCATCGAACAGAGGACGAGTTTGCAGCAGTGTGCTTTCTTCCTGGTCCGTGACAAGTCCACCGCGAATCACTTGACCCTCGAAGCGCAGCAGCGTCGTTTCATTGTCTTTCCAAGACGTGGGCGGGATGCCAGCTTTGATACAAACGTGGTTGAGGAACTCTTCGGCGTCCCAGTCGTTGTCAGTCGCAACGCCAGGTAGCAGCAATCCTTGTTTGTTGCCGCGGTTCACTTTCAATCCGTGTTTGCCGACCGTGACGGCTTGAATGCGGGCCACGCCACGCTCAGGCACTTGTTCGAGAGCGAACAATAACCAGATTTCCATATCCAGATGAGGCACCTCACTAGGTGAAATCCGAGGAAACCGCGGATCATTTGTCGCCGTCCGATGTGCAGCTTCACTCAGTGCCTGAGCGAGCGGCACGGTGTGACCGAACAAACCACAACACGATCGCAATCGTCCATTACGCTTTAGACAGACAAACGCGCCGGAAACCGGTTCTTGCCCAAATCCATTACCGCCCAACTCGGGCAGATTCGGTTGACGATTCACGACGGCGGCTTTGACGTGTTCGGCCGCTGCCGCCAGTACTAGGTTTCTTTGTTCGTCCGTGAGCTCAACCTGGGTTGGAGCCGAGGTAACCATAGGTTCGAGTCCTTGCTGATGGAACGCAATTTTCTGCTGAGGCAAGCTTCTCTGAGGATGCGAATTCCTACGCTGTTGCTCACGAATTGTTATATTGGCTTGTTCGAGAGCAGCCGCGATAGTGCCTTGTTCTTCAGACATCATTAGATGTTGTTTAGCCGATTGTTCCTGTTGCTGAGAAAACTGTCGCATGTCGACAGGCAGACGTTTGCGTCCCCAAGTGCCGGGTCGATCGGCGAAGTGGCCTGCGATCGAAAACCCGCAGTGCATACATAAATTGCTGCTCAAGGCGTAGGTGCCAAGTTGATAACAATCACGTTCAATAACTAGTTTGCCACAGTTCGGACAGTAGGTGCTTTGCCGCTTGGTATCATGCACGTTGCCAACGTAGGCATATTTGATGCCAGCCGCCAAGGCAACCTCTCGTGCTTCGATTAAGGTCTCGTGAGGTGTGTTTGAGCGATCTCGCATACGAAAATCAGGATGAAATGCGGTGAAATGCACGGGTACTTCGTCGCCAATGGTGTCCAGGATCCAGTCGCACATCAGCCGAAATTCGTCTGTGTCATCGTTGGCATCGGGGATGACCAAATTGGTGATTTCAAACCAGACGTCTGTCTCGGCCTTCAACCATTTCAGTGTTTCCAGAACCGGCTCGAGGTGCGACAGAGTAATTCGATAGTAAAACTCTTCGGTAAACGCTTTCAGGTCAACGTTGGCCGCGTCCATGAATTCGTAAAAGGCTCCCCGTGCTTCTTTTGTGATATAGCCTGCTGTAACGGCGACGTTCTTGACTCCAAGGGCACGACACGCGCGAGCGGTGTCGATGGCATATTCGGCCCAGATCACTGGATCGTTGTAGGTGTAGGCCACGCTAGCGCATCCCAGAGATTTTGCAGCGTAAGCGATGGCGTCCGGCAGTGCGTGGGTGCTCAGCCGTTCAATCTCGCGAGACTTCGAGATGTCCCAATTTTGACAGAATTTACAGCCCAGATTGCAGCCCGCAGTTCCAAAGGACAGGACACTCGTTCCCGGATAGAAGTGATTCAGCGGCTTCTTTTCAATCGGGTCGATACAAAACCCGGTGCTGCGGCCATATGTCGTCAACATCATTTCGTTACCGACATTTTTCCGGACGAAACAGAAACCTCGATCACCATCTTTTAGCACGCAGCGACGAGGACAAAGGTCGCAGATGACGTGTTCGTTTTCGATGTGCCACCATCCGCCACGTTTTACGCCATCAGCGTGTGCGGGAGTAGATCGATCTGGTTCCAGGACTGGAAGAATTTGTGACATGTCGAGGGCGGCCTCATGCAAAGAAATTGGCAAGTTACCAGAGTGTTATTTGTATCGCTAAACCAGAAGTAATGCGAATTCGCTTAAGATGCTGATTGTTGTGTGATGGCCTGACCAGGCCACCGCTTCCCGATTTGACGAGAACCCGGCGACCGCTACAATCTCGCTAGTGAGACGCGTGGCGGCTAATACGCTCACGCAACGACAGTCATCGTTCCATCAATAATCCACTTTTCACCGTAGGATCCGATGGCTACAATTTGTACAAGACCAAGTCATACTGAGCCTGACCTACTCTGACTCATTATTTGGGATTCAAGACATGAGACTTTTCGTAACGCTTTCCATGATGGCCGCAGTTATTGTCTTTGCTGGTTGCACTGTTGGATCAACCGACTCGGACGATTCACATCGTGCACTATTTGTCGTTGATGACTCCAACTTTAACGAATTGGTGCTTCAGTCGGACAAGCCTGTCTTGGTGGATTTTTGGGCAACGTGGTGCGGTCCTTGCAGAGCGATTGCACCAACGGTGGCAGAAGTCGCCAGAGACTATGAAGGTCGCGCCGTCGTGGCCAAGCTAGATGTTGACGTCGCTCGGAAAACCGCGTTGAAGTATCGTATTGTATCAATTCCGACGTTGGTCGTATTCCAAAATGGTGAAGAAGTGTCGCGCATTTCTGGAGCTGTCGACAGATTTGAGATTGCCAGTAGGCTAGACAAAGTGCTGCACCAGTAATTTCAAAAGACACGTTTTTCGGCCGTTGCAGCAATGGGTCCCGGATGACCACGCAATAATCCTTGGAGTTAAGACGATATGCTGCGTCAATTCTTCGACGCGTGCGAAAATCTATAATCAGCCTCTATCGATTCTTTCGTCAACCCGTACTCTTTCATTTTATTGTACAGAGTGACCCGGCTGATGCCTAATTCCTTGGCGGTATTTGTGCGGCTATAGTTGTTATTGAACAGGGCTTGTTCAATGATGTCCTGTTCTGTAGACGCGGTTTTGTGGTTCAGGCCCCGTCGTCTGTCAGGTGCGGAGCCTGTCAGCGATACCGAAGGGTCAGTTGTGGGTCCCGCCATGCCTGCCACGACATGCGGTGGCAGGTGATTGGCCGTCAACCGTCGGCAGCAAGGCAAGACGCCCGGTTGTCGGTCCAGTCGGTGGTGACTATGATTGGTTTCGCGCAGCGTGTTGGAAGTCTGGACACGCGACACCGTTGGCACTACCAGCCAACTAGGAGCCGTCATGGCGACGTTTGCCGTAATTCTTCCCGCTGCTGGTCAAAGCACGCGGTTTGGCGCGAACAAGCGAAAAAAACCATTTGTTGAGTTGAAAGGCCGAGCGGTCTGGCTGCGAGCAGCCGAATTGTTTCTGAATCGGACGGACGTCGTTCAAATGCTGATTGTTATCGCACCGGAAGATGTCGAGTGGTTTAAGGACAGATTTAGGCCGAACCTGGCGTTCATGGACATTGAAATTGTCAAAGGGGGTGCGCAACGAGCCGATTCCGTGTTCAATGCTCTAACGAATGTTCGAGACGAAGTCGATTTCGTAGCCGTCCACGATGCGGCTCGGCCTTTGCTGGCCAGCGAATGGATCGATACCGTTTTCGATGCAGCACAGCAAAGCGGAGCGGCCATTCCCGCAGTGCGAGTCGACGGCACATTGAAGAAGGTCGACTTGCAAGACGAAATTGTGGAAACAGTTTCCCGAGAAGGGCTGTGGGCGGCCCAGACACCTCAAGTCTTTCGACGTCAATTGTTGCTCGATGCGTATGCTCAGCGAGATGAATTAAATCCGACTGACGAGGCTCAATTGGTGGAGCAATTGGGGAGCAAGATCACGGTGGTTGAAGGGTGGCCGATGAACTTTAAAATCACGACAGACGAGGATTTCTCAATGGCCAAGGTGGTGCTCGCTGCTTTGCCGAAAAAGACATTGAAATCGTTGCATCCTTTTACTGACGAAGAGCCATGACTGTTGTGAGCTGCATTTATCCCGTGATATCGTTGCCTGTTCGTCCCGGTTTTCACCGATAAGGAAATCGTCGTCAACACTTGATTGAGACAACCTGTTCAGATGGAGGTGTAAGCCATGGCAACTCGCGAAGAAATGCATGAGAGACTGCAAAAGGACAACATAGATTTTCTATTGGCACAATTCGTCGACGTGCACGGGGCGGCAAAAGTTAAAATGGTTCCAGCCAGTGAATTGGACAATATGATCGATGTTGGCGCCGGCTTTGCCGGAGCGGCCGTGTGGGGCCTCGGCCAAGGTCCACACTCGCACGATATGATGGCCCGCATCGACCTCAACACATATACGTCGCTACCGTGGATGCCGAACACTGCGAGGTTCGCCGCGAATCTGTTTGTCGATGGCGCACCGTATCCCTACTGTCCCCGCACCAATTTGATTCGTGTGCTCGATGAGGCTCGGAAGGAAAATTACACGTTCAAAGTCGGGATGGAGCCGGAACACTTCCTGGTGACGCGGCGAGAAGATGGTTCAATCGAGCCTTGGAATCCGGATAGCGTCGACAGTTTGGCCAAACCATGCTACGACTTTCGTTCAATGGCTCCGGCCATGGCGTACTTGCAGGAACTCTCCAGTGCACTGAACGAAATGGGTTGGGGTGTTTATCAAGCAGACCACGAAGACGCAAACGGGCAATTCGAGATCAACTTCGACTATTCCGATGCGCTAACGACGGCTGACCGGATCACTTTCTTCAAGATGGCCACCTCGCAGTTGGCCAAAAAATACGGAGCCATTGCCACTCACATGGCCAAGCCATTTTCTGATCGGACTGGAAGCGGATTGCATATACATTTCCATCTGGCCGACCTCGAAACGGGGAAGAACGTTTTTCTGGATGAAAATGACAACCATGGTCTAGGACTGTCTGAAAAGGCATCACATTTTCTGGGAGGTATCTTACATCACGCTCGTGCTTTAGTTGCTGTTAC
>CAUZSN010000184.1:0-4912 GCA_963582345.1 Planctomycetota bacterium
CCGCGAAGTCGGCGACGTCGGCTGAATCCGGTAATTCGCCCGGTACGCTGCCGTCCAGAAGACCGACGATCTTCTCGAACGGAGTCTTCACGACATCATAGGATTTCTTATCTCGAATCAATTCTTTGTTAGCCATACTGCCTGCTAGGTCACGCACATATTTGGCGTTCTGTTTCCAACTGACTCCATCGGGATGATCGACGGCGATGCCGGCTAGTGTCGCCAACGTGGCGCTGTCGACCGGAATTTCCTGATGCGTTGATTTAAACCTGCCGACGGTCTGTAAGTTCTTGGTCAATCGATTACAAATGTTTTTGACTTCGGAATCGAGGATTTCTTTGTCGATGATCTCTTTCCAGTTTGTGCTCGTCAAATCTGTCTCGGCATGTTTCGGCGAATCTAAAGTGGAATTCAAACTTGAACTGGGATCCGTTTTCACTTCAGTATCCGGTCCTTGAATTGGTATCTGTTGCTTGTTTTCGAAAATCGAAATCGGATCGTCAAAGAAAACATCATAGGGAATGTCACTGATCCATTTGCGACCGCTTTCCACACTTGAGGCAATTTGCGAGGACTTGCTGGATTCACTAAACGTATCTGTGTTCCCGACATCCGACTCGTGCATCTTCGATTTCTCGACCGACTCACTGCGACCGCATCCGGAAAGAAAAACGGCCGCCAGTAACAGCCCGAACACAGTTGCGACGGCAGCAGACAATCGACAACGCATTGTCCAATCTCCGTCTTACAATTCGATCAAAAACACCATGATCGATCACATTGACGACCATGGGCAGTCTGCACAATTTTCATTATGGGAATCACCCAAATCGGATGCAATACATTCAGAACATCATGGAAGATCCATTTAAACTAGACCTGTCGAAATGGCCGTTATAGACCCGCTATCCAGCAGCAATCCAGTACGCTGCCTACGATAATGTGCAATCGCCTGGGAGGATGGTAGAATCGAATTTATCAACCGCCACACCGAAAATTTGAGAAAATTTGTAAATTCACAAAAACTAAGTAAGATATAGCTTGCGATTATCGCGTTTTCCCATTATTCGTAATCGTTAACGTCCGCATAAATTGCCTGGAATTGGTATATTTCGACGAAGTTCGTTTCAACCCCCGGTCAGAAATAATGTATCTTTGCCTTAGATAGGTGTCGAGCCGTCTGTAAGTGCTCGGCCGGAGGTCGTTTCAAATGTTTGACAAGGCTGCCCGATTTTAATGAATCAGGCATCCGTACCGAAGGAGCATACGAGAATGAGAAGGCTTCTGTGTTTGTTGGCTATTAGCGTAGTTGTGGCGTCGTCGTCAATGGCATTCGCGTCTGGGCCAGAGTTGTTTGGATCGAGCTTTTTTTATAGCGCAGCCATTGCTCCGGCTCCTGCACCGGATGGAGCGAAACTAGTGCCGGTACCGGCCGCTGGTGGGGCCGTTGCACAGTATCCCTGTGTAAAGGTTCGGGATTCTCAAAATATCGCACCTTGCGCCGTGAAAAAGATTATCCAAATCGTCGATCCGTGCTGGAAACCGAACCCGTGTGGTTGCTGCGCTCCGGCTAAGCCCCGGTGCGTGAGCGTAGAAATTTGCGTTCCCCGACCAAAGCCGGTCAGTTGCTGCCGTCCCAAGAAGCAGGTCTGCAAGGTAACCTGCAGCAAGAACGGTCGCCACGTCCGATATGATTATGGGAGTTATGCAGTCGACATTCGTTCCAAGAACGGTTACGTCGAAGTCGATTACGACGACTGATTGACGTATTGTTCGCAAATCGACAATTCCACCGGCTGGACGACAAGAACTCTTCCAGCCGGTTTTTTCGTGGTGTGCCGGAGTTCCAACTTCCGGCCTCTAACCGAAATGACAAAGCACTGCGATGACTTGGACGTCGTAACATGTCCTGTTTCAATAGTTAATTTGCCATTTGTGATCGTTCCGAGAACTGCTATTTCATCTACATGATTCGACCAGCCGAAAATCCCAAACTGCGCGGCAAACGGGTGACCGTGATGGGACTTGGTACATTTGGCGGCGGAATCGGTGCTGTCCAATTCTTGGCAACTCGTGGTGCACGCGTAGTTGTGACTGATTTGCGTTCGGAACAAGAACTCGCGGATTCGTTGGTAAAACTGCATGACCTTCCATGCGTCGAATTCCATTTGGGAGGCCACAGTCAGCAGCACTTTCGCAACGCGGAACTGATCGTCGTCAATCCGGCTGTACGGCCGGACAATCCATATATTGAACTAGCACGGCAGAACAACATACCGCTCACCAGCGAGATGAACCTGTTCTGGCAGCACAACCGTGGACAAGTCGTTGCCGTCACTGGTAGCAACGGAAAATCAACGACAACCACCATGATTCACGCAATGCTTGAAGCGTCCGGACATCGGTGTTGGCTGGGCGGTAACATCGGCGGCAGTCTATTGCCAATGGTCGACCAGATTGAATCGGACCACTGGGTCGTCTTGGAATTGAGTAGCTTCCAACTCGAAGACTTAAACCATCTCCATGCGAGTCCTGACGTCGCCGTTGTAACGAATTTTAGTCCGAATCATTTGGATCGTCACGACTCGTTGAATGCCTACCGCGAGGCAAAGCAATCCATCCTGCGTTGGCAGACGGCCGATCAAATTTCGGTGCTCAACCGAAACGATCGGGATGTGGTAAGATGGCAAACGTGCGCTGCTCAGCATTGGTTCGGAACGCACGATTCAGGTCAAACAGGAGTCTTCCAGCTAGGAGACCAAGCTCTGATTCGCATCGATGACAGCGAACACATAATTCCATTGCGAGATTGCCTGAATCTGTCCGGTCGACACAATTTTCAGAACGCCTTGGCCGCAATCGCCGCCGCGACAGCGATTGGCATCGCGCCTTCCCCGATTCAGCAAGGGCTAATGAATTTCACCGGCTTGCCTCACCGACTGCAATTCGTTGCGGACATCGACGGACGCACGTTCTACAACGATTCGATAGCCACCACTCCCGAGTCCGTCCAAGCAGCGCTCAAGGCCTTCGATCAGCCAATCGTTCTCTTGGCCGGCGGCTCCGACAAGCAAGTCGACCTGTTGGAGCTGGCAATGACAATTGCCAAAAAAACGAAAGCGGTCGCCCTAATGGGTCAAACAGCAGAGCAGTTGGCTGGCTCAATTGATCAATGCTGCAGTGGTTGTCCAATACCACATCGTTCGCATAGTTCGTTAGATGCTGCATTCACCTGGGCAGTCGCTCAGTCGGCGCCAGGCGACATTGTACTAATTTCACCAGGCTGCGCCAGCTACGACTGGTTTCGAAATTTCGCGGACCGGGGTGATCAGTTTATCACACTGGTCAATAGATTGGCATTGCGGTGAAATATCAGACCTGAACGATGAACCGTCTTAGTGGGCCGCAAGCATATCCGAGATTAACCATGCGGTTTTCACTGGTTGAACGAGACCTTATACTGACGATCCGTTCAGCATTTCCCCGACGAGTCAGATTTGATATCCTCGCGCAGCCTGAGATAAGAAGAGTGGTGATGTAGAAAACGGACGAGAAAAGACCAATGCCTCAAATCAATGCTGGTGACTTCCGGAAGGGGATCAAAGTCACGTTGGACGACGAACCGTACGAAATGCTTGAGTGCAACTTCGTCAAGCCCGGCAAAGGGCAGGCATTGTACAAAACGAAACTTAAGAATCTGTTGAAGGGAACTATTCTCGATCGGACCTATAAAAGCGGCGATAGCCTCGAATCAGCCGATGTCCACAAGGGTGAGGGGCAATATTTATACCGGGATTCTAACAATTACATCTTCATGGACAACAAAACGTACGAGCAGCACGAGCTAGGAACCGACGTCTGTGGCGACCAGATGAATTTCCTTTTGGAGGGAGCGACCTGCAATCTTCTTTATTGGAATGGGCGACTGATCGGAATGACTCCACCGCAATATGTGGTTCTGGAGATTATCGAAACCGAACCCGCCGTTCGTGGCAATACGGCCACGAACGTGACAAAGTCGGCTCAAGTCGAAACCGGTGCAACCGTCCAGGTACCAGCGTTCGTAAAACAAGGCGACAAAATCAAAATCGACGCCGACACGGGAGAGTATATTGAACGAGTACGGGAGTAGACCAAACGAAAGGTACAGGCATGGTGGACCGTATACATAGCGACTTCGCTGTTGGCCTTGCAGTTGCTTGGCGCCTTGATGGCGACTCATAAGCAGCAGTACAAGTAACAAATGCTCACAGATGAGTTAGCAAAGCGGAAGACTTCTAGAAATTAGCCTGACTCGAAACACCTTAAAGAGGCGGACAAAGCGACCGAGACTACGGCGCAGCAAATGTTACTTCCAATTGCAAGAATTAAGTGGATCATCGAAAGCAAGACGTAACGCGTCAGCGAACTGAAGTAGGGCAGCCTGGAAAAACCATTCTGTGGTTATTTTTTTCCAGACACCTAAAGTAATCACAAAAACAACGGAAAGACACACGAACTCAGAACCGATTTCCACAAAATCACATGACGCTCAATCAAGTTTCCTCAGAACACAACGGAAAACTTTACATCGAAACCGTTGGCTGTCAGATGAACGTTTTGGACAGCGAATTGGTGGTAGCCGCACTACGCAAGCATGGATACGAGTTGTCGCACGATGTGAGAGAAGCCGACACGGTGTTGCTCAATACATGCAGTGTGCGTGAACACGCCGAACACAAAATCTACAGCCAGCTAGGTCGGCTGAAACACAGCAAGCGACATCGCCCCCAATGTGTGATTGGTGTCATCGGCTGCATGGCTCAGAAAGATCAGAAACTGATCTTCGAGCGTGCACCACACGTCGACATCGTTGTTGGCACCGGGCAACTGGCAGAAATTCCACACCTGATCGATGAGGCACGAACCGATC
>CAUZSN010000185.1:0-4828 GCA_963582345.1 Planctomycetota bacterium
TCCCCACAAGCCCTACTCGCATCGCGCTCAGTATATCCCTATCAGCCTATCTTGGAAAACGTGCCTAAGGCGCGCTGCCGGTTGCGCAAGAGAAATCCTCGACGCTAACGCCAACGATCGCAAACGTAGCCAAATACATTCATCGCCGATACGGTGTACCATTTTGGTACTTCCAATAATTCGCATCGGATTGTCATGATCAGTTCCGTCTGTTCGGTCGCGGGATGGGTTTTCCCTCCGGCATTGACCACTTCCTTCGACTTGCACGCTCTGGGACAACTCCCACCAGATAATGTCCCAAAATCCAAATAATCGGCTATATGCTCCATTTTCACACAGAATCATGGAGGACATTTCAGTGGATGAACTTACACAACAGATGGTTGATACGATTCGAGACGCTGCTAGCAAAATGACTGGTCCAGAGCGGCGAGCATTTGAGGCGAAAGTTTGTTGGGACTACCTTTGCGGAGACGAGCGACTTACCGAAACTGTTTTCGGATAGTCGTGGCACACGGTTGCTCAGGGACTGAATAAGTTGCGAATAGGAAAAATCATAGAGGATCAGCCGCGAGCAGAAAATCTGAAGACGGAAGAAAATAACCCACAACTTGCCAATGACATATGTGATCTCGTGGAGTCGAACTCCCAAACAGCCCCCTACTTTCAGAGCCTCTTCAAGGACATCCGCATGACGGCCAAGGCTGTGCATCAAGTTACTATCGCCACCGAGAGCGAATACGATCTGCTAACCGGACGAGAAATTCGTATGCGTTTCCGTGCAGACTCTTGACGTTGCGCTACTAAAGCCGAGGCTACCAGCGCCGCCAAACGCGTTAAGGCCACGTTCATCCTCATCGGTATACGATAACCCATGGGCAATAAAACTACGGGAAAAAGAACTGGACGGATTCCAACCCTCAAAAGTCACATTGACTTCAGTAGCATCAGAAGGCACCGTGAATAATGCACCCCTCGGCCCCTGGAAAGAATCGTACCTTCCGGTAGATCCAAACCGCCAACGTTGACATTCAGTGCGTCGACTCTCGCCATGCCGGGGTTATTGCCGGATGGATTGGCGGGTGGAACTTCGGAAGCGTTATTCTGGTGCAACGTTTCATTCATCCGCTGCTGATAGCAATCCGCGATCGCGACAATGCGGCCTGGGGAAGGTAGTTGATCGACCACCTGTCGAGCCCGATTGCCTGTGCCGATCACACCAACTAAGATCAACTCGTCGGCACGAACTGTTCCGTCCCAACACCTTTGCGGGGACATAATAGGGACACTCAGCGACACACCGATCGCACTGGTTGTCTTGAGAAATTTTTGACGGGAAATGTTGCGTGATATTTGGAATCCTTTGGTGGCTAGAACTATGAGACGGCTCACTTTTTTTTGCCTTGCAATGCTGGCTTCTTCCATCCTGGTTGCCGATAACCGCACGGATGGTGGGCCTCAGGTTCTTGATTCTCGAATGAAACTAGAACTGGTCGCCAAGGAACCAGACATTGTAACGCCCATTGGGTTGACCTTTGACCAACGTGGCCGATTGCTCGTGATCGAATCACATACCCATTTTCCTCCAGACGATTATACCGGTCCACAGTTTGATCGAATACGTATTGTCGAAGACACCGATGGAGATGGTCGGGCCGATCGATTTCGAAGCTTTCTGGATGGTTCTCATAAGACGATGAGCATCCGACGTGGTCCCGACAATTGGATTTACGTGGCGACCCGAATGAAGGTCACTCGAGCTCGAGACACCGACGGTGACGGCAAAGCGGACCAGCAGGAGGTCATCGCATCTTTGCAAACTGACGGTGACTATCCTCACAACGGGCTTGGTGGATTGTGTTTTGACGGCAAAGGAAGCCTCTATTTTGGACTTGGCGAAAACCTCGGAAAGACCTATACGCTCGTCGGTAGCGACGACACCCGGATTAGCGGCGGAGGCGAAGGGGGAAACATTTATCGCTGCCGCATCGATGGTTCTCATTTGGAGCAGGTCGCAACAGGATTCTGGAATCCGTTCGGAATCTGCACGGATTCGGTGGGACGTGTATTCACGGTTGGTAACGACCCAGATGCATCCCCGCCTTGTCGGTTAGTACATGTTGTAAACGGTGGTGACTACGGCTACCAGTTCCGCTACGGTCGATCCGGCAAACATCCGCTTCAGGCGTGGGATGGCGAACTGCCGGGCACGCTTCCCATGGTTGCCGGCACAAGTGAGGCCCCTTCGGCCGTTTTGATGTGGCACGGCCAATTGTATTCGTCCAGTTGGGGCGAGTACCGTGTTGAACGGTACACGCTCAAATCAAATGGTGCTTCTGTACGTGGTGATCGTGAGGTCGTGGTTCAGGGAGACAACCAGTTCCGGCCGGTCGACTTCGCCGTCGCGCCAAACGGCTCGCTGTATTTCACCGACTGGGTCGATCGCAGTTACAATGTGCATGGAAAAGGACGAATCTGGAGGCTGAGTTGGCAGGATAAACCTGATGAAAAAGTCGTTCCGCAGCTGAGCACCGCAGAACGACACGCTCAGCGAGCAAGTCTTGAGCCTGATTGGGACGCCCTGCGATCGCACGATCCGTTCTTGCATCATGCGGCGATGATGGGGTTAGTGAATACGCGTTTCCTGACAACAGACCAACTTGTCACGCTAAACGACAGGCAACGACTCGGCGTGTTGGAAGCCGCCAGACGAAGCAAACTTTCGGCGAAACAACGTGACGCGTTGATTTCCGCCGCGTTGACGGACACTGATTCGTCAGTCGTTCTCTATGCAGTTCGTTGGATCGCGGACGCACGTCTCACCCAGTTTCGCAGTTCGCTCGAGCAACTGTTGAGTGACAAAGAGTCGACGGTAGCGCTTTTCAAAGCAGTATTGGCAACCATTGAATGGCTTGATACCGGTATGGTCCAGCGAGATCAAATCGCTGGCGAAACGGTTCTCGTCGCAACGCTGACGGATGACTCGCGTCCAACACTTCAGGCAATGGCGCTAAAAAGCCTTCCCTTAGACCATGAGGCATTCAATGTTGAGCTCCTCACCAAATTCGTCGTCAACTCCGACGGACATGCCAATGTCCGGAAAGAGGCGGCGCGCAGTCTCACGTTGATAGGCGATCACGATGCGGAAAACGTTCGACTAGAGGTCGCGATTCGGAAAGCCATTCCACCACAAATTCGCGCGGATCTGCTTGCAGGTGTTCTTCCGGATGACAATGAATCGAAAGCGGTGCTAGAGCGGCTTACCAGCGCCGATTCGAAAGTTGTACAGAAACAGGCTGCGCGTTTGCTTCCGCGCGTAGTCAACGAGAAACCGGATCATCCCAGGCCCGAGCCAAGCGATACAACCGCCTGGTTAAATCTTCTGAAGCAGCCCGGTGACTCGGATGCTGGTTGGCGGGTCTTTTTCGGTCAAGGTACAGCTCGCTGCGCGAACTGTCATCGCTACGACGGACGGGGAGCTGATGTTGGTCCCGATCTGACTGCCATCGGAAAACGGATGGACCGACACCGGCTAGTACAATCCATACTCCAACCAAGTCAAGAGATCGCGCCGCGCTACGTTCCGTGGATTGTGACAACACAATCCGGCCGCCTGTTCACCGGACTGTCGCTGGGTATTACAGCGGATGGAACGGTAGAGCACTTTCTCGGAACCGACGGAAAACAATTCGAAATCGAACCAGACCAAATTGAATCACGAGTCTTGGATTCAAAGTCCATCATGCCTGATGAACTGCATGAGCAACTAAGCACGCAAGATATTCGTGATCTACTGGAGTTATTGTCAGAGTGAACTAGGCTTTGTCTTAAAACGCATTTGGTCCGAGCACACTAGCCCGACTCGCAAGCGTGGGACACGAGAAATTGTATTTCCCCCGCTTCCGCGTCGGGCTAGTGTGAGTTTTAGAACAAAGCCTAGTGTCGGCCGAACACCTGACTGCGGGATCGTCTGTAAAAGTATAGGTCCTTTCGGACGTATCAAACCTATAGGTATGCAGAGCTACCTCCCGCCTCGATGAATTGTAGACTCGCTAAGTTTTTTCCTGATTCGTTCCACGTTTGAGGTTTCAGAGTACTAATGACTTACAGCGAACAGGTTAAGGCTGCAACATTCGGGCATCTGAAAATTTAGTCCAACGCTGGCGGAACTGACCTTCCCCCTAAACTTGGTCCAGGAAGCGTGTGGTGGTGCGGTACACAGACGGGCGCGACGAAAAGTAAAACCTGCAAGTGTTGTCACGGTGCACGTCAATGCTGGCTACGGATGGGATGAGTCACTGAGCGTGTTTCACTTATCGCCCATTCGAGGCCCACTTTCAAGTCATGTTGACCTGGACCTGAGCATTTCCTGCGCTTCTTTTTTCGACAGGTGGCGCATCGATTTTTCCCGAGGTCTTCCGCGACGGAGGATATCGTCAAGGGATTCATTACAGACGGTCAAAAACCAGAGTCAGCCCGTTCGGGTCGGTGCAGAAGCGAATGCAACTTCGCTTTCACATCGAGAAGCAGGATGAACAGGGTGGGTACCAACAACAGTGTGAAGAGTGTCGAAAGGAACAGCCCTCCCAGTACAACACTTCCCAGTCCTCGATAGAGTTCGCTACCTGCACCCGGGAACAATACCAAGGGACAAAGACCCAATACCGTGGTAGCCATGGTCATGAAGATCGGACGAATTCTGACGCGCACGCTTTCCAGTACCGCCTTCCGCGCGTCCCAATTTTGATTTCGTGAGTAGTTGAGAGCCTGGTGCACAATCAGGATAGCGTTGTTGACGGAGGTGCCGATGAGGATGACAAATCCTAGC
>CAUZSN010000186.1:0-4720 GCA_963582345.1 Planctomycetota bacterium
GCCTGAAAGAAACCAACCCGCAAACATAAACACGATGGCGAACACGACGAAGACCATCAACGATTTTCGGCGAATCGCCTCTTTGAGCGTCAAAGCCGCCATTGCCCAAATGCGGCGGCGCGATAGGTTCGCTATCTCAACGAAAAACCCACCGATGTGACTAAAAACAGCTCGCGGACCAGCCGCTCCTTTAACCGCCAAGGACGCTAGCAATGTGACAATGAGCCCAATGAACACAAAGCTGCCGCAAGCGCGCAGCCAATGGGCAATTGCCTCTAGAATCTTGTAGGGCTCAGGATCAAAATACATAGGTCAACAATGCGCACAATCTTAATTATGCGGCCTCATCTTCATCGTGTTTCTGCCCAGTTTCGGTTTCTGCTTTCCCTGGGATATACCTCTGACCAGGTCGGTCTCGGCTTTCGTGCACGATCTTCAGGAACAGATCTTCCAGACTATTTGTCGGATGATCAACGCTGATCAATGTCGCGTTGCGTTTGGCCAAGACGGCTTTGACTTCCTCTAGAGTTGGCTCGTCAAGTTTCGACGTCAGTAATTGCGTCGCATCTTGCTCTTTCAGCAGCTCGTCGACCTTCCCCAACTCTTTCAGCTCACCCTCGTATAGTATGGCGATCCGGTCACAGACATCCTGGACATCTGCAAGCAAATGACTACACATGACAACCGTCTTTCCCTGATCGCGCAACTTTCGAATCATATCCTTCATATCGCTGGTGCCCAAAGGGTCCAAACCGCTAGTGGGTTCGTCCAACAGCACCAAATCGGGATCGTTGATCAAGGCTTGCGCCAGCCCAATTCGACGCGTCATTCCCTTGGAGTACTCTTTCAGTTGCCTGCGACGGGCAAAGTCTAGACCGACCAGATCAATCATTTGATTTGTTCGTTCGCGGCGCAATTCGGCCGACATGTTGAACAGCCGACCGTAAAAGTCGAGTGTTTCTTCGGCATTCAGAAAGCGGTACAAGTACGACTCTTCAGGCAAATAGCCGATGTGTTCGTTCTTTTCGACATCAGCTGCCGATTTTCCCAGAATCGTAATCTCACCTTCCGTGGGAAACAGTAGTCCCAGCAGCAATTTCAGAGTCGTCGTCTTGCCCGATCCGTTCGGGCCCAACAGACCAAATACCTCGCCCTTGTAGACATCAAGACTCAACGAATTTAACGCACGAACTTTTTTGCGACCCCAAAAGTCCCTGTAAATCTTGGTGAGATTACGAATGTAAATCACTGAGTTATTTTGCATAGAACATTCCCAACATCATCGCGTCACGCCCAATAATTAGGATACGTCAAATGCGACACATTACGAACAGGGTCATCAGCGAACGCATCTACGTGTAAGCACTTACGTCAAATGAACAGCTTGTGTTTGTCCTAAAACCGACATGAACTTATAAATCGCTGACACGTCCGACATGCGGTTCTAATAACGCGAGACTCGTACGGGCCAACGAATGTCGCATACACCGAAGAATCCAATGTAAAGAGCTACCAATTGCGTTGCAAGACATTGGTGGGACCATTCGTCGGACCTCAACCATCCAGGGCCGATTATGCCTTCTTCTCAAACCTTGCCGCCACATTTTTCAACCAGCAAAGGCACAGCCCGCGGGAAGCGTATAGACCAACCGAGTGTTGAATTAACGCCTAGAATCGCGCCTTCCGTTGCGACAGGTACTCCACCAGCGCCGTTCCGAACTGCATACTGGTATCTAATTGAACATAATCGGCGCCAATTGACAGGCATTCACTTCGGTAGCGTGCGCAAAGTTCACGCAGCGTTTCCAAGTATTCTGCACGGATGCCGTGCGCGTCGACGACCGACGACTGGCCTGACTCCGGATCTCTCAAGTCGACCAGTCCGTCGAAGGGAAAACTCGCTTCGGCTTCATCCAGCACATGAAACAAGATGATGTCGTGTCCAGCGTGCCGCAAAAGCTGCAAACTCTCAATGACTGGCTCCGGATCAGTTAGTAAATCAGAAAACAAGATCAATAAGCTTCTGTGTCTTATCATCGCGGCGATCTGACGCAAGTTATTTCCAATTTCGGTTAGTCCCACCGGCTGTGCTTTCGCCAATAAAGCCAGAATGTTGGCCAATTGATTTCGCTGGCTGCGTGCCGGCAAACTATTGCGGATTCTTTCATCGAAAGTGATCAATCCGACCGGATCTTGCTGTCGAATCATTAAGTATCCCAATGCCGCAGCCAGACAAATGGAATAATCGAACTTGCTCAATTTCTGTCGGTAGGTGTAATTCATACTTCCCGACAGATCCATCAGCAGGTAACCCGTGATGTTCGTCTCGGCCTGATACTTCTTGACGTAATATCGGTCGGTCTTTGCGTAGACCAACCAGTCGATGTCCTTCGGATCATCTCCTTGCGTATATCGCCGATGCTCGCTGAATTCCACACTAAATCCGTGAAACGGACTTGTATGCAATCCCGAAAGAAACCCCTCGACAATGAACCGCGCACGCAAATCCAGCCGAGAGACCGAACGTATGACTTCGGGTTTCAGGTATTCATCGGGCGTTCGCATGTGACTGCCGATTCACGTTTATGAACAGTGTGGACGGCCATTACAGTGAAATGGCACGTTGCTTATCAAGCGTCTGAGTATTCTGTCACTCCGTATTCTTGCGAACTCTTCCTTGCTATGAAAGGTTAACACTTGTCGCATACGATTTGGACCGATACGCTTTTGCGAAGCACGTAAACACTGATGATTGACGAATCAGCTGACAATGAAGTGGATTGCTGTTTTCTGCGGATCCAAAGTCGGTGACACTGCAGTCTATCGCAACGCCGCGGTTGACCTGGGGCGATTAATGGTCCACAGCGGCTATGGATTGGTTTTTGGCGGCGGCGGTATCGGGCTAATGGGAGTGATTGCTGACAGCGTCTTAGATGCCGGCGGCGACGTCATTGGTGTATTGCCCAACAAGCTGGCGACCAACGAGTTGCGTCACGAGCGAGTGGCTGATATGCGCATCGTCAACAATATGCACGAACGCAAATCACTTATGTCCGAATTGTCCGATGCGTTTGTTGCACTGCCTGGTGGTCTGGGCACCTTCGAGGAGTTTTTCGAAGTCGTAACGTGGGCCCAATTGGGATTTCACCAAAAAAACATTGGCCTGCTGAATGTAGCAGGATACTTCGATCCGTTGATCCGCTTAATTGATCACGCCATCCAGGAAGGTTTCATCAAATCCGAGCATCGTGAATTGATTGTCATTCAGGAAAACTCGCAGGCACTTTTGCGACAACTTGTTGAACACCAATTGCCCGCAGTGCGCAGATGGCGGGGTCCAAATATCTAACTTACTCAGAAGCTTAACACCACAATCAAGCCATAAGACTATAGGGAACGAGCATTAGAAGCTAATGAGGGCAACGAACGAACGGAAGAGTCAAGAATAAGGCGACCGTTTCGACATGGTACTCGATGGAAGCGGCAATGGAGCGGATGCCAGGATTCCATCAAGGGCTCTGCAACCGAAATATTCCAAGACTTTTCGGACTGGATCCAAACATCTAAAACACGACTGTCAGGCTAGTCGACGTGTTGGATCAGAAGCGGAACTCCGTCCGAACTGTCAGACCGTCAAACGTTAGCAAATCGTCAAGATCGTGGAAGTCGTTGCGCTGAACACCATCGATAAAGCTTGGTGTCGTGACACTATTGAACCAGGCTGCAACATAGTAACCGGCATAAAGGCGAAAGGAATCGCAGCAGTTCCGCCAACCAACTCCGAGTTCTAACTCTAGCATGGTAACGATCCGATCGTCGGTAAACCCGGTAACGGCTTCTGTGACGCTGGTCGTGAGATTCCGTTGTCGGTAATTGGACGTGAATTCACCGACAATGAAGTTTGCAGTTGCACGGCTGAAGAGCATCAGGCCCTTGTCCCCGATTTCTCGTTTGCCGTCCAATCCTACTCGAGGTCCCACGCCGTCAAAGTCGATTTCGCTGTTGACGTTAAAAGTATCCAGATTCGCATAGGATGCGTTAAAATCCTGATCAAGATTGGCGTAGCGAACTCCTAACAAGTAGTTCAATACCCAATGATCGTTGCAGGACAACGCTGACTCGTAATCCAAGTCTATCATCTGAAAATCGATGCCGTGATTGGCTACAGCAGACAGTCGGTCCGAAGCGACCGTTAGGGTATTCGGATGAACTAGATCTGGCCGGAGAAAACCGGTGCCACCGGGGAGCCCATGGGAATCTAGAGTCCCACTTTCATAGTACCAATAGGTGGCTTTTAGACTGGTCTTTTCGTCCAGAGATAGGGCTCCACCAATGCGAAACCCTGGTTCGTAATTTGGATCGACGATATCCGGCGAAGCCAGTGGAATGGCCGTTGCTGACGTCCCATCAACGTGAGTGGCGTACCCCAGATCAACTCCACCAGGTGACAAATATAGGAAATCACCGAATAAATGAGATCGATGTTCCCAAAACGGGGGCGGACATGGACGACAAGGGTCTATAGGACAACAGCTCTTGATACCCGAGACGAAACTACCGCCCACGCTAGAGGCAGCGTTCCATCCGGACGAAAGAACATTGTAATCGCTCACTCTAGAGGCAGCGTTCCATCCGGACGAAACAACATCGTAATCGCTCACTCTAGCGGCAGCGGTTAAGCCGGACGAAACAGCATCAGAAGCAGCGTTCAATCCGGACG
>CAUZSN010000187.1:0-4700 GCA_963582345.1 Planctomycetota bacterium
GCCCTTGGTTCATACGCATACTCTTCCGGCAGGTGCTCAAATTCGTCGGCCGAAACGTAGGGAGGATTGGCAATGATGACGTCGAAAACATTCGGCTCTAATTGATCAAACAAATCCGACCGAAGAATCTCAACATTGTCGGACACACCATGTCGTAAAACATTCGATCTCGCCGACGACAACGCTCGCTCATCAATATCTATCAACGTGACGGAGGCTTCTGGAAATGCCAATGCCGCCATCACGCCGAGACATCCCGTCCCGCAACAGAGATCCATAATACGATCAGGAGGCTCTCTCAACCACGGTCGCAAATTAGTCTCGATGATTTCGCCGATTGGCGAGCGCGGTATCATCACGCCGCGTTCAACTTCGAACCATCGATTGAAGTACCAAGCCAACCCAGTCAGATACGCGACCGGTACCCGATCACCGAGACGAAGGGACACACAATCTTCTACGCACCGTTCAAACACCTCATCAATCGAGTCGCTGACCCGTTGCATAAGAAGACCATGTACCAGCACCCAGGCTTCCATGTGCGCACTATCGGATCCGTGGCCATAATAGATATCCGAAGCCCGTTCTAACCGATTTGCAACATGCCGCACCAACGCCTCGGTCCCAGCGGGATTTCTATATTCTTCATTCACTCCGGAGACGGCTTGGAAGCACAAGCTCAAGTCTTGAGTCGGTTGATTCTTCCGTTGGTGCCATCGGACCCGTGCCAAACGGTATCGTAGTCACACCGCTAACTTCTGCGATTCGTTCTGCCGCAAGTTCGGCGCACTCCTCTGATCGTTCAAGAAGCTTGTCGACTTTCATGGATCCATACAGGTGACAGACCACATAAACTTGTTGTCCAGCGAAACTCGTCAGCGATTCCGCCAGTACATCCAATTGTTCGAGCTGATTTTCGTCCAACGCACCTTGCCCGTTTGGGACAATCCCATCGATTCGAACGAATCCGCGTTTTGCTAACCGCTCGGCAAAATTGCGATTCCCGTCAAAATCAAAGCGCGCACCCGTTACGATCTGCTCGACGTGGACATAGATTCGTTTGTTCCCGCGTTCGACGAGATAAACCGCGACCAACGATTGCTGCTCATCCGCTGTGAATGTCGCCGCAAGGTAATATTGATTCCTATTTGGGGCAGTCATCAGGCGTATTCCAAAAACGTCGTTCGCCCAAATTGAAGAGCGTCCGCAAGCGGGACCATGACACCGGAATAGGACCTTGTCGGCCGTCCGACGCATTTGCTTTTCGTAATGTTCAAGCACCTCGGCCAGTTGAAAACCAGGAGGAATCTGGTAAGTGACGCGAATTTTCTCGCCCTCAACACGGATCGCATGTTCGAACCGAACTTCTTGACCCATCTTGTCAACCGGACCGACAATAAATTCGTGGGGTCGTGATTCTTCGGCCGCATCGAACAACACTATCCACGACCGAGGAAACCGATCGACCCCACGAACATCAAAAGATTCCGGGACATCTACATTCGCCAACGTGGACACGGCGAAAACAATTACGAGCGGCGACCATTTCAATTTGTCGTGCCCCAAGTCGTTGGCTTCGCGAACTCAACGTCAAGTTGCTGCTCACCCGTCATCAATCCATTGATGACTTCATCCATGGACCCGTGTTCGAACAATACACGGAAGAGAGCTTCGGCTAACGGCATGTTTACACCCAACTTTTCGCGTTTTTGATGCACGACGTGCAACGTGTTGACACCTTCCGCTAACTTACCCAACTCATCCATCGCTTCGTGAAGCGACAGACCACCCGCGATCCGGAATCCCAATTGATAATTCCGAGAAAGTGGTGACGTGCACGTCACCATCAGATCGCCAACGCCCGCCAACCCCAAAAACGTATGGGGATTGGCACCCATCGATTCGGCGAATCGACTCATCTCCGCTAGTCCTCTCGTAATCAGCATCGCGATTGTGTTTTGACCGACTTCAAGTCGAGCGGCCATTCCGCAAACGATCGCATAAATATTCTTGAGCGCACCACCCAACTCGACACCATAGATATCTTCGCTCGAATAGACGCGAAAGGTATCGCTCGCAAATACCATCTGAACACACTGACACAGCTTAGGGTCGCGACTAGCGACAACGGTTCCCGTGAAGTGTCCACCCGCTATTTCTTCAGCGATATTGGGGCCACTAATGACTCCAATTCGTCGGCCCGGTAATTCTTCCTCTAAGATCTGACTCATCAATTTAAAATTCGGAGCCTCCACGCCTTTCGTCCCGCTAACGATGTACGTCCCTTTGGTGACAAAAGGAGCCAACTCGATCGACATTTCTCTAAAGGAGGCGCTTGGAACTGTGACAAATAGTAACTCGCTTTCGGACACAGCCAACTGAAGATCCAGGGTGGGTGTAACTTTCTCCTCAAGCGGATAACCACGCAGATAGCGGCGATTCTCACCATACTTTTCGATCTCCGCAAATTGTTGCGGATCACGCATCCACAAATACGCTGGCACACCGTTCCCAGAAACAATATTCGCAATGGCCGTGCCGAAGTTACCCGATCCAATTATCGCTACTTGCAAGTTACTACCTTATTCCAAGAGATTCAGGAGAAGGCGATTAATACGATGCACGTATTCGCCGGGCTCAAGCAATGCGGTCCCATCCGCCAGCGAGGCCTGATCAAAGAGAATCAGAACCATGTCGCTAAATCTATCTTCGTCAGATTCGGTGTCCAATCGTTGGACCAGAGGATGGTCGCCGTTAATCTCAAAGTGCGGTTTGGAGTTTGGTACTGATTGACCCGTGGTCTCCATGATACGGCGCATTTGATGTCCAATATCGTCGTCGCCAAGGACAAGGCACGACGCCGAATCGGTGAGTCTGGTCGACCGCCGCACGGATTCGACCTTCTCTCCCAACACCTCCTGAATCCGCTGGACTAGAGAATCGTCATCCAAATTCTCAGGCTTCTCCAGCTCAGGTAGATCGAGTTCACCGCGCATAACGTCTTGAAACGACCAACCATCGAACTCCGTTAGAAACGACATCAGCCATTCGTCGACTCGGTCCGACAACAACAACACTTCAACTTTCTGCTGTTTAAATACTTCGAGATGCGGGCTTTGGCGCGCCGTCGTGAGATTGTCGCCCAACACATAGTAGATCGTTTTTTGTGCCGCTTTGGCTCGATCCTTATACATCGCAAGCGAAATACGCTGGTCTGAGGACTCGTCCGCCGTCGACGTAAAACGCATGAGCTTAAGTAGGAGATCACGGTTGGCTGCATCTTCTCCAGCCCCTTCCTTAAGCACTTGTCCAAACTCGTCCCAAAATACACCATACTTCTCCCGATCCTCTTCCGCCATTTTGCCCAGCATGTCGAGCACCCGCTTGGTTAGCGCGTTCCTAATCGAAAGCACATGCTCTGAATGTTGCAACAATTCACGCGATACATTGAGTGGCAGGTCATTGGAGTCAACGACGCCGCGGATGAAGCGAAGGTATAGCGGCAAGAATTGATCCGCCTCATCCATAATGAAGACCCGCTGCACATAGAGTTTGAGCCCTCTCGGTAACTCGCGATTCCATAAATCGAATGGCGCACGCGCGGGCACGTAGAGCAAACTCGTATACTCAAGCTTGCCTTCGACTCGATTATGCGACCACGTGGTGGGGTCTTCAAAATCATGAGAGATGTGTTTGTAGAACTCCTGATACTCGGTATCTGAAACCTCAGATCGAGATCGGGCCCAAAGCGCTTTGGCGGAATTGACGACCTCCGTTTCGCCACTCGCTTCGTCGTCGCCTTTTGGCATTTCCACCGGTATACCAATGTGATCACTGTATCGCCGGACAATATTTCGTAACCTGAACCCATCGGCGAATTCCAACGCATCCTGTTTTAACTTGAGCTCCACGCGCGTGCCACGGCTTGTGTCCACCTGGTCAACAACGAAGTCGTCTTCGCCACTGGATTTCCAACTCGTCCCCCGCTCTTCTCCAGCTTTCTGGGTAAGCACCTGGACCTCATCGGCAACAATGAACGCGCTATAAAAACCAACACCGAACTGGCCAATTAATGTCGAATCTTGCTGCTGATCACCGGTAAGGTTGGCGAAAAATTCTTCAGTGCCGGAGCGGGCAATAGTGCCTAGATTCTCGATGACTTCCTGTCTGGACATACCGATGCCATTGTCTTCTACCGCCAGCGTTCCCGCGTCCTTGTCGAATTCAATCAAAATTCGGTAGTCCGGATCTGTCTCGGATAGCTCCGGTCGTTCCAACGCTTCGAACCGCAACCGGTCGATTGCGTCCGACGCGTTAGATATCAACTCCCGCAAAAAGATTTCCTTGTTCGAGTACAGGGAATTGATCATCAGTTGCAGTAACTTCCGCGCCTCGGTTTGAAAGCCATGTGTTTCCGCAGTCATCGCCTACTCCCAGCCCGTAACTTCTGCCAACGCCTCGCCAATATCGGCCAGACTCTTCACTGTTCGAACTCCCGCCGCCTCTAACGCGGTGAATTTCTCGTGCGCAGTCCCCTTTCCGCCAGCGATAATCGCGCCCGCATGCCCCATTCGTTTACCAGGCGGTGCGGTTACGCCTGCGATATATGCGACCACCGGTTTTCGCACCTCCGTTTTGATAAATTCAGCAGCTTCCTCTTCGGCCGTACCTCCAATTTCTCCAACCATAACGACGGCTTC